>CAYUYZ010000004.1:0-163737 GCA_964449575.1 uncultured Stakelama sp.
TCCTCAACCTCGCCGCCGCCAGACTTTGGGTTAAATCTTTTGTCAACACCGCCTAGCGCTTCCAGCCATCGTCAAAGCGGGAGAGCGACATTTGCATAACCAAGCGCTCCTTTTCGTTTGCTGCATTCCGCAGTTGTTCTTCCTGCCGGACCGCCAAGACCAGGTAGATTAGCGCTGCACGGGCCATTTTCAGTACTCGAAGCGCCTTCACTTCGAAGGCAAGGCGACCGATCGAAAGCCCAAATCCTCCACTGGAAATGGCGTCCCGGTCCGCGCCCCATTCATTATGAAGCTGAAGATACTTATGCTCCAGGGAGTTGCGGAGGATAAAGATTTCGCGAGCTTCCGGGTTCGTGACGCGCTGAAAATGGTCGTCGAACAGGTCTTTCGCTAGCCAGAATAGCCCAACCAATGGCCAATTCTCATACCCATGAAAGCGTGGATGTAGTCCTTGCCCAGCCTCGGCATCTACATACCAGACTGATCGAAACCCAACGCGATGTGCATCGCTGCCGAGGCCCCAATAGTAATTGATGAAATAGCCGATCTTGTCGAGCAGCCCATATCCGAGCCGAAACGCGGTTCGGACCCTCTCAGCATATATTGAGTAGCTGGGATAATCCAAGGTGTTATGGAGGCGGACTCGCCGATCCGCATAGTGGGTCTGGTCTTCCGAACGGCTCTCGAAGAGCATATGCCGCGCATGGGCGTATTCCTGCTTCATCTGGTTGAAGAAGCCGATCACTGGGGGGACGCCCTCGACTTCGAGTCCGACAGTTATGCTGGGGAGTATGACGGGGTCGCTAGCGGCGACGGTGCGACTGGTCACGTCGTTTAATGGGTTTAAGAATAGGCGATGGCGCAGGCACCAGCGGCGGTAGTCCTGCTCCTCGCCACTGCGACCGAGCGAAAGTGTGTCGGATGAGAAATCCGTCTCGATGGCATCCACATCGAACTCCCTGGCAATCTTCTGCGCGCTCAGTGCGAAGGTTCCAGCTACCCCGTCGGGATATTCGCCATCCCAGTGCGCATCAGGCGAAATCGATGCAGCGAAAGAACGCTGTGCCGTCATAAGCAGCACCGCGTGATGATAACCGTCCTCGCAGCCTGCACCGTAATAGCGAAAGCCAGTGCCTCGACTCCCAAGGGCCATCGCGAAATTCGGGATCAACTCAAGCGCCTCGTCCCAGAGTTCGATCGCCTCGATAAAACGACCGACCTCAAGGAATTGGAGACCAAGATTGGTTAGAATCTGACACCGGCGCTCCTTTGGAAGCCCCGCAAACCCACAATGATTCCGCGCCCTAAACAATTCGAGAATTTGTTCCTGACGCTCGGGCTGTTCCCAAGCGCGAGGCCCCGGCTCGGCCCGAATAAGCCTCCGTCCGTGCCAAGCGTTCGCCCGAAAATAGTGCAGCAAGGCAACGTCGACCGGCGGCAGGTCGCGGCGTTTGAAGGACGCTAGCTGGACAAATGCCCGAGTGATCGCAGCATCGTCGCTTAAATCGGTAGCCAAGTCGATGAGGTGCCCAACGCTGTTTAGGGCTGCGCTATTGCTCATCTTCCCAAGCGGCGCGCGCATTAGCCGTGCGAGTGTCTCCTCAGGTGTTTCGGTCTCTGCCATAAGGAACACCATAGACCTCGCACATGAGATTATGCGAGGCGCAACACGGCTTGCTCGAATGAGCCGCCAATCTACAAATGACCGATGGGCAGGAGTTGGGATTGCGCGGGAGCCGCAGGACGCCCGGGATTAAGGGGCACGCCCCCCACACCCCCTCCACCCCGCCTCCAAACCGCGCTATAGCCTCCGCATCACCACACCCCTCCAGAAAGGGCCGCACCCATGAAAACGCTCTACACTGCTGTTGCTACCGCGCATGGGGGCCGTCAGGGCCATGTTACCAGCGATGATGGCGTGCTCGATCTCGACACCGCGACGCCCAAGGCGATGGGCGGGCCGGGCGGGGCGGCGACCAATCCCGAGCAGCTGTTCGCGGCGGGTTATGCGGCGTGTTTTCAGTCGGCGATGATGTTCGTCGCGCGGTCGCAAAAGCTCGATATCGGCGATTCGACGGTCGAGGGGCATGTCTCGATCGGCCCCAACGACAATGGCGTGGGCTTTGGCCTCGCGGTCAAGCATGTCGTTACCCTGCCGACGCTCGATCAGGCGGCGGCCGAAAAGCTCGTCCACGACGCGCACCAGGTCTGCCCCTATTCGAACGCGACGCGCGGCAACATCACGGTCGATTTCGACGTGAAGGGCGGCGCCTGATGCTGGAGATGCGCCCGGATTGCGAACGCTGCGGCGCGGATTTGCCCGCCGACGCGCCGGGCGCGTTCATCTGTTCGTTCGAGTGCAGCTTTTGCGCCGAATGCGCCGATGCGCTCGATGAGCGTTGCCCCAATTGCGGCGGCGAATTGCTCGATCGCCCGACGCGCACGGGCAAGGCGCTGAAGCAAAATCCCGCGAGCAGCGCGCGCAAATTCGCGTCGTGAGACCCGCGGCATGACCCCGCGCATCCTGATCATCGCCGGGTCCGATTCGGGCGGTGGCGCGGGCATACAAGCCGATATCAAGACGGTAACAATGCTCGGCGGCCACGCGATGACGGCGGTGACCGCGATTACGGCGCAGAATACGCTGGGGGTGCAGGCCGTAATGCCGGTGCCGACCGAGATGGTGATCGCGCAGATCGAGTCATGCGTGTCGGACATCGGCGTCGATGCGGTGAAGATCGGGATGATCGGCTCGGCGGAGACGGCGCATGCGGTGGCGGATTGGCTGGAAACCGTTGATGTACCGATCATCTTCGATCCGGTGATGATCGCCACGAGCGGCTCGACGCTCGCCGATCCAGCCACGATCGCTGTGTTTAAGCGGCTGATGGGGCTTGCGTCGGTCGTCACGCCCAATCTGCCCGAGCTTGCCGCGCTGGGTGGCGAAGCGGCAATCCTCGCGCATGGCTGCCACCTCGTCATCAAGGGCGGGCACGGCGACGGCGCTATCATTGTCGATCGACTGCTCTCTCCCGCTGGCGAAACGCTGCGCGAATTGCAGGGGAAGCGGATCGACACGAGCAATACGCACGGCACGGGCTGCACCTTCGCCAGCGCGCTGGCCTGCGGGCTGGGGGAAGGCATGCCGATCGCCGATGCGTTCGTTCTTGCGATCAGGTTCGTGCGGATCGCCTTGCTTTCAGCGCCCGACCTTGGGGCGGGCCATGGTCCAATGGGGCATCACCTCGGCGTCGTGCCGTTCGATGAACTTGAAGGATAGACGTGATGCCCGATTTCAATCAGGTGACCGTGCCGCTCGCGGATTATGATGCCAGTGTCGCCTTTTACCGGGCGCTCGGGCTGAAGCAGATTGTCGCAGCGGCACCGCGCTATGCACGTTTCGAAAGCAGCAGCGGATCGACCTTTTCGATCGAGGCAGCCGAGGAAATTGCTGGGCCGATCTGCTATTTCGAATGCGCCGATCTGGACGCGGTGATTGCACGACTGCGCGCTGACGGCGTGCCGGTTTCCGATCCGCGTGACGAAGATTGGGGGTGGCGCGAGGCGCGGCTGATCGATCCGGCGGGCAATGCAATCTGCCTCTACCAAGCGGGCGAAAATCGCCGCTTCCCACCTTGGCGGTTAGCGGACGACGCATGATCGCAGGTGTCGACGAAGCCGGGCGCGGGCCGCTCGCGGGGCCGGTGGTTGCCGCTGCGGTGGTGCTCTGCCCTGAGGGGATCGAAGGGCTGAACGACAGCAAAAAGCTGAGCGCCGCCCAGCGCGAACGGCTGGCCGAGGCGATCCGGCGGCACTGCCATGTCGGCGTCGGGATCGCGAGCGTCGAGGAGATCGACGATCTCAACATCCTCTGGGCGACGATGCTCGCGATGGAACGCGCGGTCGCCGCGCTTGCCTGCGACATCCGCGAAGTCTTGGTCGACGGCAATCGCTGCCCCAAATGGCACTGGCCGAGCCGCGCGATCATCGGCGGCGACGCGACCGAGCCGTGCATCTCCGCCGCCTCGATCATCGCCAAGACGACCCGCGACGCGATCATGATCGACGCTGACCGCGCGCACCCCGGCTATGGCTGGGCCTCGAACAAGGGCTATGGCGCGGCAGTGCATCTGGCGGCGCTCGAAACGCTCGGCCCGACGCCGCTCCACCGTCGAAGTTTTGCGCCGGTGCGCGCTGCATTGTTGCTTCAGTCGGCTTGCGAAGGAGTATCGAGATGAGCCTTCTGTTCGCGATGGTGCTTTCAGGTGCTCAAATAGCGCCGCCTTTTCCGATCCGCGCCGGGCAATGCGGGTGGGTCCACGGTCGCTTCCGCATTGCCAACGGATCGAGTATTCAGCGCATCTGGATCGTCGGCACGCACCATGTCGTCGCGTTGTATGACAATGACGACCACTACCCCCGGTCCCTTCGCCGACTGGTGGACTCGAAGCAATATCGACCGTTTGACAGCGCCGTGTTCGGCCAATTCTTCATTTGCGCGCGCGAACGCTGGATTACCGGCCATTTGCAACACGTCCGCATCCGCAACGCGCGCAATCTTGTGATGTTCAACCGATGAGTCTTTGCCGCCACACCCCTGCTAATAGCGCCTGTGGATAAGTTGCGGACTCAACATCTGGTCAAGTCCGCAAATGTTCCGCCAAGTTAACGGATTCGCAAGGATTTTCGTTAACCATTCTTTGCTTGACGGTGGCAGCGTTTCGGCCACGGATGCGCGCTGTTTCAGGCGGGGGCTGGTCGATGGGGGTACTCGAAAAGGTTGAGCGCAATGCCGCGCCCGCGGCCACGCTCCCGCTCGATCAGATTATTCGCGGCGACTGCATCGCGGCAATGCGCGCGCTGCCGGCCAAGTCGGTCGACATGATCTTCGCCGATCCGCCCTATAATCTTCAGCTTGGCGGCGACCTCGCACGCCCCGATGGCAGCCATGTCGATGCGGTGACCGATGCGTGGGACAAGTTTGACAGCCTGTCGCACTATGATCGCTTCACCCGCGCCTGGCTCCTTGAGGCGAAGCGCATCCTGAAGGACGATGGCACGATCTGGGTGATCGGCAGCTACCACAATATCTTCAAGGTCGGCTCGGCGATCCAGGATCTGGGCTATTGGATCCTCAACGACATCGTCTGGCGCAAGTCGAACCCGATGCCCAATTTCAAGGGCACGCGCTTCACCAACGCGCATGAAACATTGATCTGGGCGTCGATGGGCGAGAAGGCGCGCTACACTTTCAACTATCGCAGCATGAAGACGCTGAACGACGAGCTGCAAATGCGCAGCGACTGGGAATTTCCGGTGTGCGGCGGGCCCGAGCGGCTGAAGGCGAATGGGGTGAAAGTCCACCCGACGCAAAAGCCCGAAGCCTTGCTCTACCGCATCCTGCTGGCCTGCACCAAGCCGGGCGATGTCGTGCTCGACCCGTTCTTCGGCACCGGCACCACGGGCGCGGTCGCCAAGCGGCTGGGGCGGCGCTGGATCGGCATCGAGCGCGAGAATGTTTATATCGATGCGGCGGCCGAACGCATTGCCGCCGCATTGCCGCTCGATGAATCGGCGCTCGCCACGATGCAGTCGCCCAAGTCGGCGCCGCGCGTTGCTTTCGGGACGATCGTCGAGAACGGGATGCTCCCCGCCGGCACGGTGCTGAGCGACGCCAAGCGCCGCTTCCGCGCCGTGGTGCGCGCCGATGGGTCGGTGCTGGCGCCAAGCGGCGAGAGCGGATCGATCCACAAGCTCGGCTCGGTGCTGCAAGGCGCGCCTGCGTGCAACGGCTGGACCTTCTGGCATTATGAGGCGGAGGGCAAGTTGCAGCCGATCGATAAGCTGCGGCAGATGTATCTGTTGGCGACCCAGCCCTGACCCTCAAGCGAGAAGCGGTTTCGATGACATCGCTCCACCTCCGCCCCGTTCAGTTCGTTGACTCGCCGATCGGACGCGACGGCGAGGTTGCGCGGCTCGCGGGCGGGATGCAGTGGTTCGCGGCCTATGAAGTGATCGAGGGCGGTTCGAAGCGTACCGTCCCCATCGCCGAATTCGAAGTCACCCTTGCGCGCGAGAATGAACGCGCCGCCGCGCTCCATGCGGCGATCACAGCCCCGCGCGCGCCGATCACGCTGGGCGATCGCGTGCTACGGCTCGACCAGCCGCATGTCGTGGGCATCCTCAACGTCACACCCGACAGCTTCTCCGACGGCGGTAAGCTTGAGGATGATCCGCAGGCCGCCGCCGAAGCCGGGTTCGACATGATTGCGGCGGGCGCGTCGCTGATCGATCTCGGCGGGGAATCGACGCGACCGGGCGCGCCGCTGGTGTGGGAAGGCGACGAGATCAAGCGCATCGCCCCTGTCGTCGAACGGCTGGCGCGCACTGCGCCCGTCTCGATCGACACGCGGAAAGCGGCGGTGATGGAAGCCGCGCTCTCGGGGGGCGCGCATATGGTCAATGATGTGTCGGCGCTGCTGTGGGACACGCGCTCGGCCGAGGTCGTGGCGAAGGCCGGGGTGCCGGTGGTGCTGATGCACTCGCCCGATCCGGCGAAGGGGCCGCACGGTGGAAAGGGCTATGCCGATCCGCTAATCGAGACTTACGACTGGCTTGAAACACGGGTAGCGGCGGCGGTAGCGGCGGGCATCGACCGCGCGCGCATCATCGTCGATCCGGGCATCGGCTTTGGCAAGGCGCTTGCTGACAATCTCGCGCTGCTCAATGGCTTGACGCTGTTCCACGGACTCGGCTGCCCGATCATGCTGGGCGCCAGCCGCAAGCGCATCATCGGCGCGCTGTCGGGCGAAGCCCCCATCGGCGAACGGTTGGGGGGCAGCTTGGGGCTCGCGCTGAAGGGCGCGGAAGCGGGCGTGCAATTGCTGCGCGTGCACGATGTCGCGGAAACGGTGCAGGCGGTGCGGGTGTGGCGGGGCATGCGGGACGCGGCGCTGGTGGGGCGGTAATTTTGCAGCCAGGCGGGCGCGCGTTATGGTCGTCCAATGGACGCGAGATACGACAGCATTGGCCTGAACTACGCATCGCTGCGTTTACCCGATCCACGCATTGCCGCCATGATCATGGACGCACTTGGACCGGGCGAGAGCGTGTTGAATGTGGGGGCAGGCACCGGCTCTTATGAACCGCTCGATCGCCAGGTGACGGCGGTTGAGCCTTCGGCGACAATGATCGCGCAGCGCACGCCATCGGCGGCGGTGGTTGTGCAAACCGCTGCTGAAAGCTTGCCGTTCGGTGACGCCAGCTTCGATGCTTCGATGGCGGTCCTGACCGTTCACCATTGGGAGAATCTCGCGGCCGGGCTGCGCGAAATGCGGCGCGTGACGCGCGGGCGGATCGTGCTGTTGACCTTCGACCCGGCGGCTCGACCCTGGTTGACGGATTATCTGCCCGAACTCGCGCTACTCGACGATGGGCGGATGCCGCCTATGGCGAACTATGCGCGCTCGCTCGGTGCGGTCCGGATCACGCCGGTACCGATCCCGCATGATTGCAGCGACGGGTTTCTCTATGCCTATTGGCGGCGGCCAGGAGCTTATCTCGATCCCCGCATCCGATCGGGCAGTTCGTCGTTCCACGCGATCGGCGACGCCGGACCGGGGCTGCAGAAGCTCGCCGATGATCTCGATTCGGGCGAATGGGCGCGGCGCTATGCGGCGTTGCTGACCCTCGACGCCTACGAAGCGGGATATCGGCTGGTCGTCGCGGACTGACCGCGCAGCCGCTCAGGCCGCGTTGTCGATCCCGAGTTCGCCGAGCTTGCGGTAGAGCGTCGACCGCCCGATCCCCAGTCGCCGCGCGACTTCGGTCATGCGGCCGCGGTAGTGGCCGATGGCAAGGCGGATGACGTCGGCTTCGATTTCCTCCAGCGGGCGCATGTTGCCGTCGGCGCGGAAGAGGGTGACGCCGCCGCTCGCGGGCGTCGCGGCGGTGCTGTGCGGCAGCGTTCGGCGCTCGCCGAGACTCGCGATCTGCGGGAAATCGGCTTGGGTCAGCGCGGTCGCCTCGCAGAGCACGGCGGCGCGGAACAGCGCGTTTTGCAGCTGGCGGACATTGCCCGGCCAGTCGTAATCGACCAGCAATTGCAGTGCGGCATCGGTAATCCCGATCGGCCGCAACCCCGGCTGCTGCGCAATCCGCGCCATCAGGTGGCGGGCGAGTGCCGGAATGTCGCTCGCGCGTTCACGCAGCGGCGGGATCGTCACCTGGACGACGTTAAGCCGGTAATAGAGATCCTCGCGGAAGCGCCCCGCCTCGACTTCATCGAGCAATTTCTTGTTGGTCGCGGCAACGATGCGGACATCGACTTCGCGCGGGTGGCGCGCGCCGACCGGCTGAATTTCGCCCGATTCGAGCACGCGCAGCAGCTTGACCTGTGCTTCGAGCGGCATTTCGCCAATTTCGTCGAGAAAGATGGTCGAGCCATCGGCTTGCGCGAAGCGGCCGATCTTGCGTTCGAACGCGCCGGTGAAGGCGCCTTTCTCATGCCCGAACAGCTCGCTTTCGACGAGGTTGGCGGGAATCGCGCCGCAATTCACCGCCAGCATCGGCTTTTTGGCGCGCGGTGAGGCGGCGTGGATCGCCTCTGCCACGACTTCCTTGCCGACGCCGCTTTCACCCTCGATCAACACTGGCACGCGGGCGCGGGCAGCTTTGGCGGCAATCGCGAGTGCCGCGCGGAATTTGGGTTCGGAGCCAACGATTTCGTCGAACCCCAGGGGCGCTGCGATCTTTTCGGTGAGCGGGCGCAGTTCGCCGGTGCCGAGCCCGCTGACGGCGGCATCGAGGGCGGCGATGAGGCGTTCGGGCGCGAGCGGCTTGACGAGGAAATCGGTGGCACCACTGCGCATCGCGCTCACCGCATGACTGACCGAGCCATTGGCGGTCAGCACCAGAATTGGCAGCGACGGGCGGCGCCCACGCAGTTCGCAGATCAAGGTGGCGGCGGCGCCTTCATCGGCCCAATGATCCAGCAGGATGCAATCGAGCTGCATCCCGTCCTGCGTGCCGAGTGTGGCGATCGCCATCTCCGCGTCATTGGCAAAGATCGATCGCCACCCGGCGCGCGCGGCAAGCGCCGACACCAGCCGCCGCTGTGCGGGCTCGTCGTCGATCAGCATCAGCAAGCGCTGGCCGTTGCGCGTCATAAGAGCTGCCTCATACCCATTCAGCCGGTAACCTTAACCGTGCCGGGTAAAGGGGGGCTTAAGCTGCGCAGGGCTTGAGGTGGCTGGCACGCGCGGTTAAGGGACGAACAACGGCCAGAACAAGATTGAGGGGCAAATGAGCGGCAACGGCAATATCGATACGCACCGTGCGACCTATAATTTCGTGCTCGGGCTTTTCAAATATGGCGCGATTGCTTCCGCCGTGATCGCCTTTGTCGTCATCCTGCTGATCAAGCGTTAGGACCTGCATGAAGATCGCGGTCCTGAAGGAGCAACTCGCGGGCGAACGCCGGGTCGCGGCAACGCCCGAGACGGTGAAGAAGTTCGTCGGCCTTGGCGCCAGTGTCGCGGTCGAAGCGGGCGCGGGCGAGCATGCCTCGATCAGCGATACGCAATTCGCCGACGCGGGCGCGACCGTCGCGGATCGCGCGAGCACGGTGGCGGGTGCCGACATTCTGCTCGGTGTGCAGGGCCCTGATCCGGCGAGCCTGAGCGGTGCTGCTCCCGGTGCGTGGGTGGTCGCGAGCCTGAACCCCTTTGGCGAGCGGGCGCGCGTCGACGCCTATGCGGCGGCGGGCTTTGAAGCGTTGGCGATGGAATTTATGCCGCGCATCACGCGCGCGCAGTCGATGGATATATTGTCGTCGCAGGCGAACCTCGCGGGCTATAAGGCTGTGCTCGATGCCGCGGCCGAATATGGCCGCGCTTTCCCGATGATGATGACGGCGGCGGGCACGGTCTCTGCCGCGCGGGTGTTCATCATGGGCGTCGGTGTTGCTGGCTTGCAGGCAATCGCGACGGCGCGGCGATTGGGCGCGCAGGTGTCGGCGACCGACGTGCGCGCCGCGACCAAGGAGCAAATCCAGTCGCTCGGCGCCAAACCGATCTTCGTCGAAAATGTGAAGGGCATCGAGGGCGAAGGCACCGGCGGCTATGCCACCGAAATGTCGGACGAATATAAGGCGGCCCAAGCCGAGCTGGTATCGTCGCACATCGCCAAGCAGGACATCGTCATCACCACCGCGCTGATCCCCGGTCGCCCCGCCCCGCGCCTGATCAGCGATGCGCAGATTGCGACGATGCGGCCCGGCAGTGTGATCATCGATCTTGCGGTCGAAAGCGGCGGCAATGTCGAAGGATCGGTCGCGGGTGAAGTGGTGGAGATCCACGGCGTGAAGATCGTCGGCCACCGCAATGTTGCCTCAAGGCTGTCGGCGGATGCCTCGGCGCTGTTCGCGCGCAACCTGTTCAACTTCCTGTCGGCCTTTTGGGACAAGGAAGCGGGCAAGCCCGTCCTCGACGAGGAAATCGGCACTGCCGTGCGGGTGACGCAAGGCGGCAAGGTCGTCAGCGAGCGGTTGCTGGGTTGATCCGGCTGCGGCCGAAGCATTGTTAGGAAAGCGCGCATGGACTTCATCTCAACCCTTTCGATCTTCGTCATGGCCTGCTTTGTCGGCTATTATGTCGTCTGGTCGGTCACGCCTGCGCTCCACACGCCGTTGATGGCGGTGACCAATGCGATTTCGTCGGTGATCATCGTCGGCGCGCTGATCGCGGCTGCGGCGGCGGGCATCGGATCGGGTGGTGCGACGTCGAAGTGGTTGGGGCTGCTCGCGGTGGTGCTGGCGAGCGTCAACATCTTTGGCGGCTTTGCCGTCACCCAGCGGATGCTGGCGATGTACAAGAAGAAGGACAAGCCGGCAGCGGCGAAGCACTAGGATTGCCGACCCGGCCTTGCGCCGGGGTGCCGCGCCTTCGGGTGCGGGATGAACAGCGGGACCCCGGCTCAGCGCCGGGGTGACGGTAGGGGATGAAGAACAGTGGAACATATGGCGGTTAATCCCTGGGCGGCGCTGGCCTATCTGATCGCGGGCGTGTGCTTCATCCTCGCGCTGCGCGGGCTGTCGTCGCCGGCGACGAGCCAGCGCGGCAACCGCAACGGCATTATCGGCATGACGATCGCGGTGGTGACGACGCTGATCGTCCATGCGCCGCGCCTCGATGCGACGACCATCGACTTCGTGACAGCCGTCGAGATTCTGGTCGCGATCGGCATCGGTGCTGCGATCGGCATTGCGACCGCGCGGCGGATCAAGATGACCGACATGCCGCAGCTCGTCGCGGCCTTCCACTCGCTGGTTGGTCTCGCGGCGGTGCTGGTCGGCATGGCTGCCTACCTCAATCCCGAAGCTTTCGGCATTGCCGAAGCGGGGCAGATCCTGCTCCAGAGCCGGGTCGAACTTGGCCTTGGTGTCGCGATCGGTGCGATTACGTTCAGCGGCTCGGTGATCGCGTTCGCCAAATTGAACGGCAATATGAGCGGCAAGCCGATCCTGCTGCCCGCGCGCCACATCATCAATCTCGGCACGATCGCCGCGATCCTTGGCCTCGTCGCCTATTTCCTGACCGACCAGAGCCCGTGGGTGTTCTTCACGATCACGATCCTGAGCTTTGTCATCGGCTTCCTGCTGATCATCCCGATCGGCGGCGCCGACATGCCGGTCGTGGTGTCGATGCTCAACAGCTATTCGGGCTGGGCGGCCGCCGCGATGGGCTTCACGCTCCACAACACCGCGATGATCATTACGGGCGCGCTGGTCGGATCGTCGGGCGCGATCCTGAGCTACATCATGTGCGCCGCCATGAACCGCAGCTTCATCAGCGTGATTGCGGGCGGCTTTGGCGCGGTTGCCGACAGCGGCGGTGGCGAGGCCAAGGAACAGCGCCCGTGGAAGCGCGGATCGGCCGAAGACGCCGCCTTCCTGATGGGCCAGGCCGAACAGGTGATCATCGTCCCCGGTTACGGCATGGCGGTCGCGCAGGCACAGCATGTGCTGCGCGAAATGACCGACAAGCTGAAGGAACACGGCGTCAAGGTGAAGTTCGCGATTCACCCGGTCGCAGGGCGCATGCCGGGGCATATGAACGTGCTGCTCGCCGAAGCCAGCGTGCCCTATGACGATGTGTTCGAGCTTGAAGACATCAACAGCGAATTCGCGCAGACCGATGTCGCCTTCATCATCGGCGCCAACGACGTGGTCAATCCGGCGGCGAAGACCGACAAAGCCTCGCCAATTTACGGCATGCCGGTGTTCGATGTCGAAAAGGCCAAGACGGTGCTGTTCATCAAGCGATCGATGGGCGGCGTCGGCTATGCCGGCGTCGACAATGATGTGTTCTACATGGACAATACGATGATGTTGCTCGCCGACGCCAAGAAGATGGTCGAGGACATCGTCAAGGCACTCGACTGATCGTACGATGAGCGATTGGGGCGCCGCGCCGCCGACTGTGGTGTTGATCGCGGCACGCGCTGCCGAAACCCGGCATGCCACCGCCGCGATCGAAGCCAGCGCGGCCCGGCTGACGGCGACGATCGATTTCGCAGTTGCCGCGACCGGACTCGACGCGCAGGGCGACGCCGATGTGCTGCTGGTCGAAACCGCCGGCGCCGATCCCGATCTGCTGACGATCGTGCTCGATCTGATCGTCGATTATGCCGCGCGCGGGGGCGCCGTGATTGTCAGCTTTCCCGAGATTCAACTCGATGAGGTCGCCGGAACGCTGCTGGGCAGTCGGGTGGAGTTGCTGTGCGCGCCCGATGTCGTCGATCGCGCCACCGCGATTGCGGTGACGCTGGCCGGACGCGGCGGTCGCTTGCGCGAAGAGGGCGACGAATCGGAGGCAGCGCGGCTGAAGCGGCTCAACGAAGAAGTCGCGCGGATCGCCGATCTGCTCGCGCGGCTGGGGCGCGATGCCGTGCCGCCGAGCGGGCTGGGGGACCGTCGACCCGGCTTTCGCGGTGAAGCCGATGATGGCGGGATTGCGCCTGCCGAAATCCGCCGCGCGATCCGCGCGCGACGGTTGCGCGACCAGTTTTTCGGCGACGGCCTGTTCGAGGATCCCGCTTGGGACATGCTGCTCGATCTGTTTGCCGCTGATCTCGAAGGCGCGCAGGTGTCGGTGTCGAGCCTGTGCATCGCCGCCGCCGTCGCGCCGACCACGGCGCTGCGCTGGATCGGCCGCCTGACCGAGGCGGGGCTGTTTGATCGGCTGCCCGATCCGGCTGATCGCCGCCGCGCCTTTTTGACGCTGTCGCCCCGCGCGCGCCGGGCGATGCGCGGTTATTGGCAAGCGATGCGCAAGCTGGGCGGCGTGTCGGCGTGAGTTGACGCGCGGCGCCGAGCGGTTAGAAGCAGCCACCCGATCTGGGGGCGATTAGCTCAGTTGGTAGAGCGTCTCGTTTACACCGAGAATGTCGGCGGTTCGAGCCCGTCATCGCCCACCATTTCCGACCTACAGCCGCCGCACCAGCCGCACGGCTTGCGCGATCCACGGCGGATCGGCGACGACTTGCTGGCGGGCGCCGGCACCCAGCGGCAGCAGTTGCAGCTTGCCGGGCGCATCCTCGCCGCCCGGGGCCTCGCGCCCGATCAGCCGCGCGAACACGAAGCGCCCAGCGGGGCGCGGCACCAGCACGTCGCGGTTGAGCGCGCGGGCGAAGTCGGCGGGGGCGAGGCGTTCGGCCCAGATTTCATCGCCTGCGCGGTAATCGCCAATGCTCGCCGAAACAGTGATCGCGACGAGGCCAGCGGCAGCGCGCGGCGGTACCACGCTCGCGGGTTGGCGCGGGGCATGGGCGCCGCTGGCGTCAAGAATCGCGGCGACGGCAATGTCGGTCGATTCGGGCAGCTTCACCAGATCGGCGGCCTCGACGCCGAGCGCGGCGGCAATGCGGTTGAGCCAGCCGACCGAGACGGTGCGGGTGCCGGTTTCGAGCCGCCCGATCGTTTGCGCGGTCGTCGGCGGCACACAGGCCTGCGCAACATCGTCGAGCGTCAGCCCCTTGGCACGGCGCACTTCGCGGATCGCGGTGATCATTGGCACTGGCTCCCGAACCCATCTGGTTTTTTCTCTTTCCAACATCCCGGTCATTGTGGCAATAGGCTTTGCGAATCGGAACAAAAGAGGAACCAATATGCGCGAGCTGGCCGAACGCACGATCGATGATCGCGGGTTGCTGAACGACAATGCCGGATCGGCGCGGCGGGCGCGCAGCGTGACGGTGAACCTCGCCGAATCGCCGCTGGCGTGGCTGCGCTCGCGCGGGCTGGTCGATGCGCGCCAGTTCGAAGCGGGCGAGCGACTCCGCGCCGATTACGAGACCGCACAACTGGCGCCTCGCGTAACGATGCGTTGGGAAGCGACACCCGTCGCGCGCGGGCGTCGCGCCGCCGATGCGCCGCTCGACCCGAGCCTCGCGCAGATCGCCGCCAAGCGTCGCTTCGATGATGCGGTGGCGGCGGCGGGGCCGGGACTCAGCGACATCTAGTGGCGCGTGGTGTGCGCGGGTGAAGGGCTGCCGATGGCGGAAAAGGCGCTGGGGTGGCCCGTGCGTTCGGGCAAGCTCGTGCTGGGCCTCGCGCTCGATCGACTGGCGGCGCATTACCGGCTGCCCTGAGTGAACGAGTTGCCGATTGAAACTGAAGGGCGTAGATCGTGCGCGAAACAACAACGGGAGAGTCGCGGTGATCTTGTACGGCAACAGCATGTCGCCCTTCGTGCGCAAGGCGATGGCGTTTGCGCATGAAAAGGGCATCGACCTGACCTTCGAGCGCGCTGGCCTTGGCGGCGGTTCGCCCGAATTTCATGAAGCCAGCCCGTTCAAGAAAATGCCCGCGTTCCGCGACCCCGGCGCCGATCACGGCAAGGATTTCGTGATTTCGGATTCGACCGCGATCATCACCTATCTCGAAGCGAAATTTCCCGAACCCAATCTGATCCCCACCGAGCCGATGGCGCGGGCGCGCACCATCTGGTTCGAAGAATTTTCTGACACGATGTTCGTCGCTTGCGGGGGAAAAATTTTCTTTAACCGCCTGGTCGCGCCGAAGTTTCTGAAGCGTGAAGGTGATCTGGCGGCGGCAGACGCCGCCGAAGCCAATGAATTGCCGCCGCTGCTCGATTATCTCGAAGGGGTTATTCCGGCGAGCGGCTTTCTGGTCGAGGATCGCATCACGGTTGCCGATCTTGCGGTGGCGAGCCCGTTCGTGAACCTGTCGCATTGCAGCGACCCGATCGACGCCGCGCGCTGGCCCAAGACGGCAGCCTATGTCGCGGCGATTCTGGCGCGGCCGAGCTTTGCGCCGATTGTCGCCGCCGAACAGGCCATGGTCGCGGCGATGGCGTGAGGTGCTGCGGCGCGCTACATTGGCGCCATGCGGATTGCCTTCACCAAATGCCACGGTTCGGGGAATGACTTCCCGCTGATCGACGCGCGCGCGCTTCAACTGCCTGACGCGAGCTGGGCAGGCATCGCGCGCGCGCTGGCGGATCGCACGGGGCCGGTCGGCGGCGACGGGTTGTTGCTGCTGACGGCGGGTGATGAAAGCCACGCTTTCGGCATGCGGATGTTCAATTCGGATGGCTCCGAAGCCGAGACCTGCCTGAATGGCTTACGCTGTGTTGCGCGGGCGGGATTTGCTGCGCTGGGCGGCACGACGGCGCGGGTGAAGCTGAAGACATCGAGCGCGACGGTGGCGATCGACCCGGAGCTTGCCCCCGGCGTCGTCACGATCCGCGAGACGGCCGGCCCCGCCGATCCCGATGTCAGCCACTGGCCGCTGGCGGGCGCGACCTTGCTGGTCGATGCGCGCGTGCCGAATCTGCCGAGCGAGCGGCTGTTCACCGCGATTTCGATTCCCAATCCGCATTTGATCAGTTTCGTGGCGCTGGTCGACGATGCCGAATTGAGCGCGATCGGCGCGGTGTGCGAAGCGGCGCCCGCCTGGCTGCCCAACCGCGCCAATGTGTCGTTTGTCGAAGTGCGCGACGGCGATTTGTTCGTGCGCACCTTTGAGCGCGGCGTCGGGCTGACCGATAGCTGCGGATCGGCGATGGCCGCGTCGACCTATGCCGCGTGCCTGACCGGGCGGGTGAAATTCGCCAAGCCACTCACCGTGTTCAACGCCGGCGGCATGGTCCGCGCCGAGGCGGGCGAGGACGCGATGGTGACGCTGAGCGGCAATGCGACGTTCGAATGGGATGGATCCGCCGAGGTCGATCCGATGCGCGGGCTCGCGGGCGATCTGGCGATCAATCGCTGGCACAATGACGAGGTCGCCGCCTGGGCCGGGGTGATCGAGCGATTAACCGATCCGGCACATTTCGCTTGACATCGTCACGCTGTTTCGGTACATAACAGGAACGCTGAAGAATTGCGAGTCGGGGCGGTCGGGCGGTGAGCCGGGCCGCCCCATTGCGTTGGAGGGACTATGGCGGCGGCCCCAGTAAAGAAGAAGCCGACGATCGCTGTGCGGCGGAACAAGTTCCTGAAGAAGCTCGCGCAGACCGCCAATGTCAGCAAGTCGGCGCGGCTGGCGGAGATCGCGACGTCGACGGTGTACGAGCACCGCGCCAAGCATCCGACCTTTGCCAAGGCATGGGACGAGGCGATCGGCGAAGCGCTCGACGAGCTCGAGCAGCTGGTGATCGATCGCGCCAAGCACGGCGTCGAAAAGCCGGTCTATTTCGGCGGCAAACTGATCGGCACGGTGCGCAATTATTCGGATGCGCTGGCGATGTTCATGCTCAAGGCCAAGCGCCCGGAAGTCTACGCGCGGCTGAACGAGGAATTGCCGAACCAGGACCGCGACGCTGCTGCCCGCGCCGAAGTGCTGCGCCGGATCGAGCGGCTGGGCGACGCGGACGCGCCGGAGGACCCGGCATGAGTGCGTCGCCCGCCGCGCAGCTCGCGCGGTCGGGGCAGGCCACTGAAATGCTGGCGGGCGTGCGCGACTGGGACGGCTTGCTGCACGAGTGGCGCTTTTGGGCGCGGCCCGAGCAGATACCACCGCCGGGCGACTGGCGTGTGTGGCTGATGCTCGCGGGGCGCGGTTTCGGCAAGACGCGCGCCGGGGCGGAATGGGTGCGCGGGGTGGCGGAGGTCGACGGCAGCGCGCGGATCGCGCTGATCGGGGCGAGCGCCGGCGAGGTTCGCCGGGTGATGATCGAGGGTGAGAGCGGGCTGCTCGCGGTGGCCCCTGCCCCGCTGCGGCCGCGATGGGAGCCGTCGCTGGGGCGGCTGAGCTGGCGCAGCGGCGCGCAGGCCTTTGTCTATTCAGGTGAAAATCCCGATGGCCTGCGCGGGCCGCAGCACAGCCATGCCTGGGCCGACGAAATCGCCAAATGGGCGTGGCCGACGGCGACGTGGGACAATCTGATGATGACCTTGCGGCAGGGCGAGCGGCCGCGCGCGCTGGTGACGACGACACCGCGCCCGATCGCACTGCTCAAGCGGCTGCGTGCGGCGCAGGGTACCGTGACGGTGACGGGGCGGATGGCCGACAACAGATTGCTCCCGCAGGCTTTCGTCGCGGCGATGACGGCGGATTATGGCGGCACACGGCTGGGGCGGCAGGAGCTGGAGGGCGAGTTGATCGACGATCTGGCGGGTGCGCTGTGGACGCGTGCCATGCTCGAGGCGTGCCGCGTGCGCGCGCTGCCGCCGCTGGTGCGGGTGGTGGTGGGCGTCGATCCGTCGGCGAGTGTAGGCGGTGATGCCTGCGGGATCGTGGCGGTCGGGATCGATGCCGACGGGCTGGGCTATGTGATCGAGGATGCGAGCGTCGCGGGCGCCTCGCCCGAGGGCTGGGCGCGCGCGGCGGCGGATTGCGCCGCGCGGGTCGGCGCGGACCGGGTGGTGGCGGAAGCGAACAATGGCGGCGCCATGGTGCGCAGCGTGTTGATCGGGGCGGATGCGGCACTGCCGGTCACGCTCGTCCATGCCGCGCAGGGCAAGTGCGCGCGGGCGGAGCCGGTCGCGGCGCTTTATGAGCGCGGGCGGGTGAAGCATCTCGGTGCGTTTCCGGCGCTGGAGGATGAGATGTGCGGGCTGATTGCGGGCGGTGGTTATGAGGGGCCGGGGCGCTCGCCCGACCGCGCCGATGCTTTGGTGTGGGGGTTGAGCGAGTTGATGTTGCGGCGAAAGCGCGAGGTGGGGGTGCGGCGGTTGTGATTTAGAGCAGGATGACTTTAGCCTGATTTACTCCGCTCCCGTTCGTGTCGAGCGAAGTCGAGACACCCTGCGCACCGCCTGTGGCCTGTTTCTCGACTTCGCTCGAAACGAACGGGTGAAGGTAAACTCATCCGCTTCTAATGCACCCCCTCCATTTCAGAATGGGGAGTGGCTTCGCTACCGACCGCGCTTGCGCCAGGCGCTCGCCGCCGGGAACACGGCGAAAATCGCCACCGCGAACCCCGTCATCGCGGTGTGCGGGTCGTTCATTGCGGCGCCGATGACGCCGATGACGGTGGAGTAAACGGGCAGGAGATAGACCAGATAGGGAATGATCCCGCGAAACCGGCGGCGCGCGCCGTCTTCGTCGATGAAGAACCAGCCGAAACCGATCAGCGGCACCGCGAAGAGCAGCGTGAGCGCGATCCAACCGGCTTGAATGAGACTGGGCATGAGGGCATCCTATCGCGCAAGGATGGGCGCGGCTATAGCGCGGCGCGTCCGGCATCGTGCCGCTGTACGGAGGCTTGATGATCCCGCGCGAACTGATCGATACGGTGCAAGTGCCCGGCGGCGGCGAGATGCGGCTGGTGCGGCGCGGCACCGACTGGTTCATCATGCTCGGCCGCGAGGAATTGATGTCGAGCCGAATGAGCGGCTCCGAAGAAGCGCTCGGCACGATGGCGTGCGACCGGGTCGGGGCGGATGCGCGGGTGCTGATCGGTGGCTACGGGATGGGATTTACCTTGCGCGCGGTGCTCGGGCGGCTGGGGCCGAAGGCGCAAGTGACGGTTGCCGAGCTGGTGCCTGCCGTGATCGCCTGGGCGAAGGGGCCGATGGCAGAGTTCGCCGCCGGGTGCCTCGACGATCCCCGCGTGCGCGTGGTCGAGGACGATGTCGGCGCGGTGATCGCGGGCGGCGCGGGGGCGTGGGACGCGATCCTGCTCGATGTCGATAACGGCCCCGACGGACTGACGCGCAAGGGCAACGACCGGCTCTATGCGCCTGCAGGATTGGCGGCGGCCCGCGCGGCGCTTCGGCCCGGTGGGGTGCTGGCGGTGTGGTCGGCGGGCGCCGATCCGGCGTTTGCCAAGGCGCTGGGCCGCGCAGGGTTCGAGGTCGACGAAGTGGTGGTCCGCGCCCGCGCGAGCGGCAAGGGCGCGCGGCACGTGATCTGGTTCGGGCGGCGGTTTTCTTAAGGTCAGGCTCAATCAGCCAGAAAGGTCCTTGCTCCGGTCCGGCTGCAATGTCTTCGCCACGCTTCCCATGCGCCATAGTCGAATTTGGACTGCCACGAGTATCGCAATCTTGCCGAATTCAAGCAAAAGGCTCCAGAAGGCGCCGCTTTCGCCTTTGATCATGTCGTTGATAGCATGGGCGACCGATATCGCCTCAAAAAAGATAAATGGCAAAGGAAGGTATTTGCCAAGAAAACCAAAACGTCGCTTGAAATCATCGTCGTCGACGAACCACCAAATGAAGCTGACGACGCCCGCGACCAACAATGCGCCCGACATCGATGCCACAATGATCTTGGCGATCCAGATTGCAGAGTCCGTGTCTAGCATTTCAGGAGCATAGCATGAAAATCTTCGGCTGGAAGGCGGCCGGGCGGGAGAAATTCCGTCCGGCTTTGGCGCGTTATGGCCTTAACGCGGGCGCGACGCTCGGCGAATGGCCCTCGACCTATGAAGCGCAGGTGCGTGAGGGCTATGCCCGTAACGCCATTGCCCAGCGCTGCGTGCGGCTGGTGGCGGAAGGGGTCGGCGGGGCGCCGCTGGTCGCTTCGGACCCGGCGCTCGCCGCGCTTGTCGGCACGCGGTCGGGCGGGCAAGTGCTGGTCGAGACGGTCGCGGCGCAGTTGCTGCTCCACGGCAATGCCTATGTCCAGATCGCGACCGATGGCGCGGGCGCCGTCGCCGAGCTGTTCGCGCTGCGGCCCGAGCGAGTGCGGGTCGCGCCCGACGCGCGCGGCTGGCCGGTCGCTTATGACTACCGCGTCGGCGAGCGGGTGAGCAACCTCAGCGCCGAGGAGCCGCGCCCGCAGATCGTGCATCTGAAGAGCTTCAACCCGCTCGACGATCATTATGGGCTGGGGTGCCTGGGCGCGGCGGCGGGGGCGATCGCGGTCCACAATGCCGCGGCGCGCTGGAACAAGGCACTGCTCGACAATGCCGCGCGGCCCTCGGGCGCTTTGGTCTACGAACCCGGCGACGGATCGAGCCTGTCGCGCGAGCAGCTCGACCGGCTGCGCGCCGATATCGAGGCGAGCTTTTCGGGGGTGGGCAATGCGGGCCGGCCGATGCTGCTCGAAGGCGGGCTGAAGTGGCAGCCGCTGAGCCTGTCGCCCGCCGATCTCGACTTTGCAGGCACCCGCGCGGCGGCGGCGCGCGAGATTGCGACCGCCTTCGGGGTGCCGCCGATGCTGCTCGGCCTGCCGGGCGACGCGACCTATGCCAATTACCGCGAGGCCAATCGCGCCTTGTGGCGGCTCGCGATCCTGCCGCTCGCGGAGACGATTTTGAGCGGGCTGGGGCAGGCGCTCGGCGGCTGGTTCGAGGGCGCGAGCTTGCGGGTCGACCTCGACCGGGTGACCGCGCTGGCGGAGGATCGCGAGCGGCTGTGGGCGCAGGTGAGCCTCGCGGATTTCCTTACTCGTGACGAAAAGCGCGCGATGTTGGGCATTGGAGAAGCATGATGAGCGACGGGGCGATCCTGGCGCAATTGATGGCGCAGGGGCAGGCGGCGGGCGCTGACCTTTCGACCTTGCGCGCGCTGGCCGAGGAAGCGGGGGCGCTGGCGGCCGAGCGCGCGCTGGCGCGGCTGGGGCTCGACGATGCGGCGGCGGCGAAAGACATGGGCGAGCTGCGCGAGCTGCTGGCGCTGTGGCGCGATGCGCGCGCGTCGCTCTGGAAGGCGGCGCTGGGGTGGATCGCCAAGCTGGCGGGCACGGTGGTGCTCGCGGGGCTGGCGATCAAGTTCGGGGTGCTGGAGCCGTTCAAATGAGCGTGCGCTTTGCGGGCTATGCCGCCGTGTTCGACCGGCCCGATCGCGGCGGCGATGTGGTGCGCGCCGGGGCCTTTGGGACGCCGCGCCCGGTGCCTTTGCTGTGGCAGCATCGCGGGCGCCCGGTCGGGGTGATCGAGGCATTGTCGGAGGACACGAAGGGGCTGCGGGTGATCGGGCGGATCGACGATCCGGCGCTGGCGGCGCAGGTGCGCGCCGGGGCGGTGACTGGCCTGTCGTTCGGCTACCGCGCGACCGGGGTGAAGCATCGCCACTACCGCGAGCTGACTCGCGTCGCGCTGATCGAAGTGAGCCTGGTCGCGCAACCGATGCAGCCACTGGCACGGGTGCATGCGGTGAGTTCGGATGCTAAACATGGCGGATGACCGAGGATTATCTGCCGCCATCCGATTTTCTGCGCGCGTGCATGAACGACGAGGTGCCGCTGACGGGGTCGGCTTTTGCCGAAGGCAATTTGCAGCGTCTGATTGCGATGACGAGCGACCTAGACACAGCCAACCGGGATTGGGCGACAATGCTATTGTCGCAGACTAAAATCGATTCGCCCGAGATTCGGGCGGCGTTGCTGGCACGGCTGGACGATTCGGACCCAATTGTTCGCGCCGAAGCGCTCGTCGGTTTGGTGCAACGCGACCGTGAGCTGGCACTGCCCCTCGTTGCCGTCGAATTGCAAGGGAATGACTGTAATGTAGTCTTGATCGAGGCGGCTGAGGTACTGGCCGATCCGACGCTGCTGCCGTCATTGATGGCGTGGTGGGCGGATCGAGCCAATCCGCCTGACCGGATCGACGAGGCTTTGGCAGATGCCATCGCGGCATGCGGCGGGTCGACGACAGGCTGACGGTCGCAGGGCCGATGCAGCCGCTGGCAAGGGTGCATGCGATGGACGGTTAGCGTTTTCATCCTCAGCTAAGCCAAATTCCCGTTTGCCCTGAGCTTGTCGAAGGGCTGTCCTACGTCTGCGAGCGGTCGAAGAAGAAGGGCAGTGCTTCGACAAGCTCAGCACGAACGGGGATGAGGTGGGCCCGAGTCACCATTGGGCTGGAACAGATATTTCAGGCGCGTCCCATCCGGGGCGCGCCTTTTTCGTGGGAGAAGGACATGGACATGACGACCGACACGCTCGAGGCGAGTTTCGAGGCTGTAACGATGAAGGGGCCGATCGAACGGCCGATGCTGAGCGGTGCGCGCGCTGGCGGCGCGGCGTTCGAGGGGTATTTGCGCTCGGGCGCCACGGCCGAGGTCAAGGCGTTTGCGGGGACCAGCGATGCCGCCGGTGGGGTCGCGATCCCGCAGGAAATCGATGCGATGATCGACGCGACGCTCAAGTCGATCTCGCCGATCCGGTCGATCGCCAATGTCGTGCAGGTCGGCTCGGCGGGCTATCGCAAGCTGGTGACAACGGGCGGCACCGCGTCGGGTTGGGCCGCCGAGGACGGCGCGCGCAGCGAAACCGCGACGCCGGCCTTTGTCGAAATCGCGCCGCCGTTCGGCGAGCTCTACGCCAATCCCAGCGCGACCCAGGCGATGCTCGACGATGCTGCGTTCGATGTCGAGGCGTGGCTGGCGAGCGAAATCGCGACCGAATTCGCCAAGGCCGAAGGGGCGGCGTTCGTGGGCGGCAGCGGCACCAACCGGCCCAAGGGGTTCCTTGCCGCGCCGACGGCGGCGACCGGCGATGCCACCCGCGCGTTTGGCACGCTGCAATATATGGCGAGCGGGGCGGCGGGTGATTTCGCCGCCAATCCGCAGGACCGGCTGATCGACCTCGTCCAGTCGCTGCGGGCGCCCTATCGCCAGGGGGCGGTGTTCGTGATGAATTCGGCGACGCTTGCGCGCATCCGCAAGTTCAAGACGAGCGAAGGCGCATTCATCTGGTCGCCGGGGCTGGCGGCGGGGCAGCCCGATACGTTGCTCGGCTATCCGGTGATCGAGGCCGAGGACATGCCCGATATCGCCGCCAATGCGCTGTCGATCGCGTTCGGTAATTTCCGCAGCGGCTATCTGATCGCCGAGCGGGCGGAGACCGCGATCCTGCGCGATCCGTATAGCAACAAGCCGTTCGTGACCTTTTACGCGACTAAGCGGATCGGCGGCTGTGTGAGCAATTCGGAAGCGATCAAGCTGATGAAGTTCGCGGCGAGCTGAAGGGGCAGCTGCAACCTCACCCCTCCCCTGACGGGGAGGGGCTTTGATTGCCGATAGCACGGACCCAAACCCAAAACCGGAGACATTCCCATGTCCGATCCCTTTTCGACCCGGGCCGACAGCGTGTCGGCACCGGCGGCGCGCGCGCGTCCGGTGACGCCGCATGACAGCAATGCGCTGCCCGATGTGCCCAAGGCGCTTTACGTCGGCAGCGGCGGCACGATCACGATGTGCGGCAGTGGCGACGCCGCCGACAGTGTTTGGGTCAACGTCCCCTCAGGCAGCGTCATTCCCTTCCGCCCGAGCCATGTCCGCGCGACCGGTACCACCGCCGGCGACATATTGGCACTGTCATGAGCAGGCCGCTCGGGCTGGGCTTTGCGCTCGGTAGCGGGGGCGCGGCGCGCGGCTTTGACTTTGGCGGCGATCACTTGCCTGCCGGGGCGTCGCTCACCCGCGCGTCCCCGGCGAGCGTGATCGCGCCGAGCGGTGCGATGCAGACCGTCGCCGCCAACGCGCCACGCTTTGACCATGCCGATGGCGTCCGGCGCGGGCTGCTGGTCGAGTGGGCCGCCACCAATCTGGTCACCCACTCGGCAGCGATCGGTGGCTGGCTGGCGGATTCGGGGCGCGGCGGGAGTCCGGTCGGGATCACGCCCAATGACGCGGCCGCCCCCGATGGCAGCACCAGCGCGGCGCGGCTCTTTTTCGAACACAACACCGGCTATGCGCGGCTGTTATACTATCCCGTGGTGCCGGGGCCGGGCGATTATTGCTTCAGCATCTGGCTAAGGTCGACCACGCCGGGCCGGTCGATCGCGATGTCGCTTGGCAGCATGCTCGGCGCGACGCTGATGCTCGATGCGCAGTGGCGACGCTTTTCGGTGACGGCGCCGATCGAGGACAGCGCCCAGTGCCAGCTGATCCTGTGGCCGTTCATCGCCGACACCCCCGACCGCGCGACGCTGCATGCCTGGGGCGCGCAGGTCGAGGCGGGCACCGCGCCGACGAGCTATATCGCGACGGGCGCAACACCGGCGACGCGCGCGGCCGATGTGTTGACGCTGAACTGGGGAGTGCATGGGGTGGCCGATGGCCCGCTCGTGGTGCGCTACAGCTTCGACGATGGCAGCATCGCGACCGGCACGCAGGCCGTGGCGGGGGGCAGTGCGACCGTGCCGACCGACCTGCCCCGCAGCGCGCTGCGCCGGATTGAGCGCGCCTGAGGCGGCGCTTTTCAAAGGATAGACGAGATGACGATCGAGGCGAACGGCCCCGGCGTGGTGACGCTGGGGGCGGAGGACCGCTTGCGCGCAGTGGCGGCAGTGAAGGCAGCGCTCGAACTGAGCCTTGACGATCATGACGATCTGCTCGCGGCGCTGGCCGAGACGGCGCTGGGACTGGCCGAGCAGTTTCTGGGGCAGATGCTGATCGCGCGGACGCTGGTGGTGACGCTGCCGGTGCGCAGCGGGTGGCAGCGGCTGGCGCTGGTGCCGGTCGGCGCAATCGCCGGACTCGCAGGCGTGGCGGCGGACGGGGGTGCGGTGGCGCTGCCGGTGTTCGGCTATGACATCGACATTTTGCGCGGCGAAGGCTGGGTGCGGTTGCGCGATGTCGGCGCGGCAGTGCGGGTGACGGCGTCGGTCACCGCCGGGGCCGCCGCCGACTGGGACGCGATCCCGGCGGCGATCCGCCAGGGCGCGGTGCTGCTCGCGGCATACCTCTTCAGCGAGCGCGACACCACGCGCCCGCCGCCCGGCGCGATCACCGCGCTGTGGCGTCCCTATCGAACCCTGACCTTGACCGGGAGTGTCCACGCATGAACCGTATCGAAGCAGCCGCGCGCGACCTTGCCGCGCAGGCCCAAGCCGCCGCGATCGACCGCACCGCCGCCGCGATCCAGGACGCGGTGCCCGACGCGACCGTCTCGACCGAGCCGGGGCGGGTAATCGTCGAGGGACGCGGGCTGGCGCGCCGCTGGGCGATGAGCGCCGCGCTGCGCTGGATCGGGAGCCTGTTGCGATGAGCGCGGAAGCGGCGTTTCAGGCGGCGCTGGTCGCAGCGTTACGCGCGGCGATTGGCGACCGGGTCAACGGCATTTTCGAAGGGCCGGCGGTCAAGGCGACACCGCCTTATGTCGAGATCGGCGAGCTGCTGAGCATCGATTGGAGCACCAAGGATGTCGAAGGGCGCGAGCTGCGCAGCCTGATTCAGATGCGCGACCGGGCCGAAACGGCGGTGGGGTTGCTGGCGCTGGCGTGCGACGCCGATGCCGCGATCCGGGCCATGGCACCGACGCTCGACGGCTGGCGGATCGCGAGTGTGGCGCTGGTGCGCAACCGCATCGTGCGATCGGGCGTCGGCCAATGGACCGCGATGATCGAGCACCGCGCACGCGTGCTGGCGGACTAATCACGGGAGAGAAGAGATGGCAGCGGAAAAAGGCAGCGCGTTCCTGCTCAAGATCGGCAATGGCGCGAGCCCGCCGGGGTTCACGACGGTGGCGGGGCTGCGGACGACGCAGTTGCAGATCAATGGCGAGGCCGTGGCGATCACCTCGAAGGATTCGGGCGGCTGGCGCGAATTATTGTCGGGCGCGGGCGTGCGGTCGGTGAGTGTGTCGGGGGCGGGGATCTTCACGGGTTCTGCCGCCGAGGCGCGGCTGAAGGCCAATGCGCTGGCGGGGGTGATCGATGATTATCGGCTGAGCTTCGAAAGCGGCGAGAGCATGACCGGGCGCTTTCTGGTGACGCGGCTCGACTATGCCGGCGATTATAATGGCGAGCGCAATTACACGCTCGCGCTCGAAAGCTCCGGCGCGGTGGTGAGCGCATGAACCCGGCGAGAGGTGAGGCGGCGATCCGTGTGGGCGGGGCGATGCTGACCTTGCGACCGAGTTTCGCGGCGTTGGTCGCGGCCGAGCAGGAGCTGGGGCCGCTGTTCGCGCTGGTTGAGCGCGCGGCGGACCACCGGCTGGGCCTGGGCGAGCTGGTCGCGCTGTTCTGGCATTGCCTGGCGGAAGTGCCGGAGGGGATGACCCGTGAGGCGTTCGGCGAGGGCGTGGCGGCGGGGGGACTCGCGAACGCGACGCCCGCGCTGAAGGTGCTGCTCGGGCAGATATTGGCGGGGCGTTAAACCGTGAACCCCGTTCGCCCTGAGCTTGTCGAAGGGCTGCACTTCTTGTCGACGGTTCCAAAGAAGGACGGCCCTTCGACAGGCTCAGGGCAAGCGGTGCCTTTTAGTGAAAGGGCAGCCCAACTCGCGGGCCTTGCGGGGGCCTTGTTCGGCTGGAGCCCCGACACCTTCTGGCGCGCGACCCCGGCGGAATTGGCGAGCGTGGTCGCCGCGCTCGCGGGCGATGCGGCGCCCCCGCCCCCGGACCGCGCGGCAATCGCGGCATTGATGGAGGCTTTTCCCGATGGATGAGGAAATCGACCGGCTCGTCGTCAGCGTGCGCGCCGACACGGCGGGCTTTGCGCGCGATGTCGCGGAGATGCGCGGCCAGCTCGACGGACCCTTGCAAGGCGCCGCCGATGCGGCGGGGCGGGGCATCGAACATGCGCTGCTTCGCGTGGCGCGCACGGGCAAGCTGGGGTTTGAGGATCTGAAAAAGGTGGCGCTGTCGGTGCTTGCCGAAATCGCCGCGAGTGCGATCAGAAGCGGGATCGATGCAATCCTTGGGGGCGGTCGGTCGGGCGGCGGCGGATTGCTGAGCGCGATCGGCGGGCTGTTCGGTGCGCCGGGGCGGGCGACTGGTGGTCCGGTGGCGCAGGGGCGGGCCTATGTCGTTGGCGAACGCGGGCCGGAGCTGTTCGTGCCGACGTCGAGCGGGCGCATCGAGACGCGCGGCGGCGGCGGACGTGATGTGCGGATCGCGATCAACATCGCGGCGCCCGCCGGCACCGAGTCGCAGGCGCTTGCCCGCTCCAGCCGCCAGATCGCGCGCGCGGTGCGGGCGTCGCTCGCGGAGGCTGATTAGCGTGGCTCGCGGGAGTTATCGTTCGGTAGTGCACGTCCAAGGCAGCTCTGCCTCGGCATCCTCACGCGCCACATCTGACGAGTCGTAAAATCCGGACAGGCGCGTGGTCGTCCAAAATTCGGGGTTTTCACCACTGCACAGATCCGCCGGGTCCAGCAGCGTCAACGCATATTCCTGCCAGATGAAGTGCCCACGCGCGGTTCGATACACGACCATGCGTCGGTCGCCGTCGCCATTTTCAACCCGGAAGACCTCGGTGCGCTCCATCCGCGGAGGCTGCCGTTTCGTTCAGGAGAAAGCAATTGGGCTATTGGCTGGCGACGCAGCGGCGCGGGCAAGCGACGGGCTTCGTCTCGCGCTTCGATCCGGTTTACTGGAGCGTCAATTTCCCGCGCCCGATGATGGCAAGCGTGGTGACGACTGCGCCCGATGCGCTGCGGGTCGATGCGGTGTTCTATCGCACCGATGATCTGGCGGGGTTGATTTGGGAAGCCGAGGATCGCTTCGATCATCCGCTGCTTAGCTATGAGGACAGCCGTGATTTCCGCGAATGCGTGCTGGCGTTTCGCTGGCGATCGGGCGGGGTGCTGCCGCTCGATGTGGTGAACGGTCCGACCTTGACGATCGAGGGGCGCGACGCGGCGGGCAATCCGTGCGCCTGGTATGTGCGGCTATGGAATTACGCGAGCGGCACGCCCGAGGATGCGGTGGTGCGGATCGATTTCGCGGCGCTCGACGGCGGGTTCCTGCTGCCGGGTGAGGCCGATCCGGTGTGGGCGGGCGATGTCGACCGCATGTTCGTGTCGCTGGTGCCGCCGGGGTTCGATCCGGCTGGGGGGACGCTGACCGCGCCGGTCGAGGCTTGGATCGAGCTGAGCGACATTGCCTGCACCGGTGCGGGGGCGGTGCTGGGGATTGGCGACGCGATTGTGCCCGAACACGGCCTGTCGATCGCAAGCGGTTACGACGACAGCTATAATGTGACGCCCGCGCGACTGCTGCGGAACGCGCTCCACCTCGGCTATCGCGGCGCGATCAACCATTATGTCGGCATGAGCCATTATCTCCGGCTCGAGGCCAATTCGGGCGGCTTTTATGCGAGCCTGGCCGGGGGTGCGCTGAATGCGCCGTGCGCGGCGTGGCACCGCGATTTTGCGGCGCGGGCGAAGGCGCTGGGTTATGAGGTGATCTGGTCGCTGAGCTATGAGCTATTCGACGCGCATTGCTGGGGCGACTGGAAGCAGCGCGCGGTCGACGGGGCGCCCGCGCTGACCGGGTGGGAACCGCCATCGACGCTGTTGAGTCCGGCGCGCGAAGGGGCGATGGCCTATCTGCGCGCGGTGGCGGTCGCCTTTATCGAGATTGCGGTGGCGGCGGGCCTCGCACCGAAATTCCAGGTCGGCGAGCCGTGGTGGTGGGTGATGGCCGATGGGCGGCCGTGCCTCTACGACGAAGCCGCGAAGGTTGCGCTGGGTAACCCGCCCGCGATCAATGTGCGGGGTGCACAGGATGCAGCGGCAATTGCGGTGCTTGATGCGGCGGGGGCTTTGCTCGCGGCCTCGACGGCCGCGCTGACGGCGGCGGTGAAGGCCGCCGCGCCGGAAAGCGAGACGTTCGTGCTCGCCTATCTGCCGAGCCTGGTCGACGCCGCCGCGCCCGAGGTCGCGCGGATGAACCTGCCGCTCGGCTGGGCGGCGCCCGCGTTCGATATCCTTCAACTCGAGGATTATGACTGGGTGACGGCGGGCGACACCACGCGCAGCGCGCGGGGGGCCGCGGCGGCGACCGCACGGCTCGGCTATCCGGTCGAGCGCCAGCATTATCTGAGCGGTTTTGTGCTGCGGCCCGACCAGGCCGGGCAGTGGCGCGCGATCGATGCGGCGGCGGCGGCGGCCCGAGCGCGCGGCGTGGCGCGCACCTTTATCTGGGCGCTGCCGCAAGTGATCCGCGACGGTTTCGTCCATTTCGATGAGGAGGAAGAGGACGTGCAGCCTTTCGACGATGTGCTGTTTCCGCTGGCGCTCGGGCGCGAGGCCGAAGTGACGCCGACCTTCTCGACCGCGATTGTGACCAGCGCGGGCGGGCACGAAGCGCGCAACGCGAGCTGGTCGGCGGCGCGCACGCGCTATGATGTCGGACCCGGCGTGCGCTCCGAAGCCGATATCGCCGCTCTGCTCGATTTCTTCCGCGCGCGGATGGGGCCGGCGCGGGGATTCCGGCTGCGCGATCCGTTCGATTTCGCGGGCGACGATCAGGCGATCGGGACGGGCGACGGGGTCAACACCCGGTTTGCGCTGGTGAAACATTATGGCGAGGGGGTGCGGCGGATCACGCGGCCCGTCGCGGGGAGTGTCCGGGTGACGGTGGCCGGAGTCGAGACGGCGGCGTTCGTGGTCGAGGCGGGTGGTTGGGTGGTGCTCGACACGCCGCCTGCGGCTGGGACTTCGGTGCGCGCGAGCTTTCGCTTCGATGTGCCGGTGCGCTTTGCCGAGGATGCGCTGAGCGTGACGCGCGCGACTTTCCTTGCGGGTGCGGCGCCTTCGGTCCCGCTGGTCGAAGTGCGGGAAGACTGATGCTGACCGGCGACCTCACCACCATCGCCCTGTGCTGGCGGATCGAGCGGCGCGATGGCGTGACGATCGGGTTGACCGATCATGACCGCGATCTGGTGATCGATGGCCTTGTCCACCGCGCCGCGCCGGGGATGACGCCGTCGGCGATCAAGCGCAGCGATGGGCTGGAGGCGGACACGATGGACGTTGCCGGCGCGCTGACGAGCGCGGCGATTGCTGCGCGCGACCTGCTCGCGGGGCGGTGGGACGGGGCGCGCGTGATGCTGTTCGCGGTCGACTGGACCGGGGCGCCGGGGCGGGTCGATTTGGGCGAGGGGCTGATCGGCGCGGTCGAAACGCAGGGCGACGCTTTCACCGCCGAACTGCGCGGGGCGAGTGCTTTGCTTGAACGGCCGGTGGTCGAGGAAACATCGCCCGAATGCCGCGCCGAGCTGGGCGACCGGCGCTGCCGGGTGGCGATGGCAGGGCGGCGACGGTTTGCGCGGGTCGTCGGCGTCGAGGGCGAGGTGCTGATGCTCGACGCGAGCGAGCCAATTGCAAATGCTTATGGCGGCGGACGGCTGCGCTGGTTTGGCGGGGCGAATGTCGGGCTGGAAGCGGTGATCGCTGCGTCCGAGGCCTCGACTATCACCTTGCGCGCGGAGCCGGCCTTCGCAGCCGCGGTCGGTGATCTGGTGGAGATCAGCGAGGGGTGCGACAAGAGTATCGCGACTTGTGCGGTGCGTTTCGCCAACGCTGCCAATTTTCGTGGCGAGCCCTTCCTGCCGGGGATTGATTTGCTCACGCGCTACCCCGGCGGATGAGCCCGGTCGACACGGCGCGTTCGGCGGTGGGCGCGCGGTTCAGGCTGCATGGGCGCGAGGTGGCCACGGGGCTTGATTGCGTGGGGCTGGCGGCGCTGGCCTATGGCGCGGATGCCGTGCCGAGTGGTTATGCCTTGCGCGGCGGCGATCCGGCAGCGGTTGCCGCGCTGATTGAAGCACGCGGGCTGGTGCCGGTGGCGGAACCCCTTGCAGGCGATTTGCTGCTCTGCGCGAGCGGCCCCGGGCAACTGCATCTGGCGATCGATAGCGGCATCGGCGTGATCCACGCCGATGCGATGCTGCGCCGCGTCGTCGAGCGGCCGGGGCCAGCGCCCTGGCCAGTGATCGGCCGCTGGCGGATGAAGGGAGAGGCTTGATGGCAACGCTGCTGCTCACCGTTGTCGGCACCGCGATCGGCGGGCCGATTGGCGGCGCGATTGGCGCCATCGCCGGGCAGGCGATCGACCGCGAATTGTTCAAGGGCAAAGGCCGCCAAGGCCCGCGCCTGACCGAGCTGTCGGTGCAGACGTCTTCTTATGGCAGCCAGATCCCGATGCTCTTCGGCGCGATGCGGGTCGCCGGATCGGTGATCTGGTCGACCGATCTGATCGAAAGCATCAGCAAAACGAGCAATGGCAAGGGCCAGCCGAGCACCACCAATTACAGCTATTCGGCGTCGTTCGCGGTGGCGCTGTCGGCGCGCCCGATCAAGCGGGTGGGGCGGATCTGGGCCGAGGGCAAGCTGCTGCGTGGGCGCGGCGGCGATTTCAAGACCGCGACGGGGTTCCGGTTGCATCTGGGGGGCGAGGATCAGCCGGTCGATCCGCTGATCGCGGCGGCGGAGGGCGCGCAGGCGAGCGCGCATCGCGGATTGGCCTATGCGGTTTTCGAACATCTCCAGCTCGCCGAATATGGCAATCGCATCCCGTCGCTGACGTTCGAAGTGATCGCCGATGACGGCCCGGTCGCGATCGGCGCGATTGCCGAGGTGGTCGGCGCGGGGCTGGTGACGGCGGGCAGCGCAGGGGCGATGCTCGGCGGCTTTTCGGCCTATGGTGATAGCGCGCGTGGCGTGCTGGAGGCATTGGCCGAGATCGGCGGGCAGTGGTTTGCGCCCGTAGGCGGGGGGCTGGCGCTGCGGGTCGATGGCGCGCCGGACCGGATGATTGCCGATCAAGGCGCGGGTTCAGGCAAGCGCGGGGTGCGGCGTGCGCGCAAGCTCGCCGCGATCGAAAGCTTGCCGCAGGTGATCACGCTCGCGCATTATGATCCCGCGCGCGATTACCAGATCGGGTTGCAGCGCGCGCGTCGACCCGGCGCCGGGCAGCGCAGCACGCGGATCGAGGTTGCCGCCGCGATCGACGCAAGCGCGGCCAAGGCGATTGCCGAAACGGCGCTGCGCCGCGCCGAGGCGGGGCGTGAGACGCGTCAGGTCGCGCTCGACTGGGCCGCGCTCGATCTGGCGCCGGGGGCAATTGTCGCGATTGACGGCGAACCAGGGCGGTGGCGCGTGACGGGCTGGTCGCTCGAAGCCATGGTGCTGACGCTTGATCTTGTTCGGCTGGGCGGGGCGGTTGCGGCAACGGCGGCAAGCTCGGGCCGCGTGCTGGCGAGCCCGGATGCGGCGGCGGGGCGGACGATCGTCCACGCGGTCGAATTGCCTGCGCTGGGTGACGAGCTACTCGCGGCGCCGCGCGTGCTGGTGGCGGCCGCCGGAACTGGGGCGGGGTGGCGGCGCGCGGCACTACTGTACAGTATCGACGGCGGTGGCCGCTGGATTGCCGCAGGGTCGACCGCGCTGCCTGCCACGATTGGAACAGTCGCTGTGCCGCCGCGTGTTGCCGGGAGTGCCTTGCGCGATCTCGCTGGGATGATTGAGGTCGAGCTGGCGCATGACGCGATGACACTCGCCGATGCCGATGACGCCGGGCTCGACGCGGGGGCCAATCTCGCGCTGGCCGGCGATGAGCTGCTGCAATTCGGGCGCGCCGAGCCGATCAGCCCAACCCGCTGGCGGCTGTCGCGGCTGCTGCGCGGGCGGCGCGGGACCGAGGCGGCCGCGGGTCTCCAGACGATCGGCGACCGCTTTGTGCTGATCGAGCCCGAGGCGCTGGTCGCGATCAACCTGCCGCTATCGGCGATTGGCGGCCAAGTGGCCGTAATGGCATCGGGCATTGGCGATGATGACGGCCCGGTCCGGGTCGATGTGCCGGTGACGGGCGCATCGGTGCTGCCGCCGTCGCCGGTGCACCTGCGGATCGATCCGGCAGGCGGTGCCTTGCACTGGGCGCGGCGCAGTCGGGCGGGGTGGCGCTGGATCGACGGTGCCGATGCGCCGCTGGGCGAGGAGCGCGAATCCTATCGCATCGATTTCGCCGATGGCGCGAGCGCGGAGCCCGTGGCGCCATCGCTGGCGATCGGCGCGGCGGCCCTACCCGCGCGCATCCGGCAGCGCGGAACCAATGGCCTGTCGCACGCTGCCGAACTCGATTGAGACCGAAGGAGCAAGAGATGACCGATGAGACGACCGCGCGGCTGGCGCTGCCGCTGCTCCAGCCGGGGCAAGCGCAGAAGGAGCTGTATCACAATGAGGCGCTCGCGCTGATCGACCTGGCGACTCAGGCCGTGGTTGAGGCCATCGGCGTCGACACGCCGCCCGGCGCCCCCGATCTCGGCGCCTGCTGGGTGGTGGGGAGCGCCCCCAGTGGCGCCTGGGCCGGGCACGCACAGGCGATTGCGGGCTGGACCAGCGGCGGCTGGCGCTTCGTCGGCCCTCGCGAAGGGCTGGCGGTGTGGAACCGCGCTGCGGGGCAGGGGAGTCGATTCGTTGGCGGGGGGTGGGAACATGGCGTGCTCAGCGGGCATAGGCTCAGAATCGACGGCAACCAGCTGGTGGGGCCGCGCGGCTCGGCGATCGACAATCCGGCAGGCGGCACGACGATCGACGCCGAGGCGCGCGCCGCAATTGCCGCGATTCTGGCGACCTTGCGCGAACATGGCCTGATCGCGGCCTGAGGAATCGCAGTTCTGTGGCCTTTACGCCACAGTTCGGGGTATTTGCCCGCTTGCGTGGAAACTAAGCTTTGGCTAGGGAGTTGGGGCTGTCCGTAGTGACACTCAAGAAAGGGGATTATGATGCGGAAGCTAGCCGTTTCACTGGCACTTGCCTCCACGATCATCGCCACGCCTGCCCTCGCCCGCGACAAGTCGTGGTACGTCGGCGTCGATGGTGGTGCAACGATCGTTGAAAAGATCGATTACAACATTGGTACAGCGCGTGGCGCTGCCTCTGTCACCCATGATTACGGCTACGACGTGTCGGGTAACATTGGTTACGATTTCGGCGTGTTCCGGGTCGAAGCCGAAGTTGGCTACAAGCGCGCGACGGTAAGGAATTACTCGTCCGTCACAACGACCACGCCGATCTTCCTGGCCAATGGTACGCTCGTCAATTCGGCTCCCGGCCTGTATCGCGGCGTCGGTGGCAACACCTCGGCGCTGAGCTTCATGGTCAATGGCCTGCTCGACTTCGGCGACGATGACGGCATTCAGGGCTTCGTCGGCGGCGGTGTTGGTATCGCCCGCGTCCAGGCCTCGAGCTATGCGCTTGCCCGGACCGGTGCTTTCCTCAACGATTCGGACACGCGCTTTGCCTATCAGGGCTTGGCCGGTGTTCGTGCGCCGATCAGCAAGCACATCGACGTTTCGGTGAAGTACCGTTTCTTCACCGCACCCGATGCGCGCTTTGTCGATATCCGTGGCCGCAACTTCTCGGGCACCTATCGTTCGCACAGCCTGCTCGGCGGCATCACCTACAACTTCGGCGGCGCAGAAGCACCCCCGCCGCCCCCGCCGCCGCCACCTCCTCCGCCCCCGCCGCCCCCGCCGCCGGAGCCCACGCCTCCGCCGCCGCCGGCACCTGCGGCAGTGTGCTCGCCTGGGCCGTTCATCGTTTTCTTCGACCATAACAAGTCGGACATCACGCCTGAAGCCTCGTCGATCCTCGACAATGCGGTTTCGGCTTATGGCAGCTGCGGTCAGGCGCAGGTCATGCTGGCAGGCTTCGCCGATCGTTCGGGCAACCCGAAGTACAACGTCGGTCTGTCGCAGCGTCGCGCTGACGCCGTGAAGGGCTACCTCGCGTCGCACACGATCCCCGAAGGGGTCATCACGACTGCGGCATTTGGTGAAGATCCCACCAAGCTGCGCGTGCAGACCGAAGACGGTGTTCGCGAAGTGCAGAACCGTCGCGTGGAAATCACCTACGGGCCGGGCTCGGGCAACTAAGCCTCAGCTTTGGTACAAAATTGGGGAGGGCGACTTAGGTCGGCCTCCCCTTTTTGTTGGCCGGTGGAAATTGGCGCGCGAGCGGGTCTAGCGAGGCTCAGTCTTCCGCGAGTGCGCCTGCGAGCCACGCCGGCACCAGCGCATCACCGAGCGCTTCGATCCGGCGCAGCTCGACCATCAGCCCTAAGGCCTCGTGACGCACGCGCGTCCGGTCGCCTGCCGGGCCGATCGGGGCGACGACCAATCGCCGGTTGACCTTGGCGCGGTGATGCATCCGCGCGGTATTTTCCTGACCGATGTAGCACCCCTTGGTAAAGCTGACGCCGTGCAGCTCGCGCGCATTGCATTCGAGCCACAGCGTTTCGCCATCGCCGAGCTCGCCAACGCCTTCGGTAACGCCGAGCCCGAGCCGATGGGCATGCCAGCCGCTCGCGGTCGCGCCGGGCGCGCCGAGCCAACGCCGCCCCAGCGCAGCAAACCGGGGATCGTCGACGCCGCTATCCGACTCGATCGCCCAATGGACCGCGAGCGTGGTCCGCTCGATCGTGATCGCCCGCCGCAGCCGGTACAGACTCAGCCGCCGCGCCAGCGCGTCGGCGCGATCCGCCTCGCAATCGATCAGCACGCTGACATCGTCGCCACCATCGGCACCGTCCCACAGGATAAAATCGAACAGTGCCTTGCCCTGTGGCGACAACAGCGCGCTCCATAGCGGGCGGCCGGGTGCAAGCGCGCCGAGATCCTGCGTCACCAGCCCTTGCAGGAAATCGCGGACATCGTCGCCCGCGACCCGCAGGACGGCGCGATCGGCAAGCGTCGTTGCGCCCGGGGCGGAGGGGGTGGCATCTGTCATGTCCCCTAGCTAGGAAGGGCGCAATGGAATCCCAAGCCCCCCGCCGATTGACCATCCGTCGCCCCGACGACTGGCACGTCCATTTGCGCGACGGCGCGATGCTCGCCTCGGTGGTCGGCTACACCGCGCGCCAGTTTGCGCGCGCGATTGTGATGCCCAATTTGTCGCCGCCGGTGACGACCGCTGCGGCTGCCGAAGCCTATCGCGCGCGCATCATCGCGGCACTCGCCCCGGGCGTGGACTTCACGCCGCTGATGACCTGTTATCTGACCGATGCCGCCGATCCGGCTGATATCGAAGCGGGTTTCGCCGCTGGCGTGTTTACCGCGTGCAAGCTCTATCCTGCGCATGCAACGACGGGATCGGCACACGGCGTCACCGACATTGCGGGCCTCGCGCCGGTGTTCGAGACGCTTCAGCGGATCGGGATGCCGCTGCTCTTGCACGGCGAAGTGACCGATCCCTCGGTCGATATCTTCGACCGCGAAGCGGTGTTCATCGACCGGGTGCTCGCAGGACTGGTGCGCGATTTTCCCGGCATGAAGATTGTGTTCGAACACATCACCACAGCCGACGCCGCCGATTTCGTGCGCGATGCTGGCGCGTTGGTGGCGGCGACAATCACGCCGCAGCATCTCCACATCAACCGTAACGCGATGTTCGACGGTGGCATTCGCCCGCACGCTTATTGCCTGCCGGTCGCCAAGCGTGAAGCGCACCGGCTGGCGCTGCGCGCGGCAGCGACCTCCGGCGACCCCAACTTTTTCCTCGGCACCGACAGCGCGCCGCACCTCGCCAGCGCCAAGGAAGCGGCGTGCGGCTGCGCGGGCATTTTCAACGCGCCCTTCGCGCTCGAAAGCTATGCCGCCGTGTTCGACGAGGAGGGCGCGCTCGATCGGTTCGAAGCCTTTGCTTCGGACAACGGCCCGCGTTTCTATGGGCTGCCGCTCAATGATGCGCAGATAACGCTCGAGCGCGCAGCCACTCCGGTGCCCGATCGTCTGTCGGCGGCGGGATCGGACATTGTCCCTTTCCACGCCGGTGAAACGCTCGGCTGGCGGATCGCCGATCAGGGCTGAGCCGGGGTAGCGCGTCGGAAAGGCCAGTCGATCACTGCACCCGCCCATAGCGCCCACCAGATGATCACTGGCTGAAACAGCAGCCGTGGCACGTGATACCAGGGGCCAAGGATGACGCCGCCGACCGCGACGCCGTCCACCGCATGCTTTATGTTGGCGGGGAATACGCACAGCGCATAAAGCGCCAGCATCACCCCCGCCCACCAGCGCAGGCGCGGCAGCAGCAGCGCCAGCGCCCCCGCGATTTCACAGACGCCGGTCGCAAGGATCACGTCGCGCGGATAGGGGACCCAATCGGGCGTGATCGCGACGAATCCGCCCGGCGCCTTCAAATGGACGACCCCGACCGTGAAAAACGCGGCGGCGAGCAAGAAGCGCGCGATCGCCCGGGCTCGGTTCAAAGCGTGTGTTTCAAAACGGCAGCCAGCGCGCCTTCTCGCTGAACTTCATATAGCCGATGTTGACGCCCGCTCGCGCGCCGACGCCCAGCCGGATCGGGATGAGGACGGTGTTGCCGCGCCGCAGATAGGTCGCTGAAAAGCCGCCGACGAAATAGAGATGCCCCTCGCCTTCGGGAAAGCGGCGGTAGATCTCCTGCGAATCATAGAGGTTATAGACCAGCACGAACACTTTGGAGGCATTGCCGCCCAGATCGAAACCCACCGAGGGACCGGTCCAATAGATCGGCCGGTCGCCCTCAACGCGGTGCGACAAAATGCCCGAGCCATAGCGCAGGCCGACGACGAAAGCGCCCGAAGCCTCGCGTCCGGCGATATAGGCATTGGGTTCGCCTTGATCGCGCAGCACTTTTTCGAGGATGCCTGCCAGCCCCTGCGCGCCCTTGCCGAACACGCCCTCGCTCGCGCTGAGCAAATCCTTGCGCTGATAGGTCGCGGCGGCGGCGGTCGCCCCGGTCGCCGGATCAGCGGCATTGGCAGGCGCGGGCGGCGGCGGCGCCGGAGGCGTGGCATTGGCGTCGTAGCGCGGTGTTTCGGTCGGCGGTGGGGCAGGCGCGGGCGTGCGCGTCTGCGGGCGCGCAATGTCGCTGTCGATCGCGGTGTTGGGGTCGACGGTGCGGACCTGCGCCGCAATCGGCGCTGCCCCGATCGTGGCGAGCAGCACCGCCAGCCCCATCAACTGTGTAAATTTCTTCATCACGCCAACCCTTTCGCTACACGCGCGGCAGGGTACCGCGTCGGGACTCGACCGCGCAACCGCGCGGCGACGGTGCGAGTCGATTTCGCGCCCGACCGAATCGAACTGATGGTTGAAGCGTGGCGCGAGCGCGGCTATAGCCGCCGCTTGCCGCCGGACCGGAGACGTGGGTGAGTGGCTGAAACCAGCGGTTTGCTAAACCGCCGTACTGCGATTAGCGGTACCGAGGGTTCGAATCCCTCCGTCTCCGCCATTATAAGGCTCTTTTTCAACAAATTTCCCAATATTGAGCGCCAGCTCGCACAACCGTTGCCCGATCGGGATCGGGCTTGGCGCCGCAACCGGCAGCGCGAAGTTGCGCGCAATGGGACGGCAAAAGATCCGCAGGCAGGCGTTCGGGATGCCCGCGTCGCATCGTGAAACCATCGGCTGGTTCAGATGCTTGCACGGCTGAACTAAACTGGAGGCAATTCGGGGTCTTCGGCATCGGATCGGGAAGCAGCAAGACCGCCGCTATTGCCCGCCGCGGCCGATCGACGCACCGCCATCGACGAAGAGCGTCTGCCCGGTGATAAAGCCTGCGTCGTCAGAAAGCAGAAACGCAATCGCGGCGGCGATTTCGGCCGGCGCGCCGAACCTGCGCATGGGCACGGCGGACAGATAGCGCGCCTCGCCCGCGCTGCCGACTGGGTTGTTCTGGCGGAACAGCTCGGTTTCGGTCGGGCCGGGGGCGACGGCGTTTACGGTGATGCCGGTTTCGGCAAGCTCCAGCGCCCAGCTTCGCGCAAAGCTTACGAGGGCAGCCTTGGCCGCCGCATAGGCCGTCCGTTCGGGCGCGCCGAGCACGACGAGGCTCGACACATTGACGATCCGGCCCCAGCCCCGCGCCTTCATGCCGGGCAGCAACGCCTGTGCGGCCAGCACCGCCGGATGCAGATTGACGCGCAGCACATCATCCAGCGCATCAAGGTCAATCTCGCCCAGCCGTTGCGGACGGACGAGCCCGACATTGTTGACCACGCCGTCGAACTCATAGTCCGACGCGAGACGGTCCATCGCCGATTGCGCAGCGTCGCGGTTCGCAAGATCGACCGAGACAAGCGTACCGGGAAAATCGCCCACGTCGGCGGTGCGCGCGATCCCGACCACGCGATGACCGGCTGCGGCGAGCTGTTTGGACAAGGCCCTGCCGATGCCCTTGCTGGCGCCCGTGATCAGAAAGGTGCGGTTCGTCATTGGCACTTCCCTTGAGCGGCTTCAGGCGGCGGCCGGCACGCTGGCGCGGCGGATCGCGGGCAGCATGTCGCTGGGTTCCGGTCGGCGGGTATAGTCAGGATTGACCTCGGCATAAGCGATGATCCCGTCGCTGCCGATCACGAAGCGTCCCGGCATCGGCAGCGTCCAGCTGTCGTCGCCGTTGAAGCTGGGCAGCTGGTTGCCCAGCGCCTTGTAGAGGTCGACCAGATAATCGGGCAGGGCGAAGCGCAGGCCGAAGGCGGCAGCGACGTCGTTGTGGGTGTCGGACAGGATCGGGAAATCGAGCGCATTCTCGCGCACTGACTTGCGGCTGTTGGCGCGGGTCTGGGGCGAGATCGCGACAAGACTGGCCCCGGCGGCCGCGAACTCAGGCAACGCCGCCTGCAGCGCCTGCAGCTCCATATTGCAATAAGGGCACCAGACGCCGCGATAGAAACTGATGACGAGTGGACCGTGGGCGAGCAGGGCGGCAGACGACACCGGCCTGCCGTCTGGCGCTTCGAGCGTGAAGTCGGGGGCACGATCGCCGGCCTTGAGCGCGCGCCCGGCGGCGCCGGAGGCGATCAGCGCTTCGGTTGCCCGCGCCATGATAGGGTGAATATGCGCAGGCGCATTGAAGGGCGGCTTGCCGGATTTGAAATCCGCCTTGAAGGCGTCGAGGCGATCCTGGAGTTTCATCGGGGCAGATCCTTGTTCAGCAAAGAAAATCAGGGTTGCGGGACGAGCGCTTCGACGCGGGCGATGGCGCGGACAACAGCGGGGCGTGCTTCGACCTCGGCGACCCAGCGCGACAGATTGGTGAGGCCCGAGATGTCAACCTCGGCAAAGGCGCGGCGCCACATCCAGCCGAAATGCGCGATGTCGGCGATGGTGAAATCGTCGCCTGCGACAAAGGCATGGCGCCCCAGCACCGCATCGAGCACGCCCGCCGTCCGCGCCGCCTCGGCTTCGAACCGGGCAATCGCGATTGGCTGCGGCTCGGCGGCCTGCTTCTTGAAGAATCCGGCCTGACCAAAGGCAGGGCCAAGGCCCGATGCGTGGAAGAAGAGTTGCTCGAATACGCGGGCCCGGCCGTCGCCGGTCGTGGGCAGCAGCTTGCCGGTCTTTTCGGCCAGATACACCAGGATGGCGGCAGACTCGGTCAGCACCAGCGCGCCATCGAGCATCACCGGCACCTTGGCATTGGGGTTCAGCCCGACAAAATCATGCCCTTTCTGCTCGCCCTTGCGCACGTTGATGCTGTGCAGCTTATACTCCAGCCCGAGCTCTTCGAGCGCGATCGGCACCTTGACGCTGTTGGGTGTGGCGAATGCGAATATGTCGATCATCGTTGGTCTCCCTGATCAGCGGCGAAAGGCGCGGCGCGCGATCGGCGATGCAGCGACGATGATGGCGGTCGTGAAGCTGCCGGTTACTTGCAGCGTCATCAGCGCATCGTGAAAAGCCTGTCGTAGCATCGTCTTGCGTCCTGCCCTGTTGCAGCGGACCATCCGCTGCCTTGCGGAGAGACAGATGATCGATTGCGGCGCGACAGAGCAGACCGGCTGTGGCACTATCATTCATTCCAGGAGGGAATGACGATGGACCGCTTCCAGGCAATGACCACCTTCATTCGCGTCGTCGACACCGGCTCCTTCTCGGCGGCCGCGCGGCAGACCAACGTCGGCCAGCCGGCAGTGTCGAAGCTGATCGCGCAGCTTGAGGATCGGCTCGGCGTGCGCCTGATCACGCGCACGACGCGCGGCTTGTCGCCGACCGAGGCCGGCCAGCGCTTCTATGAGCGTGCGCTGCGGGCGCTGGAGGAAGCGGACGAGGCCGAACTTGCCGCGCGCGGGGCCGGGCGCGGGCTGACCGGCCGGCTGCGGATTTCGGCGGCGACGACCTTTGCGCGGCTCCATGTCGTGCCCCGGCTCCCCGAGTTTCTTGCCGCGCATCCCGAACTCGATCTTGAGGTGATCATGGACGATCGCGTGATCGACATGGTCGAAGAAGGCGTCGACGTGTCGCTCAGGATGGGGGAGTTGGCGGACTCGACGGCAACCGCCCGGAAAATCGCCGCCGGCCGGCGATCGCTGGTGGCAACGCCCGCCTATCTCGCGCGTGCGGGGGTGCCGCAGACCCCGGCCGAGGTCGCGGGGCACGAAGCGGTGGTCTATACCCATTACAACGCGCGCAACTGGACGTTTCGCAACGCGGCGGGGGGCGAGGCATCGGTCAGCGTCGGCGGGCGGCTACGGGTGACGGCTGCCGAAGGGCTGCGCGCTGCGGTGCTGGCCGATATCGGTCTGGCGGTGGCTTCGGAGTGGATGTTCACCCGCGAGCTCGCGAGTGGTGCCGTGGTCCGGGTGCTCGAAGACTGGGCGCTGCCGCCGATCGACTTATGGGCGGTCTTTCCCACCGGCCGCCTCGCCAGCGCCAAGGCGCGGGGCTTTGCCGATTTCGTGGCGGCGGTGCTGCGGGAGGAGTGAGGGAGACGGATTGTGGTGGCAGCTTGCGCCCCAATGTTGGTCGTTCCAGCCTTGATGCTGATGACCTAATAGGCGACAAAGTCGGCTATGGGCAGACTGCTGTATATAAACGGCGCACCGGGTGTTGGAAAACTCACTATCGCGCGCGCGCTGGCCCCAAATCTGAAAGCGCGAGTTCTCGATAACCATGCCGTCTATAACGTTGGCTTTGCCCTAGCCGATTTTCGGTCACCTGCCTTTTATAATGCGGTTCGCGCGGTGAGAGCGGTTGCGTACGACCTGATATTGCAGGCTCCTGAGACTGAAACAGTGATTCTAACCGCCGCTGATTTCATCGATAGCGATTGGGGGCGGGAAAATTGGCAGGCAGTTCAACAATTAGCAGCGGATCGCCGCTGGCCATTTTATCCGATCGCTCTTTACTGCGAGCCTTCGGAACACCGAAGACGAATAGTCAACGAAGGCCGTGCCGGACGAGGCAAGCTACAGGACGCACGTGCAGTGAATGCGATGGTGGACCGGCCGCTCGCCGAAGGACGAGGACCACATAGCCTCCGCCTCGACATCACCGATATGACCGCCGCGGATGCGGCTTCCTCCATATCTGCGTGGGTCCATCCGCCGATCGGCGAATGACCGATCCAGCGAACCCGATCTCGAAAAGCGGCCTGTCCGCGATCCACCCACAACCGCCATTACGCTACCCCACAGTGTCCACGAATGGATAGTCGGTATAGCCATCGGCGCCGCCGCTGTAGATCCGCTCAGCATTGAGCGGGTTCATCGGCAGGCCTTCCGCCAGACGCCTCGGCAGATCGGGGTTGGCGATAAACAGCCGGCCGAACGAGGCGGCGTCGATCTCGCCCGCTGCCAGCGCGGCGCGGGTGCGCTCGCCGGTGTAGCTTCCATTGGCGATGTAGTTGCCGCCAAACGCCTTGCGCACGATCTGGGGGTCGACGATCCGGTCGAACGGGTCGCCGCGCGGGTTGCTGGGTTCGACGCAGTGGAGATAGGCGAGGCTGCGCTTGCCAAGTTGCTCCGCCAGATAGCCGAACAGGGGCGCGGGGTTGCTGTCGCTCATGCCGTTGATCGTGAGTGATGGCGACAGGCGAATGCCGACGCGCTCGGCGCCCCACACGCCGATCACCGCGTCGGTGACTTCGAGCGTGAGGCGGGTGCGGTTCTCGATGCTGCCCCCGTAAGCGTCGGTGCGGTGGTTGGTGCCGTCGCGCAGGAATTGATCGAGCAGATAGGCGTTGGCGCTGTGGACCTCGACGCCGTCGAACCCGGCTGCCTTGGCGTTGATCGCGGCCTGGCGATAATCCTCGATGATGCCGGGGATCTCGTCGATCTCGAGCGCGCGCGGCACCGGAAAGTCCTGCGGCCCGTCATAGGTGAAGGCGTGGCCCTGAAGCCCGACCGCGCTGGGCGCGACCGGCAGGCCGCCACCGGGTTGCAGCGAGGGATGCGAGAGCCGCCCGACATGCCAGAGCTGGAGCATCATCCGTCCGCCCGCCGCGTGCACTGCTTGCGTCACGCCGCGCCAGGCCTCGACCTGCACCTGGTTGTGGATGCCGGGTGCACCCGCATAGCCCTTGCCCTGCTGCGAGATGTGCGTCGCTTCCGAGACGATCAGCCCGGCGGTCGCGCGCTGGGTGTAATAGGTTTGTTGCAAAGCGTGCGGGGCGTCGTCGGCATTGGCGCGCGTGCGGGTGAGCGGCGCCATCACGATGCGGTTGGGGGCGGTGATCGCGCCATAGCGGATCGGCTGGAACAGCAGGTCTTCGGACATGATGATTATCCTTTCGCGAGAGTTGGGGTGCGGGTGAAAAGCGGGCGGATGAAGCCGATCGCGGTCAGCAGGCCGAGCGTCGCCAGCGCGGCGCCAGTCCATTCGGTGGCGCTCGGCATGGCTCCGGTCACGACGATTCCGATGACCAACGTGACGGCCGGGACGATCGCCGGGAACAGCCCGGCCTTCGCTGCGCCCAAATGGCGCACGGCGACGTTGAAGGCGATAACGGCGAGCACGCCGGAAAGCGCGCCCTGAACGATCACTTGCGCCGCGAGGCTGCCAACGGGCAGGGCCGCGATCCGGCCAAGATCGCCCCAGATCAGCATGGCGGGCACGGTGATGATCGCCGAGACGACCGAAATGGCGGCGGTCACGGCCAAGGCGCCGAGCTGCCAGCGCTTGATGAGAATGGTGAAGCAGGTCCAGCTAAGGCCGGCGGCGATGAACAGCAGATCGCCGATCCATACCATCCCGCCGCCCATCGCATCGGCATGGCTCGCGATGACGGCAAGGCCGGTGACGATCAGGCCGACGCCGATGAGCTTGTCACGCGTCAGGCGCTCCTTCAGCAGCACGGCCGCCGCGAGCATCGACCCCAGCGTGATCGTCGAAGGCTGGATCACCGCGCCGTGCGCGAGCGGGGCAAAACCATAGCCTGCGGTGGTCAGCAGGATGAAGGGCGGTCCCGCCAGCAGCGTCAGAATAGTTGCGCGCCGCCAGCCGACACTGGCCAGCGTCAGCGGTTCATTGCGCAACAGCCACGGCAACATGATCGCCGCCGCCGTACCGAAGCGCAGCAGCACGAAATCCTGCGGAGCGAGGCCGCTCGTCGTGCCCATTTTGGCAAAGACCAGATAGGTCGCCCAGATGAGCGCGGCGGCAATGCCAGCGGCCAGGCCGGTTGCGGCTGGGGAGTGGGCAAAAAGGGCACCGCCAGGACGTGCGATGCCGGGGGACAGGCTCGGGGTCATGGCGGCGCTCCAGTTGGGGCCCGGCGCAGGGGGGGAGCGCCGGGCCGGGGGACCGAAGAGATTAGGCAGCGAGCGCGATGCTGAGCGCTGGGGCCGCCGGGAAATCGACCGGCACGCGGGTGGTGGCGTGCAGATAGTTGGTGACGGTCTTGTCGCCGATGGTGACGATGACATCGACCAGGTTTTCCTTGGTCCAGCCCGCCGCAAAGAAGGCATCGACCAGTGCCTGATCGGCATGACCGCGATTGACGGCGATCGAGCGGGTCAGCTTGGCGAGCGCGTCGAGCTTGGCATCGAAAGCGGCGCCGCCGGTGCGGATGTCGAGGATCTGGCTGTCGGTGAAGCCGTTCATCTTGCCGAGCGCGGTGTGCGCGGCGAGGCAATATTCGCACTCATTGACCTGGCTGACGACCAGATTGACGACTTCGCGTGCCTTGGCGTTGATCGACGACTTGGCCGACTGCAGCGCCAGATAGGTGCCGAGTGCATTCTCCGAATGGGCGAGCGTCGCATAGAGATTGGGGACAAAGCCCAGCTGGCCCTTGAGCGCGTCGAACAGGCCCTGGTTGGCGAGGCTGACGGTGTCACGGGTGGGAACGGTGATGGCGGTCATGGGAACATCCTTTGGTTGAGGCGGCGGGGATGCCGTGCCACCCAAATGGCTCATGCCATCGACGATTAGCAGACTGCTTGTGGCGATAGTTACCATGCCGGGAAGGAATAAACGGCTCGAAACCTCTTCACGGCGCGCCTCGTCGAAGGGCTCGGTGCTCGGCCGCGCTTCGACGGCTACCAGCCAGGTTGGGGGCGTGGTTCGGACCGAACGGGTCCCAACGTCAGGGCTTCGGCGATGAGACGCAGGGCACCATCAGGCCCGAGCCGACTCCATCATGTCTGGGCCTGATCATTTCATCTGTCGCCACGGCCCGATTGCGCTATTGTTGTTGTGATTGGCCGGGGTGGCGATGATGTGGATGCGGGCAGAATCAACGGCACGGCGCTTGGGCGTGAGCCTAATGCTCCCCATTGCCTTGCTTGCGGCCTCACCAACGATGGCCGCGCAGACCGATTCGAGCGAGATGAGCATGCCGTTCCCGGCCCCCGACTCGCGCGATGTCGACTGCCTCGCATCGGCGATCAGCTATGAAGCGGGCAATGAGCCGGTCGAGGGTCAGGAAGCGGTGGCAAAGGTCGTGCTCAATCGGCTGCGGGCGCCGGATTTCCCGAAGACCGTGTGCGGGGTGATCTTTCAAGGCTCGAGCCGTCGGACCGGCTGCCAGTTTACCTTCACCTGCGACGGATCGCTGCTGCGGCCACGCAGCGCGCGCAGTCTTGCGGCTGCGCGCCTGGTGGCCGAACGCGTGCTGCGCGGCGAAGGTGGCGCGACGATCGGCGATGCGATCAACTATCATGCCGATTATGTCTCGCCGGTCTGGGCGCGCAGCCTCAGCCGGGTCACGAAGATCGGCGCGCACATCTTTTACCGCCGCCCGGGCGGAATCGGTGCGCCGCCCGCCGAGGGCATCGCCTATGTGCCGGCCACGGCAACACGCGCGGCACCCGTTCCCGGCACCTTTGCGCCGTGGGGATTGCCGACGCTGGCGATCTTGCAATCGGGCAAGGTCCGTGATGTCGTGTCACGGCGCGCCCCGACCGAGCCCGATACACGTCCGCGCTTCGATACCCATCAGCGCGCCGCCGATCAGACGGGCGCGTTTACCGATCAGCGCTGACCGGCTGGCAATGCAACGCCTTCATTCACGCCCGCGAATGACATAGGGCCTGAGTTCGGTCCCCGTCAGCTCGACAATCACACTGCGCTTCGCATGCGAATCTGGCGGGCGATGGGCTTCGACGCGGATGGTGAGCGGCCGCCCGACCACAGAGTCGGAGCGATTAGGACGCGGCGCGCGGAATCCCGAGCCCCCCACGATCTGGGCGCCGCCATCGGAGAACTGGGACTCATCCAGCGTATCGGTTGATACGCGGATGGCGATCGGCGAGGCGAAGCGCGGATCGAACGCGCCGGAACCGAAGTTTACGGTCGCAACGGGGGCGATACGGCGGGCCAAATCGGGGCCGACCCCTGAGATCAGCGCCAGCTCGCCGATCGACCGAAGGTCGCCGTTGCGCGGCTTGATCCTTTTTGATCGATATGACTCAAATTCAGCACCGCGCGGCCGCGGATCGTCATCACGGTCGCGCCAATCCATAAAACCGTCGACGGCCGTTTCGTGCTCGACACCCGTCAGGCCGAACTCGCTGAACATTCGCGCAACTTCATCCTTGTTGATCAGGTTCAGCGCGATCTTGCCGCGTTCATCCTCGATGACAATGTCGAGCATGATCCCGTCAAATGTTTCGCGCCTAACTTTGCCATCGATCGTCCAGCGGCGTGACGCGTCCTTCAATTGCAGCCCGTGCACCGCAAGCGCCACCCCGGCATCAGCCGCGGCGAGCAGACGGGCGCGTTCGATTTCGGCGACGGCAATGACGGTGCTGCTTCGCACGGCGTTGATAATGATCAATGCCATCAGGGCAAAAACAACAATACTCACAACCGCCCCGACCAGGGCATAGCCCTCTTCGCCGCGCTGTCCCCGGTTCACGGGATTTTGCCGCTACTCTTGAATGGCTCAAGCGATTTGATCTTGGCCCGCAATTCGTCGGTAATCGCCCGGCCATCATCAACAGTGCGGATGACGCGCGGCTTGAGCAACACGATCAGCTCCGTTTTGCTGCCGTTTACTGACTGCCTCCCAAATAGACCGCCAAGAATCGGAATCTGCGACAAAAAGGGGATCCCGGTTTTACCCTTGCTCTGGGTATTTCGGATGAGGCCGCCGAGCGCGAGCACCTCGCCATCCTGAACAGCAACCGATGTTGAAATTCGACGCGTCGAGATTGTCGGCGAATTGATTCCGGCAGCGCGTGCAGCGGTAATGTTAACATCGCTAACCTCTTGCGCGATATCAAGCATCACCAGGCCGCTGCCGTTGACGCGCGGCGTAACCTTCAGGATAACACCGGTATCACGATACTCGATCGAATTGATCGTGGGGGCGTTGGGATCAATATTTGACGTTGAATTCTGTGTCGCGATCGGCACTTGATCGCCGACCTGCAGTACCGCTGTCTGATTATTCAGAACGAGCAGCTTCGGTGCCGAAACGACATTCACATTAGTCTTCGCCTCCAGCGAACTGAGGACGCCGTTGATGCTGCTGCCGACGGGATTGAACGCTACTGAAAATCCCGGCAAGTTGCGCAACAAATTGGCTTGACCGTTAGCAAGAAACGATGTGCCTTCGCTCAATGTACCATTGACGCCACTCGGCGTAAAATTCCACTGTAATCCATAGCGCAGATCATTGGTCAGGCTGACTTCCGTAATCGCCGCCTCGATAAGAATCTGATAGGGTAGAATATCGAGTTTGCGCAGCGCATCCTCGATCAGGGCATATTCGCGCGGCGTTCCGAATACGATAATTGCATTATTATTGTCGTCACTTGAAATGTTTGCGGTGATGCCCGTCGTTTGCCCACCGCCATTGGGGGTGCCACTGCCGTCATTCGGTGCCGGAACCGCCGCGAGGTTGGGTCGGTTTTGCGGTGATTGGCCGCCCAGCGATTGCCCGCGTGCGTTGCCTCGGCCGCTGGTGTCGGCACGACCATTGCCGTCGGGGCTCTGCTCGAACTGGATCGCCTGGCTGCCGCCAACCGGGGTGTCGGCGCCGACGCTATTTCCAAAAGCCGTGTTGAGCGTTTTCGCCAAGTCGCGCGACCGACCGTTCTGAACTCGGTATACGAAGAGTCGGGGCTCGTTGTTTTCGCCCTCGCGATCAAGAATTTCGACGAAGCGGGTGACATCATCAAGATATTGGCGCTGGCGACTGATGGCCAATATCCCATTGAGTTTTTCCATCGAAATGAGCCGGACCAACCCGCGCGTCGGGGCGTCGGGCGCATTGATCAGCTTTTCCAACTCCGGCACGATTAACCGACTGTCAGTGCGTTTTGGCACCAGCAATGCGAACGACATGTTTCGCAACCAGTTGACGTCAAACTGCTTCAGCAAATCGCGGGCGCTGGCGCGTTGCCCGGATGTGCCTGAAAGCGTCAGGCGATTGGTTGCGGCATCGGCCTGTGCAACAACGCCGGGGATCACCGGATCAAGCAGCCGTTTCATTTCCTCCGCGCTGACGAACTGAAGTTCGATGATCTCGTTGGCAAAGCCGATTGTGGTTTCCCCGCCCCCCCCGGTGCCCACCGCGCGCGCCTGATCGATCATCTCGATGCTGAACGCCCCATTTCGTTCGACGACGGCCAGGCCGGCTGGCCGGACAGCCTCTTCAAAGAATGCCACGACCGAACTCCGGGCGATCGGCTTTGGCGTGACCACGGTGACCAGCGTCGTCAGGCCGGGCGAGACCGAATAGGGGACTTTCAGAATGTCACCGAACACCGCTTTGGCAACTGCGCGAACATCGGCCGATGGGAAGTTGATCGATATGTCGCCCTGCCGGATTCTTGAAGGTTCGGCCGGTGGAACAGGCAGGCGAGCTTGTCCATCAAGGATCGTCGCAGACACAGTCGGATTGGTTTGCTGAGCCGATGCGCAAGCGCCAGACAGCAACAAAACAGCACAGTAAAGCCGAAAAACCTTGCCGAGGGTAAGGCTCGATTGACCGAGGATCTTCATCATCTTTCCTCCGGCCGCGGCCTGCGATCATTAGAATTGGGCAGAACTGCGCCCCCGCCAACGGCCAGCGTCCACTGCTCTCCATCGCGCGCAAACTTGGCCGTCGTTGGTGATAAGGCGACGAGAGTCCATGCCTGATAGCGTCCGCCGACCGCGACCGATACCACCGTGCCATCGCTCTGCTGCACGACGGCGCGGGCGCGATTTCCTACCTTCACGATCCCCGCCAAGGTCGCCCCGCCCATCGGCCCGGGGCCGTCGTCACCTGCGCCGTTCGCCGCGCCGCCACGCGTTGGCGAAAACAAGGCGTTACGCGTAATCGCCGGATCGGGAATCACGCGTGCGATCGCCGCGTCGACACCGCGCACCGGTACGACGCGCCCGGCATCAGCGGGCAACTCATCGACCGCAGGCAAGGCGAATTGAAGCGCCAGCATCAAGACCAGCATGCCAGCAAGCAGCGCAGGCAGAAGCGTGCGATCATCGCGGTTTGGCAAGGGCGGTAGGGCTGGAAGCTTCAATGCGAATATCCATCAGATCGAGTTTGCCGGACTGAAGTGCCCGGTCAGCGGAAATGGTGACTGAATTGACGGCAAGATAGGGCGGCTGATTCTGCACTTTTTCTAGCGCGCTGATAAGCTGTGGCAGAGTCATCCGCGCTTCCACCCACGCGCCCACCCAGTCGGGCCGGTCGCCAGTTTCCTGCACTGCGCGCAATTCACCGCCAGCGCTGACCACCTGTTCGCCAAGCCGTTCCTTGAGCGCCTCGGTTGCGGCTGCCACATTTCTGCCTTTGGTGTGGAAATTGGCGGCGTCCACTGCGCGCGCTTCGATCATCTTTCGCAGCCGGGGGATGCTGGCAATCAATCGCTCGTTACGCGTAAATTCGGCGGTGAGCCGGTCACGCTCGGCAGCGCGCGCGTCAAAGCCGGCCCATATTGGCGAAATCACAATCCCCCAAATCAGCGTGATCAAGGCGACCAGGATGCCGATTGCGACAAGCTTTCGTTCGCGGCTTGTCAGGCTGTTCATCGACGGGCGTCCGATTGCTGCCCACCGGCTCGTTGCCAGTCGGCCGAAACGTCGAAGGGTTGCCCTGTCGCTGATTCAGCCGCGACATCCGATGTCGATGCCCTTACGGCTGCAAAAGCGCCGCTTTTGCGAAGCGCCGCAACAACATCGACATTGGCCTGTTTATATCCCGCGAGACGGAGGGTTTCGCCGGTCCAGCTATAGCGCTGGATCCAGGCGCCGTTGGGGACTGTGCGGGTGACATAGCCAAGCGCCGCGAGCGCATTGTCCTGCTCGCGCCGCGCGAGCAATTCCGTCCGTGTCGCGGTGTCATCCGCGATGCGTTTGGCAAGCCGCCTCGCCGCATCGGCCGACGGTTTCTGAAGCTCGACCAGCGCGGCGAGTTGCGATACCCGATCAACGTCACGAAAAATGAGAACGGCGCAATTGAGCGCGAACAGCGCCACGACGAGCCCCCACCAGAAGCCTGCACCAGAAGCAATTTTGGTGGCAACGCCGTCAGCCGCCAACGCCGGCAGAAAATCGAACAGCAACGCCGCGCCAGTCTCGTCAGCGACCCCCAGCGCGCGCGGCACGAGGCCGGCTTCAAGCGATTCTGCATGAATTGCCCTGATCTTGGCTTTGGGCAGCGCTGCGATTGCGACGTCAACTTTGCCGTCGGCGGCGGGCAGATCGGTTACCGTCGCATCTGCATAAGCAGCATCAGCAGTGAACGGCATCAGCCGATCAAGATCCAGCGTCACAAGCTTGCGCAGGTCCGCCTGGCGCATCGCGGGCAGCGTGACGTTACGGACAAGGCAGAGCGTTTCCGGCAGCAGGATGGTGGCGGCGCGCGGCGTGCGGCGGCCGGGGTCGGCAGGGAGCGGTGAAAGCTCCCCGTCCAGCCGAAACGCACCATCAAGCCCATAGCTTACGACCAGACCACTGAGTTTTTTCTTTTTTCCATTCTTCGTGCCGGGCAACATCGCCCGTAGCTCGTTCAGCCACCACGTCGTCGCGTTCGCCAATTGGCGGCCAACCGTCGCCATATCGGCATCAAGAAGTGTACCGGTTTTCATGATTCGCCGGTGCAGCGCCCGGTAAAGCTGTCGATCTGGCACGCACTATTGACCGTCGCGGCCGGACGCGCGACCAATTCGGGCCAGCGGCGCGGATCACCTGCCTTGAACTTTATCCGCACGCGGATGAGTTCCGGGGGCTGTTGTCGCTCGACCCATTTGGATCGCCACCGCCGCTGATTGTCGGGCGGCGCAGCGCCAAAATATCCCAGCTCAAGCGCCTCAACGCCCGTCAACAGCACCGTCGGCGTCCAGCCCGCCTCCCCAGGCGCGTACGCGTTGACCCGGTCGGACAAATCCGACACCGAATAGAGCACAATGTCACCGGGGGCCGTGCGCACGAGCCGGTAGCGCGCGACCGTCGATGGGCGTTCCGCTGGCGGTGCTGGCGCAAAAAAGCTGACGATATTGTCGCTGCCCCGCAAATCGACAACCGGTGCTTCGGTATCGAAGCGTGTGGAGGGGACCATATTTTCGATCCGGTCACGCAGGATCGTCTGCGCGGTAACAATCGATTCGCCCGTCGCCGTCTGCATCGCTGCGCGCTCGGCAACCGCACGCGTGGTGACAAGGCCGGCCATCAGCATCGCGCCGGTGAGGCCAAGCAAGGCAAGGCTGACCAAGAGCTCGATTAGCGTGAAACCCTGTTCGCGCGGCGCTATCATCGCGCCACCCGGACGGTTTTGAGGATGATCAACGCTCGCGGGTCGTCCGCCCGGCCTGCGGTAACCGTTACTTCTTCAAGCCGTGCGACGCTTGGTTGATCGGTGCGATAGGGCCTTCGCGTTATTCGCCATCTGATCCCGCTCGTCAGGCCGTTGGAATCGCCAAAAACATCGGATTGAGCTGCGCCGGCTGCGCTCAATTGCGATTGGGCAATCAGCATGGCCTGACGGCGATCTTCAATCATTCGTGTCTGGCGCGCGCCCAATGCAATCGCCTGAAGCGTGACGCCAAGCATCACCGCGATGATCGCGGTCGCGATCAGCGTTTCGACCAGGGCAAAACCGTTCTGGGTCGCCCTGGCGATCACTGGCGCGCCTGTACGATCAAACCGGTTGTCGGGAAGACGATGAAATCCTGGCGAACATCGGCTGCGACCAGCGACAACCGACCGCCGTCTGATGTGCCATCATTAAAGAAAGTCACCGTCCCGTTGCCGGTGCGGCTTGTCAGCGCCACCGTCTTGGGCAGGACGTGCGGCGGCTGATTGCCGATGCGAAAACCCGTCGCGTCCCCGGCGATGCGAAAGACTGCAGGTTCGCCGCTGCGGATCGCAAGTGCCCGAGCCTCTCGAACGCCGAGGAGCAACGCGCTGCGGGCCATCCGAAACTCCAGACCGTCGATCGCAGATTGCAGCCGGGGAAACATCAATCCGCCGATCAACCCTGTAATCGCCACCACGACGAGCGCCTCGACCAGCGTAAACCCTGCGGTTGAGTCGGGCGCTCGACGATCACCAGTTTCCGACATCTTTTGCCTCACCGGTTCCGCCAACGGCCTTGTCGGCGCCATAGCTGAAGACATCAACTTCGCCGTGTTCGCCAGGCACCTTGAACCGGTAAGGATTGCCCCACGGATCGACGAGCGCGCTCGCCTGCGGCAGATAAGGCCCATTCCAGACCGGCACCGACGGCGGTGATTTCATCAGCGCGCCAAGCCCCTCTTCAGCTGTCGGATAGCGACCGGCATCGAGCCGGAACAATTCCAGCGAGGTGGCGATATTCTTGGCCTGCACCGCTGCGCTTTGCGTTTTTGAACTGCCAAGGTATTTGAGCACCTGCGGACCCACAATCGCCGCGAGCAGGCCGAGAATTGCGATCACGACCAGCAGTTCAAGCAAGGTAAAACCACGCTGATTGGTTTGAATGTTTCTCAACGATCTTTGCATCATGAGCCTACTGCCAAATCGTTGAACCCCAATATCGCCGTCATGATCGATGCGATAATGACTGCTACAGTTGCGCCAAGAATGACCGTTATCGCGGGCGTAAGGATGCCGATCAGTCGCTCCAGCCGAATTTTGACTTCGCGATCAAGCACATCTGCAAGTCGGCCAAGCATCGGGCCGAGCTGCGAAGTTTCTTCGCCCGTGCGGAGAAAACCAATCGCAAGTTTGGGGAGGACATTGGCCGCGGCGAGCGGTGCCGTAAGCCCTTCGCCTTCCTTTACGCCACTCGCGACGTTGGCAACGGCATCGCCAATTTCGCGGTTGTTGATCGCGCGCTGCGCCATCGCGAGCGCCACGGGCAGCGCGACGCCGCCGGTAATCAATACGCTCAGTGTACGGCTGAACCGGGCGGTGTCGATATAGCGAACCAGGGTGCCGATCTGAGGGATCCTAAGCATCATTCGATCGACCGGCAATTTCATCGAAGGCCGTCGCAGCCACTGGCGCAGCCCGACGGTTGCAACCACGCCGGCGAAAAACAGCACAAGGCCGTGGCTGCGCAGGAGCTGGCTTGCCGCCATTACCGCGCGCGACGCATCGGGCAGCTTGTCGCCGGCGCCGACAAAGAGCGTTTCGAACTGCGGCACGACAAACAGCAGCATCAACAAGATTACCGCAACGGCGATCACCAACAGGATGACCGGGTAAATCATCGAGGTAATGACCAAGGCGCGTAGCTCATCGGCCTGCGTCAGCGCTTCGGCAAGCCGAGCGAGTGCCCCCGCCAGTTTGCCGTCCGCCTCGCCCGCTTCGGTCATCGCGACTGCCATTGGCGGAAACATGGCTGCATTTGCCGCCATTGCGCGCGAGAGCGGCATGCCTTCCTTAACGTTCGACAAAATCTCAAGGAACTGGCTGCGAACCGCCGGGCTTTCGATATTCTCTATCGCCAATGCCAGCGCGCGGTCCAATTGCAGGCCCGCACCGATCAGCACGGCGAGTTCGCCGATCGTCTTGGTCACCGCGGCACGGGATTTCGAACCCACGTTGTTGCGTCGGCTTTGCGCGGCGTTGGCGACTTCGTTCAATTCAATCGGCGAAAGGCCTAGTTTGCGGACCGCCGCCACGGCCTGCGCGCGCGTCGGCGACTCAAGCTCGCCACTTGCTGCTCCCCCCGATGCCGTGACGGCGCGATACGCAAATCTCCCCATCGTCGCTGCGTTACCCACTCTCAGCCGCGACTCGCACAACCTCTTCGATTGATGTCAGGCCCTGGTGAAGTTTGTCGATGCCGTCGCTCAGCATCGTCGACAATGCTCCACCGGAGGCCGTCCGAATGATTTCACGGGCGTCGGCGCGGTTGAGGATCAGCGTGCCGATCTCCTCATCGATGACCAGCAGCTCGATCAGGGCAACGCGGCCGCGGAAGCCCGTTCGGTTGCATTTGTCGCAACCACCTGCCTTGAAGAAGCGATGCGCCGCTGACGAGGGCAGGCCAAGCGCCGCCCGCTGCGTCGGCGTCGATTGATAGGGCACGCGGCAATCAGCGCAGAGCCGCCGAACGAGCCGCTGCGCCAACACGGCATTCAGCGTTGAGGTCAGCAAGAATGGCTCCACCTGCATATCGAGCAGCCGCGTCACGGCGCCTGCGGCGGTATTGGTGTGCAGCGTTGACAGGATCGTGTGACCAGTGAGCGCGGCCTGCACCGCGATTTGCGCCGTTTCAAGGTCGCGGATTTCGCCGACCATCATCACGTCGGGATCCTGCCGCAGAAACGATCGCAGCGCGGTACTGAAGCTGAGGCCGATGGCCGAATTCACCTGCGTCTGGACGATGCCGGGGAGCCGATACTCGATCGGATCCTCGATCGTCAGGATCTTGCGACTAGCCGAATTCATTTCGGACAGCGCGGCATAGAGCGTCGTGGTTTTACCGCTGCCCGTCGGCCCCGTCACGAGCACAATCCCGAACGGCCGCGCCAGCACGCTGCGCAACCGATCGGCAAGCTCGGCGTCAAACCCCAGGGTTGCAAAATCGAGCGCCAGATTGGAACGGTCCAAAATCCGCATCACCACGGTTTCGCCGTGGATTGACGGCGCCGTTGCGACGCGCAGATCAATCTCATTCCCGCGCACGGCAACACGCATTCGGCCATCCTGGGGCAGGCGCCGCTCGGCAATATTGAGCTCGGCCATGACCTTGATCCGCGACACGAGCGCGGATCGCATCGAAGGCGGCAACGACGGCGCTTCAACCAGCACGCCATCAACGCGCATCCGCACGACCACCCGGTCTTCGGCCGGCTCGACATGGATATCCGACGCGCGGGCATCGACCGCATCGGCGATGAGACGGTTGACCGCACGAATGACGGGCGCGTCGCTGACAATGTCGCGCAGCCGTTCCAGATCATCTTCATCCGCCCCGGCACCGGGCAATTCGGCGCTGAGCTCGTCCTGCCCATAAAGCCGATCGATTGCCGCATCGATATCGCTCGCTGGCGCGACCGCACAATCAACCGGGCAGGTAAAGCTGTACCCCAGCGCCTTTACGGCAAAATCATCAAAGGGATTGGCGAGCGCCACGCTCAACCGCCCTTGCGCAAAGGCGACCGGCAGCGCGCGAATATCGCGCAGGAAAGCGGCACTGGGGGTGGCTTCCCCCACCCGCGCTTTCGGGAAATCTCCCGCATGGAGTAACGGCAGTTGGGTGGCATCAGCGAACCCTTGAGCGACCGCCTGTTCCGAAACCAGCCCAAGCCTGGTTGCGACCGACTCGATGGGTTCATTGCTTTCGGCATGCACAGCCTCGGCCCGCGCCAACGCTTCAGTGCTGAGCAAATGCTGCAACACTGCCCATGCCGACGCACCAGGAGACGGCGGGCTTCGAGAGGCAATCAAACTAGTCACCGATGACGCCCCCGCTTCTCGATTCCGACCCTCTTCAATATGCCCCGCCCAATCGCACGCGTCCAGTCGCGATCACTGGGGCGTGCTTTCAAACTGATGATCGCGTGCGGTCGCATGAAATCAAGAGGTTAACGATTCTATCAGTTTCACGAGACGCCCATTGCGGGACGCCGTCAATCAATGCCATCTGACAACGCATCTCAAACGCTCAGAGACGTAACTTCAAACATTGGCGAAGTTTAATGTTGTCTCGTTTTGGTAACCATAAAGAGACGTTGCGCAACATCGGCGATTCACATAGTTTGCGCTCGCTGAGTCTCAGGGAGGGATTCTTGGCTAATGCATGGCGTATCGCATGCTTAGTAATTCTATTTCCCACTTACCTGGTTGGCATGTGACCTAAAAGATCAAGTTGCCAATGTGTCTGCGTAAAGCGATCGGTAGTATTTGGCTATCCGGTCGGTCAACTTTGTCCAGCAGAGGTGTATTCGAGATGAAAAGCAAATCTCAAAAATTCGTAGGATTGGTAACAACCGCGCTTGCTACTTCGGCACTGCTCAGTGGCGCCGCCATTGGCGAAGAACGCAATCGGGGTGCTGACTACACCAAGGAAGCATCGCGCGACGATCGCGTTCGGAATCAGATGAGTTCGATGAACAGTGCAAGGCAGCGCCGCGCATCCAGCACGCTTATTCGCTTGCTCAACTGGCACGATATCATGCTCGATGCCAACGCGCGCGACCACACGCCTGGGCCGTTTGCCGGTGACCAGAACGGGCCGACCCGCAACTCGCGCGCCTTTGCGATGATTTCGATCGCGGTTTTTGACGCCGTCAATGCCTTCGAATTCAAGTATCGCCCGTACAACAACATTGGGCGCGCGCCTGCCCGCGCTTCGCAGGATGCCGCGATTGCCTATGCGGCCTATACGACGCTCGTTCGGCTGTATCCAAAGCAGCAGGCGATTCTCGACACCGAACTTAACGGTGACCTGTCGCGGATCAGCGCAAGCCCATCGGCTGTGGCGGCTGGCCGTGCAATCGGTGTAGCGGCGGCAAATGCCATGATCAACAGCCGCATCAATACGACGACGAATGTCGCCACCGATGGCGCGATCGCTGGTGAACCAGCGTTTGGGACAGGCGGTGTTGTTGGGGGCGGTGGCACGACCACCTTCTTCGGCGGCTCGGTCAACGGCGGGCAGACCACGGCACCCAACTGGACGCCCGATCCTGCCGGACTTCCACGCGGCGTCGCTCTCGGCGCACGCTGGGGCAATGTTCGCCCCTTCGTGTTGACGTCGGGGAACCAGTTCCGCATCCCGGCACCACCAGCTCCGGGTACGGCTGCTTACCGTGCGGCTTATAATGAAGTCCTGACGGTCGGTGCATCGGCCGACACCCCCGGCAGCACGACCACCCAGCAGTTCCAGTTCATCGGCAATTTCTGGGGATATGACGGCGCACCGCTGCTTGGAACGCCGCCACGCCTCTACAACCAGATCGCGGTGAAGGTCGCCAATGATCAGGGCCTGCGCAATGTTGCTGCATACGCGCGCTATCTTGCGCTCGTGAACTCGACGATGGGCGATTCGGGCATCGCTGCCTGGGACAGCAAGTACTTCTACAACTACTGGCGCCCAGTGACGGGCATCCGTGCCAACGACGGCGATGCCACAACGCCAACCGTGGCTGGATGGAAGCCCTTCGGTGCGTCGGTCATCAACGCAGCAGTTGCTGAACCCTTCACGCCACCGTTCCCGGCTTATCCGTCGGGCCACGCCACCTTTGGCGCGGCGACGTTCGAATCGATGCGCGATCTGTTCCCCAACAACACGCGCTTCACGTTCGTGTCAGACGAATATAACGGCACCGGCGTCGATCCAAAGGGTGATCCGCGTCCCTTCGTTCCTGTTCGCTACCGTTCGCTGCAGGAAGCTCAGGAAGAAAATGGCCAGAGCCGTGTTTATAATGGTGTTCATTGGCAGTATGACAACACCACGGGCCAGAACCTTGGTGTGAAAATCGCCCGGTACACCATTGCCAATGCGTTTCAGCGCAGCCGCCGTGATCACGACGATCGCGACGACGATTGATATTGCGCCTGAGCTTTTTCAATTGGCTCTGATGCGACAAGCGCAAATTGCTTGAACTTGGGGCCGTGCTATCAATAAGCACGGCCCCTTATTTTTCGATCTGATATTTCATGAGTTGAGTCCGGCAACGCCATTTTTGTTGCGACGAAGCGCGTGTTGATCGCTAATATTTGAGGTTGGATGATGAAAATTGGCGCCACAGCCCTGTTTGCTTTCGCAATGCTCACGAGTTGCAAGGCAGAAACTCAGGTTTCTCAAACTGCACAACGACCGACAAATGCCGAAACCGCAGCGCTGCAGCCCGGCGATCCGCTGAGCCCGCTGGAAAAGGATGGCTCGGCCAAATCCTCGTTCGGCCCCGGGATCGTCCTGCGTCTCAACGCGATCGTTGCTGAATCGAAAGACGCGATCGACAAGTTCGACAGGCTTGTTCCCGAGGTTCGCAAGGCCGTCGACGCAGCGAAGGGCGCCCCATCATCAAGCGCCGCCCGGCAGCAGGCTGAAAAGGCGATGGCTGAGCTGGCGCAGCTTCATGCTGCCGCCAAGATCGCCAAGCAAAAACTGGCAGTCGAAGGGCAGGCCTTGGTCGATAGCCGCAAATATTATGACGGCGTGATCTTCAGCGGCATGGCCCGATTCGTTGAGCGCGTCGAAGATGAGCTTGCCAGCGAGATCAAGCTGCTTTCCGACAAGTTGAATGCCCCGTCGTGACGACGTGCCGGGGGGTGTCCGGACGGTTGCGGGGGCGTTCGTTCGCCGCGTGCGAAATGGCAGCAAGTCTGGCGCTGGGCCTGATGCCCGTCGCCGCAGCGGCGCATGATGCGCCCGACCCGGAGGAAGACGCCAAGCCCACGGTCACCGTGGTCGGTACGCGGGGAGCGGCAACGGCCGTTGATCGGCTAACGCTGCCGATCGCCGAGCAACCACAGGCAATCACGCAAATTTCGCGCGAAGATCTCGAACGGCGCGGCGTTTCCAATCTCAACGATGCCTTGCGCAATGTCGCGGGACTGAGCCTTGGTGCCGGCGAGACCAGCTTTCAGGGCAATAACGCGATCCTGCGGGGCTTTACGACGCGTAATGATCTGTTCGTCGATAATGCCCGCGATTACGGCTATTATTTTCGCGACAGCTTCGATGACTCCCGGATCGATGTGCTCAAAGGCCCGTCGGCGATCCTGTTCGGGCGCGGCGCGACCGGTGGCCTGATCGCGCGGACGACGCGCCAGCCCGATCAGACCACGCGCGGTGAAGCCTTGTTCCAGGCCGGGCTCGACGACACGCTGCGCTTCACGGCTGACGCCAATGTCGCGGGCGTGCTGGGTACCGGCAGCGCGGTGCGGCTTGATGCCGTCGTGCATCGCTCGGGCGTGGCCGCGCGCGATGGCGCCTTGTTTCGGCGCTGGGCGGTCGCGCCCAAGATCGCCTTTGGGCTCGGAACCGCGACGCGGCTGTTCATCGGCTACCAGCATCAGGAAGAGCGTAACCGCCCCGATTACGGCATTCCCTGGTATGTCGGCACGCAGGCCAATCCCGGCGTCCCGGTGCCGGTCGCGCGCAACACCTATTACGGGTTCAGCAACGATCGCCTGAATAACAACGTCAATATTGTCACGGGCCGGATCGAGCATGATGTCACTGCGCAGACATCGCTGCGCGCGCAGATCCGCTATTCGAACAACAGTCGCGATTTTCGCTATAGCGAGGCGGTGCTGCCTGCGGGCACGCTGCGCACGACGCCGCTCGACCAGATCACTGTGTCGCGAACGCTGTTTCAGGGCACCAGCCGCGACATCTTCCTCCAGGGCCAGGTCGATCTGCGCACCGCCTTCAAACTGGGCAACACCCGGCACACTTTGGTCACCGGGTTCGAGGCCGCGCGCGAAGGCGCCGAGCCGGTCTATGTCACCAATACCAACGTGCCTGGGACCACGCTCGTCGCGCCGACCAACCCGTTCTACGCCGATGGCACCAGCAGCTTTGTGCGATTGCGCGCGCGCACGCGGTCGTTTTCCTTCGGTATATTCGCGATCGACACGATCGAGCTCGGCCCGCAGTGGCGCGCGATCGTCGGCCTGCGCTGGGACAGTTTTTCGACGCGCTATGTCAGCACCAGGTTCGCGGCATCGGGGGCGACCGATCGCGCGACCGACATCGACCGGACCGACCGCAAGTTTAGCTATCGCGGCGCTTTGCTCTACAAGCCCGTGCCGTCGCTCACGCTCTACGTCGGCTACGCCAATTCGTTCAATCCGTCGGGCGAGGGGATTGAATCGCTCGTCTCGGCCGGGCGATCGGTGGCCGAAGCCAATATCAACCTGCCGCCCGAAACCAGTTTTTCGGTCGAAGGGGGCGCCAAATGGCAGGTCTTCGGCGGGCGCGGGCTGCTGAGCGCCTCGCTGTTCCGGATCGAAAAAGATAATGCACGCGTCCCCAACCCCACCACGCCGGGCTTCAACGCGCTCGGCGGGCGGCAGCGTGTCGATGGCGTCGAGATCGAGTTCGGGGGGACCCCGCTGCCGGGCTGGGACGTCAAGTTCGGTTATAGCTATCTCGACAGCCGCACCTTGGCGTCGGGCACCGGCGGGCCGATCGTCGGCGCGCCCCTGCCGATCACCCCGCGCCACAGCGGCTTTTTCAGCACGGCCTATAATGTCACGTCGCGCTTCAATCTGGGAATGAACGTGACGGCTGCGACGGACCGCGTCGGGCAGAACACACCGGCACTTTATCTGGTGGCGCCGGGCTATGCCGTGCTCGACCTCAGCGCACGCTACCGCGTCACGCGCTGGCTCGACCTGTCGGTGACCGCGAACAATCTCACCGACACACTTTATTATGACCAGCTGCACCCCTTTCACGTCATCCCCGGCGCCGGGCGCACCGCCCTTGTCGCGCTCAAGGCGGTTTTTTGAGCGCGCGCCGCGATAATCTGGGGTAGCCTTGGCGCGATGCTTGAAATCACCGGCGTCCTGACGCCCGCCGAAATCGCCGAAGTGCGCACGCTGATCGCTGGCGGGCAATGGGTTGACGGGCGCGCCACCGCAGGTCCGCTATCGGCTGCGGTCAAGCGCAATCGCCAGCTCGATGAGGACGATCCGGCCGGGCATAAGGCTGGCGCGATCATCCTCGACGCGCTGGCGCGGAGCGGGGTGTTCGCCTCGGCCGCGCTCGCCGCGCAAATCGCGCCGCCGCTGTTCAATCGCTATGCGCGTGGCGAGGGCTATGGCGACCATGTCGACAATGCGATCCGCCCGCTGCTGCGCGGGCGGATGCGGCTCGACCTGTCGGCGACGCTGTTTTTGACGCCGCCCGAGGATTATGGCGGTGGCGAGCTTGTGATCGACGGCGCGCCCGGCGTGAAACTCGCAGCGGGCGGCCTGTTGCTTTATCCGGCAGGCAGCGTGCACCGCGTTGAACCGGTGACCTTCGGCGCGCGCGAAGCCGTCTTTTTCTGGGTCCAGAGCCTGGTGCGCGATCACGAGGCGCGCGCGATGTTGTTCGCGCTCGATCGCACCATTCAATCGCTTCCGAGCCAGACCGAGCAGATCGTCGAGCTGACGGCCCTCTACCACAATCTGCTGCGGCGCTGGTCGACCCCCTGACACAGGCGCTTCCGGCGGCGGCTCAGGACGTCGAGAAAATTGCATCCACTCCTTCCAGCAACGATCGGACAATCGGGTTGGGAAAACGGCGACCAATCGTCACCGCGTAAAATGTCTCGACCAGGCCGGGCAGTGACTCGGCTTCGATCAGCGCGCCCGTTGCCAGTTCGTCGCGGACAGCAATCGATGGCAGGATCGCCAGCGCAAAACCCTCGCGCGCGAGCAGCCGCATCATCGCAATGTCGTCGACTTCCGCCGCGATTTGCAGCCGGACGCCCAAACGATCGGCGAGCGCGTCACACGCGGCGCGGATGCTATTACCCTGGGTTGGCAGAATGACGGGATGTGCCGTCAGCAGCGCGGCAACCGAGCGCATGCTCCCGAGCAGCGATGGCGATCCGACCAGGCTGATCGGCTGCTCGAACAGCTTGTGCGTCATGAACGGGGTGAGCGCGTCGCTGGCGGGGAGTTGATTGGTCAGGACGACGTCGAGCTTGAGCGACTGGAGTCCTGCCAGCAGTTCGATCGGACTGCCCGAGCGCAGCACAATCTCGACGTCGCTCCGGTCGAGCAATGGCCGCAGGAAGCTGATCTGGAAGTTGCGCGACAGCGTGGCGAGCGCGCCGATCCGCACGACATGGCGCGTCCGACCAGTTTCGCGCAGCGTGCCGAGCAATTCCTCGCCCGTTGCAAAGATCGCATCGGCATGGTCGAGCGCGATCTTGCCCGCTTCGGTCAGATGGAGCTGGCGCCCGCGCCGTTCAAACAGCGGGTGGCCGAGCCGATTCTCCAGCTTGCGGATTGGCACCGACAGCGCCGATTGCGAGACATTGAGCCGCTCGGCGGTGCGCGTGAGATTGCCGTCCTGCGCGACCGCCCAGAAATAGCGCAGGTGGTTGTAGTTGAGATCGGCCATATCCATTCCACAAAGCGAACGATTTTGACTCAACAATGAATTTTTTAGCGCGTTTGGGTTGGGCTAGCGCGGGGCCGACGCCGAAAGGCCATACAACCGGGAGCCACTGTGCCGATCTCATTCCTGCCCTTTGCCGCGCCTGCGCTGCTGCTCGCCGCCTTTATCGGCTGGATCGTGGTGCGCTGTTCGGCGACCTATCTCGACGGCGAGGTGCGGCAGGGCAGTTTCATGGGCTGGCTGTGCTTCACGCTGGCGATGGTGATGCTGCTGGTGATCGCCGGGTCGCTGGCGCAACTCGTGGTGGCGTGGACGGCGATCAGTTTCGGTAGTCACCGGCTGCTGCTTTTCTATCCGGAACGCGTTGCGGCGCAGCGGGCGGCGCGCAAGAAATTGGTGTCGGCGCGGCTTGCCAATCTGGCGTTGTTGAGCGCCGCCGTGCTGCTCGCGATCACCTATCGGACGAGCGACATCGCGACCATTCTCGATACCGCGCGCAGCGGCCAGGGCGGCGCGATGGCGCTCGCGGCGGCGGGGCTGCTGGCGCTGGCGGCGCTGCTCAAATCGGCGCAATTCCCGCTGCACGGCTGGCTGACCGAAGTGATGGAAGCGCCCACGCCCGTTTCCGCGCTCCTGCACGCCGGGGTGATCAATGCGGGCGGCTTTCTGATGATCCGCTTTGCCGATGTGATGCTGCTCGCGCCGGGTGTGCTGGCGGTGCTGGTGATGATCGGCGGCTTTACCGCGCTGCTCGGCGGCTGGACGCCGCGGCCGACGCGCTGAGCGCGACTGGCTTTGCTCTTTTGGAGAAGTTTTCGATGCCCGCTCATGCTGACCACCCGAACCTGACGACCGAGGCGCTGCGTACAGCCGCCGATGCCGCCGCGCTGGCGATCCCGCCGGTCTGGCCGCTGGCCTCAAGCGTCGCGGTCAATCCTTACGTTGGCCATGCGGGCGTCCGTGCGCTGTTTGATAACGGCTGGCTGCATCTGTTTGCGCTCGACGACGACGGGCGGATGGCGTGGCGCTACGACGGCAATCTGGGTTGGACGGCGATGCTGGACGTGACGGACGGCGCCCGCAGCATGGAACTCGCTGCCTGAACGATCAGGCGCAATTGGCACGGCAAAGGGGCGTGTCCGCCGCAATAGCGAGCGGGCATCGAACCGATGCGACATTCCTATTCCCCTTGGCGCGCGCGATCCTCGATAAGGCGGTCATTCCGGCGACACCCCGCCTCAACGGAGATTGACCCATGATTGCTCGTCCCATCCTGCTCGCGATCGCCTTGGCTGTCAGCGGCACCGCTGCCGAAGCGCGCGACACTGCCCCCACAGCGCCCGCGCCCGTCGCCAAAGCGGCTGGCATTGTCCGTATCCGCAGCACCCATGGCTTCGACGAAACCGTCGCGCGGCTGAAAGCGGCGATCGCGGCCAAGGGCGTGCGCTTCTTCGACGCCATCGACCAGCAGGCGCTGGGCAAGGAAGCCAATCTGACAATCGGCAAGTCGGTGATCGTGCGCTTCGGCAACCCGCCACTGGGGGTGCAGTTCCTGCAGGCGAACCGTTATGCGGGCCTCGACTGGCCGGTGCGGATGCTGGTGGTTGAGGAAGCCGATGGCAGCGTCTGGCTTGCCTGGACCGATTTCACCTTTATGGCGAAGCGGTATGGCATCACCACGCAGAATGCCCAGTTCAAGATGGCGGCAGAAGTCGCTGGTTCGATCGCTGCCGATGCAGCCAAGTAAGTGATGCCCATGTCGGTCGCGCTGCTGAGTTTTGCCTTTCTGATCGCGGCGGTGTGCGCCGTGATCATGGGCTATGCCATCCAGCGCGGCGCGACGTGCCTGGTTGCGGCGGTCGACGAAGTGCTGACGAAGCGGACCGCTTGGCGGTTTGCCGGGCTTGGCGAAGCGGCTGTGTGGGTTGCCGGCGGCGTGCTGCTCTGGCGCGTGCTGGGCGGGCATGAAACGCTCCCGATCGGTTATCCAGCAACTTTGGCCACCATCGCGGGCGGTATGCTGCTGGGCCTCGGCGCGTTTGTGGCCCGCGCTTGTGTCTTCGGCGCGGTCGCCCGGTTCGGCTCGGGCGAATGGGCCTATGTACTCACCCCGATTGGTTTTTACGTCGGCTGTCTGACGATCTGGCCGCTGATCGGCAAATTTCCAACAATGCATGTTGCCTCGCCCTTGTTCGCGGCAAGCTGGCTGCTGCTGCCCTTTGCGCTGTTCGTCGTCTGGCGCAGCGTTGAGGCGATCCGCGCGGGCCGTGCGCGGATGCTCGCCGCGCATGTCTGGACGCCGCACCGCGCGACGGCCGTGATCGGGATCGTTTTTGCCATCTCGCTGATCGCGATCGGACCCTGGGCCTATACCTATGCGCTGCTGTCGCTCGCGCAGGGCAAGACCGGTGGTGTGGTGGTCAAGCTGGTGCTGCTGGTGATGCTGTTTGCGGGCGCGCTCGTCGGTGGCTGGACGGCGGGGCGACTTCAGCTCCGCGCGCCAACCCGCGAAGCGGTGATCCGCAGCTTTGGCGGCGGCGTGCTGATGGGCTGGGGCAGCTTGCTGATCCCTGGCGGCAATGACGAATTGCTGCTGGTCGGCATCCCCTTGTTGCAGCCCTATGCTTGGGTAGCTGTCGGCAGCATGGCTATGGCCATCGCGCTGGGCCGCATGGCCGAGCAGCGTTTCGTCGCGCGCTAGTCAGCTCTCACGCTTACTGCTAGATGGCAGCGGCCTTCGTGGGGAGGGGGTCGTCGCCAATGGAAATGCAGCAAGTCCGCTACTTCCTGTCGGTCGCACGCGTGCTCAATTTCACGCGCGCTGCCGAGGAATGCAATGTCACCCAGCCCGCCTTAACCCGCGCAATCAAGCAGTTGGAAGACGAACTCGGCGGTGACCTGATCCGCCGCGAAGGGCGCAACACGCACCTGACCGACCTCGGCAACCGGATGCAGCCGCTGCTCCAGCAATGCTATGACAGTGCGCTGACCGCCAAGTCGCTTGCGACCAAAATCCGCAAGGGCGAAGTGCCGTCGCTGTCGCTGGCGGTCTCTCGCACGCTCGACTTGGTCCATTTGATGCGGCCCTTGGGCGAAATGCATCGCAGTTTTGCCGGGCTGCAACTCAAACTGCGCCGTGGCACCGGCGCGCAGATTGCCGCGATGCTCAAAAATGGCGAGGTCGATCTGGCGATCGGCGGGCCAATGGGCGAAAGCTGGGATCGACTGGAAACCTGGCCGATGTTCAGCGAGGCGTTCGATCTTGTCGTCGGCGTCGATCATCCGCTGGCGATGCACAATGAGATCGATCTCGATGTCGAGCTGATCCGCGAGACGCGCTTCTTGATTCACGCCGACGCCGATATGGCCGAGTTCGAGAGCGAGCGCCTTGAGGCGGCGGGGATTTCGCTCGACCACGCGCATGAGGTTGACTCCGATCGCGATCTCGAAGCGTTGGTGGTGGCCGAAATTGGCGTGGCGATCATGCCGGCGAGTGCGATGAATTCGGCGCGCGTGCGGCATATTGCCTGTTCTGCGCTCGATCTGCGGCGCACGGTTGCGATCTATTCGGTGGCGGGCCGGGCGCGGTCGCGCGAGGCCTCGGCACTGCTCAATCTCGTGCGGTCGGCGGACTGGTCGCGGGCGTTAGGCGCGCACCAGCTTGACGGCGTCGAGTAGCGCGTCGAGCTCCATCCGGCGGCGATAATCGGGATCGACATGCCGCGCGGCGATAATGCCGTCCTGCCCGACGACGAAAACGGCAGGTACGGGCAAGACCCAGGGCGAGTGGGCCTGATAACCGGGAATGTCCCAGCCCGCCCCGCCGATCATCGCTGACATGTTTTCATCGACCAGGATCGCCAGATTGATCGACAGCGTGTAGCCGCCGCCGACATCGGTCAGGAAGGGGAATTGGGCCCCGGCTTCGGCGCGCAACATGCGGGTATACTGCTGTACCTCGGACGAGATCGCGACGATCTGCGCCGGTTTGGCCACTTGCTCAATCTCGGCAAGGCCGATCATGTTTAGCCGACAATAGGGGCACCAATGCCCGCGATGAAAGGCAAGGACGGCGGGCCCGCGCTCGAGCAGTGAATCGAGCGTGACCAGCCGTCCTTCATGATTGGGCAGGCAGAAATCGGGCATGACATCGCCAACCATTGGCGCCGTGCTGCCGGCCTGTGCCGCCTCAAGCCGGGCGACAAAGGCATCGACTGCCGCTGCAAAATCGGGCCCATTGGCGCGAACGCAATCCGCGATATGTTTCAGCCGCTCGCCGAGAGTCAGGTCGCAATTGCGCACTTCCTGAAAGGCATTTTCGAGTTCTGCGACGAGCGGATGTGGCATGATTGGTCCCCTGACCAAGATCGGTATCACACTGCTGCCCGAATGGGGTAGCAGGTGATGTTATTTGGCGGCGGAGGTCTCGACCATTTCGCCGGCGCACGCTTCGTGCAGGACAAAACCCTCGCTCGGATCGACTTCGGCACGCCAGGGGGCCTTCTCCAGCGTTTCGGAGGTGTGGCGATAGCCTGCTTCCCAGCGCTTGCGGATGCCGTCGGCGCTGAAATCGACGTCCTTGGCGTGATCCTCATAATCGAGCGCGGGGGCTAGCAAGCGGATGACATGCATCTGCGTGGTGCAGCCATAGCCCGTCAGCCCGCGCTGTTTGAGGCTCGCGAGCGCTTCTGCGGGAATCAGCGCGGTCATCTCGGCGATGATGTGGCGCATCTTGTGGAGCTGGCGCTGGCGCTTGATGTGCGATGCGGCACGGCTCGAATATTGAACGTCCTTCTGGCGGTTCATCACTTCCCAGATCGTCTCGGGCTCTTTGCCATGCGGGTTCCACAGGTGAACCGCGAAGACCATCCCGTTCTTGCGCGGATTATCGTCAAACACGACTTCGACCGGCGTGTTCGACAGGATGCCGCCGTCCCAATAGAGCTGGTCGTCGATCCGCACCGCCGGAAAGGCCGGCGGCAGCGCGCCCGATGCCATGACGTGGCGCAAGTCGATCGTCTGGTCACGGCTGTCGAAATAGGTCATTTCGCTGGTCTGGACATTCGACGCGCCAACCGTCAGCCGAACCGGGCCATTATTGATCTGGTCGAAATCGACCAGCTCGGTCAACGTCTGCGCGAGCGGCGCGACCGAATAATAGCCCGCATTCTCGGCCCCCAGCGGCGCGTGCGAACTTGCGAACGCCGCCGTATTCGGGCGGAAGAACGACGGAACACCAGTCGTCACCGCCATCATGTTGCGCGCGGCCGCCGGGAACCAGCTCGGGAGCGGCATGCCCATGAAGCGGTCGCTTTCGACGCGCTTCCAGAATTCACGCAGGCGATTGAGCCCGTCCTTGGCGGGTCCGCCCGCGATCAGCGCGGCGTTGATCGCGCCGATCGAGGTGCCGACCACCCAATCGGGCGCGATGCCAGCCTCGGCGAGTGCCTGATAGACGCCGACCTGATAGGCGCCGAGCGCGCCGCCGCCTTGCAGCACCAGAACGGTCTGGCCGTAGCTTGAAATCTCTTCGTGAAGGGTTTGCATGATGGTCTCTCCTAATCGGTAAAGCGGGGTCGCGACGCGCGGTTATTGGGCGGTCCAGCCGCCATCGACGGGCAGTGCCGTGCCGGTGATCGACGCGGCGCCGGGGCCGCACAGAAACACCGCTAGCGCGCCCAGTTCCTCGACCGTCGCAAAGCGCTTGGTCGGTTGCGCGGCGAGCAGCACGTCGCGGATCACGGCGTCGCGGTCGATGCCCCGGGCCTTTGCGGTATCGGCAATCTGATTCTCCACCAACGGCGTCCATACGTAGCCAGGGCAAATCGCGTTACAGGTGACGCCATACTGTGCGCCTTCGAGTGCCACGGTCTTGGTCAGCCCGAGCACGCCATGCTTGGCAGCGACATAGGCGCCCTTGAACGGCGACGCGACCAGCGCATGCGCCGAGGCAACGTTGATGATCCGGCCATAGCCTGCTGCCTTCATCGGCGCGAACGCGGTGCGGATCGTGTGGAACGCCGCCGACAGGTTGAGCGCGATGATCGCGTTCCATTTGTCGACAGGAAAATCCTCGATCGGCGCGACATGCTGGATACCGGCATTGTTGACGAGGATATCGACTTGGCCAAGCAGTGCGATGCTGTTCTCAATCAGCCCTGCAGCACCGGCGGCATCGAGCAGATTTGCCCCATCATAAGCGACGCTGCCGCCATGTTTGGCGAGTGCCGCGCAGGTCGCTTCGATCGCGGCGGGGTCGCCCAGACCATTAATGACGAGATCGGCACCGGCTTCGGCCAGTGCATGCGCGATTCCGAGTCCAATACCACTGGTCGATCCGGTAACAACGGCAACGCGTCCGGCGAGCGGCTTTGGGGTGGCAGGCGAGTTCATGGCGAGCATCCTTTGGTGGAAATGATGACCGCTAACTGCCCAAAGCGGCGCGTCGATTGAAATGCCGTTTCTGCATCGACTCGATGCGCCAAAGCCATTGGGCGCGGGCGCGCTCAACGCGTAGAGCAACATGGTGTCAGCGAACCGGCGTTTCGGTTCCCGGACCCGATATTGCCAACCAACAGGAAGACCGATCATGACCAAGACGACCCTTCGCAATGCCCTGTTTGCGCTGCTCGCAGCCACCACTGTCGCTTCGCCCGCCTTGGCGGGTGAATGCCCGGCGGCCAAGGCGGGGGTAAACCCGCTGACCGGCGCGCCGACAGCGCCCAAGGCCGTGACCGACACCGTCATCGGCTCGGTTGATCTCAATGCCGAAATCAACGTGCCCGATCGCCAGCTGCGCACGCGCCGCCTCGTCGTCCAGCCGGGCGGCATTGTGCCGCTGCACAGCCACAAGGACCGCCCGGCGCTGATCTATACCCTCAGCGGCTCGATCACCGAATATCGCAGCAGCTGCTCGGTGCCGATCCTGCACAAGGCCGGCGACATCGCGCGCGAAGCCGATGGCATTTCGCACTACTGGATCAACCGCGGCAAGGTGCCCGCGGTGCTGCTGTCGTCGGACGTCCACCACGGCAACTGATCCCGACCGCGTTGACGACCAGGACAGGGGCTCCGCTTGCGCAGGCGGGCGGGGCCCTTCATCCGCTATCGATCGTTAGATGATGGCGCGTTTGAACCGGCCAAATTCGACAGGTGAGAAGATGCTGAAACTGCTTGTATTCTATGGTTCCTACCGCAGCGATCGCGTCGGCATCCGCTTTGCGCACTATCTGCAGAACGGCTTCGCCGACCGGGGCCACGACGTCGAGTTGATTGACGCCAAGGCGGTCGACCTGCCGATGCTCGACCGCATGTTCAAGGAATATCCAGCTGGTGAAGCGCCGCCCGCCATGGCCGAACTGGCGGCCAAGATCCGCGCGGCGGATGGCTTCGTCTTCGTGACCGGCGAATATAATTGGGGCATGCAGCCGGGCCTCAAGAATCTGACCGACCATTTCCTCGAAGAATGGTTCTGGCGACCCGCGGCGGTCGTCAGCTATTCACCCGGCCAGCTCGGTGGCGCGCGTGCGGCGATGGCCTGGCTCCCCACGCTTTCCGAAATGGGGATGGTGGTGATTTCGAGCACCCTCAACGTTGGCCAGATCAGCCAGACGCTCGATGCCGACGGCAAACCCATGGGTTCGGGTGGCGACTATCTCGACCAGCGCTTCCCGCGCTTTGCCGCCGATCTCGAATGGTGGGCGTCGGCAGCGGCGCACCAGCGGTCGGTCCAAGCAACACCCTATTGAGCCGGTTTGGTTGTCGCGGGTGCCGGGGACCGAACCCCGCGCCAACGGCGGGCGGTCACGCTGACCGCCGGGCAAATAGCTCGACGACACGTCCCAAATTGCACGCCCCCAGCGCATCGTCGAACTTTTCGGCCCGCAGCATCTCGGCAAGCGCCCGCTGGCGCTGGCCGATCAAGTCGACGGCCTGCAGCGACGTGGCGTGTTTTGATACCACGGCAGGATCGGCGCACAGCTCGGCGCCAAGGGTTTCGATGTCGGCGGCGAGCGCGGCGAGTTCGCGCGCGATGACTTCCAATTGAGCGCGATCAGGCTGCAACCGACATACTCCGGATCGGGCAAGCCTGGGCTGCCAGCTGGGCAGGCGCGGCCAGTGCCGAGACGCCGCGCGCAATCGCAGCTTCCGCCATCGTCGGGACGAGCGCGGTCGCCGGGTCCTGCGCAAGACAGGTGCCGCTGGCGGCCTTGATCGCGCCAACGCCGGCCGAACCGTCGCTGCCATCGCCCGAGAGAATGACGCCGATCGACTTTGCCCCGGCGGTCTTTGCCACCGAGCCGAACAGCAAATCGGCCGACGGGCGCACGCCATTGACCGGATCGCGATCAACCAGGCGCAGGCGTCCGCCCGGCCAGCGATCGACGACGGCGTGGAAGCGCGGATCAATCGCAATATAGATCACGCCCTGTTCAAGCGCCTCGCCATCGGACGCAAGTTTGACCTTCGCCGACGCGCTTTGCGAGAGGCGCGAGGCAAAGGGCACGCCGAGGCCTTCGTCGATGGCCAGCGATACTATCGTCGGCGGGCAATTGGCGGGGAAAGCGGCGAGCATTTCGGATGCGGCTTCGATGGAGCCCATGCCCCCGGCGACAGCAATGATTTCGCCGTCCCACACATAGTCGCCCGGCACAGCGACCGGCGCGGCCGCAGTGGGCAGCTTGCGGGCGGCAAGGTTGGTCTTGGCCGCCGTCAGCACGATTTTGCACAGCTTGCCCGAAATCTTGTCGAACTCGTCGGGCGTTGCGCGCTGCGGCTTAGGGAAACAGTCGACTGCCCCCAGTTCGATCGCGCGCAGCGACACGTCGGCGCCTTTTTGTGTCAGCGTCGACAGCATCACCACCGGAATGGGACGTGTCTCCATCAGCTCGGCCAGAAAATCGAGCCCGTTCATCCCCGGCATTTCGACGTCGAGTGTCAGCACATTGGGGTGCAGTTCCTCGATCATCTGCCGGGCTTCGTCGGCACCATCGGCCGCGCCGACAACGACGATGTCCTTGCTGCGCTCCAGCGCATTGGTGAACAGCGCCCGCATGGTAATCGAATCGTCGACGACGAGGACTTTGGTCTTGGCCATTACTGGATACTCTCAAACGCAAATGATGAACTAAGCGGCTTCGGCAATCTCGTGGGCATGGGTCAGCGATGGCAGGTCGAGGACCATCACCATCCGGTCGTCGATCGAGACCAGCCCTTCGAGGAAGGGGACGACCGCATCGCCGGTTGCCGGCGGCACTTGCAGCGATGCGGCGGGAAAGGTGACGATATCGCTGACCGAATCGACGATCAGGCCGCGGAATTGCCCGGCGATCTGGGTGACGATGATGACGTGGCGCGCGGTCGCCTCGGTCGCGCGCCAGCCGAGCCGGGCGGCGAGATCGACGACGGGCAAAACGGTGCCGCGCAGATTGACCACGCCCGCGACATAATGCGGCACATGCGGCAGGCGCGTGGTCGGGGTCCACGCCCGGATTTCGCGAATGGCCATGATGTCGATCCCGAAGACCTGCGATTCGACTTCGAAAGTGATGAGTTGGCGGTTCATGATCGGTCCTTTCGCGGGGATTAGTGCGTGACGCGCCGGACGGCGGCAGCGAGTTTTTCGGCGTCAAAGGGTTTGACGATCCAGCCGGTGGCGCCGGCCTGGCGCGCGCGCGCCTTTTTCTCGTCAGAGGATTCTGTCGACAGGACCAGGATCGGGCGGTGCACATGCGGCCCCCCGGCGCGGACGCGCTCGATCAGGCCGAAGCCGTCCATGCGCGGCATATTGATATCGGTGATCACGACGTCGCAGTCGTTGCTGGCGAGCCATTCGAGCGCCGACACGCCGTCATCGGCCTGCTCCACCTCAAAGCCGTGACCGACGAGGGCGTGTTTGAGCAGGCTGCGCATCGTTGCGCTGTCGTCGACCGTCAAAATGCGTGTCTTGGGATTTGCCGCTGTCATCGTTTCATCCACCCTTTTTCAGAAAAGTTCGACGTCGCCGCGTGTTGCTGCGGGACGCTCAATCGGTTGCGGGGCGACGGTGTCGTCGACCAGTCGGAAGCGCGCTTGCCCCCGCGCCGGCCGGAAATCGACACGGCGGGCCTGATTGCCGCCGAGCGACGACCGCACCAGCGAAATGCGCTCCTGTTCCAGAAAGGCGGTTGCAAAGGCCGCATTGGCCGATCCGATCCGCGTCATGCCGCTGTGCATATTGGCGCCGCCGTAAAGATGCGCGCGCATCGCGGGACGGGTGGCGCCATAGGCCAGCATTTCGTTGATCAGCACTTCCATCAGATAGGCGCCGTAATGTTCGTCGACGCCGCGCCCGCCCTTGGGCTCGGCCAGCAGGAAGTGATTCATGCCACCGACATTGCTGGTCGGATCGAACAGACAGCAGGCGATGCAACTGCCGAGCACGGTCGTGAGTTCGACGCGTGCGTCGCCGCTGACGCGCGCCTGACCCTGCATCACGGTCAACCGCACCGGGCGGTGTAGCGCGGTCGAGGGCGGTTCGATGGGCTGATGGAGCATCAGGCGGCCCTCGCGAGCGCATGATCGGCAATACGGTGGATCGGCGCGATCCGGCTGGCAGCGCCAAGCGCAATCGCTGCCTTGGGCATGCCGAACACGGTGCAGGTCGCCTCGTCCTGCGCGATCGTCATGGCCCCGGCGCGCGCCATCGCGAGCAGGCCCTGCGCGCCGTCCGATCCCATGCCCGTCAGCAAAATGCCGACGGCCTGACCCCCCATGGTTTCGGCCACCGTGCGGAAGAGCACGTCGACACTCGGGCGGTGGCCCGAAACCTTGTCGTCGGCGCGCATCCGGGCGCAGGGGTGCGCCGCGCTGCCGCGGACCTGCAGATGGCGGTCGTTGCCCGGCGCGAGATAGACATGGCCTTGCTTCAGCGGCAGATCCGGCTCGGCGATTGTCACGGTGGGGGCGCATTGCTGATCGAGACGACGGGCCACGGCTTCGGCGAAATGGCCGCTGATGTGCTGGACGATCACGGTCGGCGGGCAATCGGCGGGAAAGTTCTGGAGCAGCAATTGCAAAGCTTCGACGCCACCGGTCGATGCGCCGATGGCAATCAAGGAGGGGCGCTGACGGTCGGTCGGCGCCGGTACCGCATAGCTCGGCGTCGGCGCGGCGCCGCCAGCGGGGCGATCGCGCAGCCGAGCCTTGGCAGCATTGCGAATCAGCGCCGCGAGCCGACCGTCGTCGGTCGTCAGCAGCGATCCGATCCTGCCGTCGGGCTTGGCATAGCAATCGACCGCGCCGATCTCGAGCGCGCGCACCGTCGTGTCGGCGCCGTCGCGCGTCAGGCCGGATACGACGACGACCGGCGTGGGCTTCAGCCGCATCAGCTTGTCGAGGAAGTCGAGACCGTTCATCCCCGGCATCTCGATATCGAGTGTCACGACATCGGGGCTTTGTTCGCGGATGATCGTGCGGGCTTCGGCAGCATCGGACGCGGCGCCGATAACGGTAATGTCGGATTCGCGGCGCAGCAATTCGCTCAGCAAAGCGCGCATGGTCGGCGAGTCGTCGACGATCAGGACCCGGATCATGCTGCCACCTTGCGATAAATGGTCGGGCCAACCTGCGTCAGCACGCGTTCGGCGGGGCCGGTGACGCGCTCGCTATGGCCGATGTAGAGGTGGCCGCCGGGGGCGAGCTGCCGCGCGAAGCGGTCGACCAGTCGTTCCTTGGTCGCATGGTCGAAATAGATCATGACATTGCGGCAGAAAATCACGTCGAAGGCGCGCGCCATCGGCCAATCGCCGAGCAAATTGAGCGATTTGAAGCGCACGAGCGCCCGCGCTTCGTCGGCGACGGTTGCCTGGCCATCGGCTTCGTGCATCCACGCACGCCGCAGCTCGCCGGGTACGGCGTCGAGGGTATCGCAGCGATATTGTGCCGCCTCGGCCGTTGCGAGCGCATGGTCGGCGAGGTCGGTTGCCAGCAACAGGAAATCGGCAGCGCCCAGCCGTGCGGCGGCGCCGCGATCGGTGCCGAGCATCGTCATCAGGATCGACCAGGTCTCTTCGCCGCTCGAACAGCCCGCCGACCAGATGCGCACCGGATCGCCCGCGCTTGCGTGCTTCAACAGGCCGGGACGCACCGATTTGCCGAGATGCTCGAAATGATGGTCCTCGCGGAAGAAGAAAGTGTGATTGGTGGTCAGCGCACAAATCGCGCGGCGGCGTTCGGCGTCATCGGCTTCGATCCGCTTCACATAAGCCGCAAAGGTGCCGCAGCCGGTGTTGCGCACCAGCGGGGCAAGCCGCGAATAGACCAGCATCGCCTTGCCCGGCACCAGCACGATGCCCGCCGTCTGATGCACAATCTTGCGCACGGCTTCGAAATCGGCGGGGGCGTAAACGCCTTTGCCAATGCCCGGCAGCTTCTCAAAGGCTTCGGCGAGCGCGTTCATGCGGCTTCTTTCAGTGGCGCGACTTCGCTCACGGCGCCCGCGACCAGCCCATCGACGTCGATGATCAGCGCGACACGACCCGTGCCGAGAATGGTGGCGCCAGCGACGCCCTCGACCGGACGATAATGGGTGTCGAGGCTCTTGATCACGAACTGGCGCTGGTCGCAGATGGTGTCGACGAGCAACGCCGCCTGACCTGCCGCTTCGGTGTCGACGACGATCAGCACGGCTTGCGTCGGATCGGTAATCGCGCCGCGCGCGCCGACGGGTCCTTCGAGCGGCAGGATCGGGATGAACTGCCCGCGCACGTTGAGCATCGCGCGGCCAACGCCCAGATACTGAACATCGCGCGCTTCGGGCCGCAGGCTTTCGACAACATGCGCGAGCGGGACGACCAAGATCTGGTCGCCGACGGTCACGATCATGCCGTCCGAAATGGCCAGCGTCAGCGGCAGCGCGAGCGTGAAGACCGATCCCTTGCCCGGATGCGACTCGATCGAAATGCGCCCGCCCAGTTCTTTCACATTCTGCCGCACGACATCCATGCCGACGCCGCGGCCTGAAATGTTCGACAGCGTCTCGGCGGTTGAAAAGCCGGGGGCGAAGATCAGATTGTCGATCTCTTCGTCGCTCAGCACCGCATCGGCGGCGATGAGACCGCGTTCGACCGCCTTGGCATAGACGCGCGGGCGGTTGATCCCGCGCCCATCGTCGGCAATCCGGATAACGATCCGGCCCGAGCGATGCTCGGCCGACAGGCTCAGCACGCCTTCGGGCGATTTGCCTGCGGCGATCCGGTCGGCGACAGGCTCGATGCCATGGTCGACGGCATTGCGGATCAAGTGGGTCAAAGGTTCGCTGAGCCGTTCGATCACGGGTTTGTCGAGTTCGGTGGCTTCGCCCGACACCTCAAGCCGCACCTTCTTGCCGGTCGACGCCTCCAGCTCGCGCAGGATGCGGGGCACGCGGCTGAACACCGATCCGATCGGCTGCGCGCGGATCGACATCGCGCTTTCCTGAATGTCGCGGGTCAGCCCGTCGAGCATCGCCAGTTCTTCAATGCCGCCGAGGCTATGGCTCGACAGGCGCTGGGTCATCATCGCTTGCGCGATCACCAGTTCGCCGACGGCGTCGATCAGCCGATCGAGCTTGGCGAGGTCGATGCGGATCGATTGACCCGCCGCTGGCGCGGCTGCGGCGGCTTCGGCGACGGGCGCGCTTGGCGGCGCGACCGGCGGAATCGCGACAGCGACGGGCGCGGTAATCGGCGCAGGCGCGACCGTCGGTTCGGGCGCGGCAACAGCGAGCACGGTGATCTCATCGTCGGCGTCGCCATCGCGCGCGATCGACACGCTACAGCCTTCGCCGACGAAATCGAAAATCTCCTCGATCGCCGCGCGTTCGACCGATCCGGGCAGCTTCACGGTCCAGCGAAGATAGCCCTCGCCGGGATCGAGCGCATCGAGATTGGGCACGGCGCTGTCATCGATCGCGACCCGGCCATCGCCGAGCGCGCAAAGTTCGCGCAGCAGCAGCAGCGGTTCACCGCCATTCGCAAGTGCGCCTGCATGCGGGTGGATCGTGACGACCCAATCGGCATTGGCCGAGATATCGGCGGCGATGTCGCCGAGCATGGCGTCGAGATCGAATGCGAAATCGTCGTCCGCTGATGCTGCGGCTTCGACTTCGGCGATCACCCCGGTCTGCGCGGCGGCCAGTTGGGCGAGCAGCGCGGCGTCATCGGGCGCGGCACCGCCGTCACGCGCGGCCGCGACATGATCGCCGAGCAGATCGAGTGCGCGCAGCATCAGGGCGACCAACGGATCGTTGACCGCGACCGTCCCGTCGCGGACATCGGACAGCAATGTTTCGAAGCCGTGCGTATAGGCTTGCAGCGCCTCGAACCCGAAGGCCCCGGCGCCGCCCTTGATCGAATGGACCGCGCGGAAAATGGCGTTGACGGTCTCGTCATCGGCGTTGCCAAGACGGCATCGATCGAGCGCCGCTTCGGCGGCGGCGAGCGCTTCCTGGCATTCGACGAAAAAGATGCCCTGGATTTCTTCGTTGGTCATCGACCCATACTTTCATCGAGCAGATACTCGGCACCCGCCGAAGCCAGCGCGGCGCGCATCGCGTCGGACGCGGTGATCGCAAACCCCACGCCCTGGTTGGCGGCGGTTTTGCGCGCGCTGAGCAGCAGTTGCAGCATGGCCTGACCCAGCTGCGTCACCTCACCGCCGTCGATTGCGATAGCGCCCGCCGCAATGCCGTCGCGCAGCAGCGGGAGCATCGCGTCGGCGGCATCGCGGTGACAGCGCGCGGGCAGGGTCAAGGTTGATTGCGTCAAGTTGCCAAATCCCGCTTAGAACTCCGACCAATCGTCGTCGCCGTCGTCGGACTTCAGCGCGAGATTGCCTGACACCATCGGCGCGCGCGCCTTGCGTTTGGGCGCGAGGCGGGTTGGCGCGACGGCGCGGCGGGCCGGGGCCTCGCCCCCGAGCTTGAAGCGCGCGACGACATCGGCAAGCGCTTCGGCTTCGCCCGCCAGGCTGCGTGCGGCGGCGGTCGATTCTTCGACCATCGCGGCATTTTGCTGCGTCATCTTGTCCATTTCGCCGACCGCGCCATTGACCTGTTGCAGGTTGGTCGCCTGCGTCTCGGCAGACTCGGCGATGGTCGTGATCATGCCGCTGATGGCACCCACCCGGGTGACGATCCGGTCGAGCAGCGTGCCCGTTTCGCCGACCAGCGCGACGCCCGCGCCGACTTGCTCGGCCGATGTCGTGATCAGCGCCTTGATGTCCTTGGCTGCGTCAGCCGAGCGCTGCGCCAGTGCGCGAACTTCATTGGCGACGACCGCAAAGCCCTTGCCCGCATCACCCGCACGCGCCGCTTCGACGCCGGCGTTCAGCGCGAGCAAATTGGTCTGGAAGGCGATGCCGTCGATGACGTTGATGATCTGGGTGATTTCGTGCGCCGATTTCTCGATCGCGCCCATTGCGCCGACCGCGCGCTTGACGACGGCGCCGCCTTCGCTCGCTTCGCGGTGCGCTTCGTCGATCGAGCGGTTGACCTCGGCGGCGCCCTTGGCGGTTTCGCGCACCATCGACGTCACCTGGTTCATCGCCGCCGAAGTTTCCTCAAGGCTTGCCGCCTGCTGCTCGGTGCGCAGCGCCAGGTCGTCCGAGGCCGCCCGGATTTCCGACGCGCCGCTGTGCACGCTCGAGGCGGTATCGGACACGCTCGACATGATGTCGCCCAGCCCATTGATCGAATTGTTGAAACCGGTCCGCAGGCTTTCATATTCAGGCGCCAGCGGGGTTTCGATCCGGTAGGTCATGTCACCGGCGGCAAGCGCTTCGAGTGCGCGGGCGAGTTCATCGACGACCACGCGCTGTTTGGCTTCATTTTCGGCCTGGGCGCGCGATGCGCCGCGGAATACTTCGAAGGCTGCGGCCATCGTGCCGATTTCGTCGTTGCGCCCGGCCCCGGGAACCGCGACATCGAAATCGCCGCCCGCCATCCGCTCCATCGCGCCTGCTGTAGCGGCGAGCGGCGTCAGCGCCCGGCTGATGACATACCAAAGCCCTGCGACCAGCATGCCAGCGACGATGAGGCCAATCCCGACCAGCCACGCGATCGTTGACGCCAGCGCGGCGTTGCTGCTTTCAACGAGCTTCGATTGGAAGGCGGTCGCCGATGCGACAAGCGCATCGATCTTGCGGCGATGATCGGCATATTTGTCGGTCAGCCGCGCATAGCTCGCGCGCATCGCATCGCTGTCCTGGCGCTCGATCGCAGGCACCAGCCCATTATCGACTTCATCCCAGAATTTATCGGCGGCAGCGCCCGACTGCGCGAGCAACGCCGTTTTCAGCGCGGGATCGAGATCGGCCTTCTGCCAATAGCTTTCCCGATCGTCGAACTGCTTGTGCAGCTCGGCCAGACGCGCCTTGCGGGCCGCGAGTGACGCGGGGTTGTTCACCAGCAACGTCGCTTCGAGATAGGGCTCGATCACATATTCGGGCGGGGGCAGGATGTCGGCGACCAGATCGCTGACCTGCTGGTTCTTGAGCTGGATCGGGCCGCCGAAGCGGATTTTGTTGATTTCCATCGACGCGACGACGCCTGCTAGGGCCATCGCCCCCAAGATCAGACCGCCGCCGATTTTCCCGTTCCGCTTGATGCTCATTTTTTCCAGCCCCGCTTGAATTTAGTCGCTGGGGCGTCGCTACACCGGTTAGCTTAACGAGAATTTAGCTTGATCGCCCCGTTTCGCCCGGTTGCCGGCGTAATCGGGGGCAAAATTTCGAGAAACTGAAATGGCTAAGCGGATTGCTAACCATCGTGTCCCGCAGAATTCGTGTCGAATTCAATTATATCCGAAATGGACAGATCGGTCGCTCGACTTCAGTCTGGCCGGAATCGCCCGAAACTGGCATTACCCACTTTGAGCAATGCAGCAATTTGACGTCGCAAAGAAGCACATTTGCGAGCGTCTGGCGCACCGCTAAACCACTGCCACGGAGGTCGTTGCTGGCAGCCAAACAGCCGACTAAGGCTAGGCCAGCGTGCCTATTACTGCCGTGTTCCGGGGAAGATGCATCTTGGAGTTTGCCCAGACCCATGCGACCGCCGCCGAGTCGGCATCGCCCGAGCAGGTCGCGCTGCTGGAGACGATCGACGCACGGCTGCGTTGGCTGGCGTCGTGGACGATCCACAATGCCAATCATCTGCGCGACAGCCGCGACGGGCTGAAGGTCGGCGGGCACCAGGCGAGCTGCGCGTCGATATCGACGATCATGACCGCGCTCTACTTCGCCGCACTCGGGCCGAACGACCGGGTGGCGGTGAAGCCGCACGCCGGCCCAATCCTGCATGCGATCCATTATCTGCTGGGGGAGCAAAGCCTCGACCAGTTGAAGGCCTTTCGCGGCTTTGGCGGGATGCAGAGCTATCCCAGCCGGACCAAGGACGCGATCCCGGTGGACTTTTCGACCGGGTCGGTCGGTCTCGGCGTCGCGATCACTGCCTTTGCCTCGCTCGTGCAGGATTATCTCGTCGCGCACGGCAAGCTCGGGCCCGAAGACATGGGCCGGATGATCGCGCTGATGGGCGATGCCGAACTCGACGAGGGCAATATCTACGAATGCCTGATCGAGGCGTATAAGCACGACGTCCGCAATTGCTGGTGGATCGTCGATTACAACCGCCAGTCGCTCGACGCGACGACGGCGGACCGGATGTTCGACCGGTTCGACGACATTTTCGAAACCTGCGGCTGGCGCGTGCTGACACTGAAGCATGGCAAGTTGCAGCGCGCGGCGTTCAAGGCGCCGGGCGGCCAGCATCTGGAGCAATGGATCGACGGGTGCCCCAACGCCGATTTCGCGGCGCTGACCTATCAGGGCGGCGCTGCATGGCGCGAGCGGCTGACGCGCGACATCGGCGCGCAATCGGGCGTCGCCACCCTGCTGGCGGCGCATGACGATGCCGCGCTTGCACGGCTGATGACCAATTTGGGCGGGCATTGCGTCGAAACAATCCTCGATGCTTTCGCCAAGGCCGCCGACGACACGCCGACCTGTTTCATCGCCTATACCGTCAAGGGCTATGGCCTGCCGTTCGCGGGCCATAAGGACAATCACGCCGGGCTGATGAACCCCGGCCAGATCGAGGCGTTGCGCGACCAGATGGGCATCGCGGCGGGCGCGGAATGGCACCCCTGGTCGGGTCTCGGCGACAATGCGCGCGCGAGCGTTACCGCTTTCGTCGAAGCGTCGGGGCTCAAGGCCAAGGTCGCCGACCGCGCTTTTGCCGACGTGCCCGTCCCCGACCGGCTGCCGGTGCCCGAGGGCGACGAGCAGGCGACCCAGACCGCGTTCGGCAAGATCCTGCTTGACCTGGCCAAGTCGGAGGACCCTAAGGCGCGGGCGCTCGCCGATCATATCGTCACCACCTCGCCCGACGTCACCGTGTCGACCAATCTCGGCGCGTGGGTGAACCAGCGCGGGTTGTTCCGGCGCAAGGACATGGCCGATGTCTTCGCCGCCGCGCGCATTCCCTCGGCGCAAAAATGGGCGGCGCGGCCAGCGGGGCAGCATGTCGAACTCGGCATTGCCGAGAGCAATTTGTTCCTGATGCTGGCGGCGGCGGGGATATCGGCGCCGCTGTTCGGCACGCGGTTGATGCCGGTGGGCACCGTCTATGATCCGTTCATCGCGCGCGGGCTCGATGCGCTGAATTACGGTTGCTACATGAATGCGCGGTTCCTGCTGGTGGCGACGCCGTCGGGGCTGACCTTGGGGCCGGAAGGCGGCGCGCACCAATCGATCAACTCGCCGCTGATCGGCATGGGCCAGCCGGGGCTCACCTATTACGAGCCCGCCTATGCCGACGAAGTCGCGCTGCTGATGGGGCATGCGTTCCGTCACATGCAGGCTGACGATGGCGGCGCGGTCTATCTGCGGCTGTCGACACGCAGCATCGCGCAAGTGGCGCGCGAAGATGATCGCTGGGAGGATGGCGCGATCAAGGGCGGTTACTGGCTCAAGCGTCCCGCGCCCGGCGCCGAAGCCGCGATCGTCGCGACGGGGGCGATCCTGCCCGAAGCGCTTGAAGCATGGGAACAGCTCAAGGACGATGTGCCCGGCATCGGGTTGATGGCGGTCACCTCGCCCGATCTGCTGCATCGCGGCTGGTCGGCGGCGCGCGCGGCGCGGTGGCGGGGCGGTGGCGAGACGGCGCATATCGCCACCTTGCTCGGCGCGCTGTCGCCGACCGCCGGGTTGGTGACGATCATCGACGGCAGCCCCGGTACCCTGAGCTGGATCGGCGGGGTGCGCGGCAACCGCGTCTCGCCGCTCGGCATCGACCGGTTTGGGCAGACGGGCGATCTGCCTGATCTTTACCGCGAGTATCGGCTCGATGCGCCTGCGATCATCGATGCGGCGGCAGAGCTGTTCCTGTGACGGTGTCGCGGCGTGATGCCATGATGCTGGCGGCAGGCGTGGCTGTTGCCACGACCGCGTCGACGGGCGCCGCTGCTGCCGCTGACGCGACCATCGCCCCCGATGACGAAGCGGGCTGGGCGCGGATCGGCAAGCTCTATCCGGCGATGGGGCCAGTGACGCAGCTCGAACATGGCTATTGGGGCAATATGGCCGCGCCCGTGGCCGCGGCGCATCGCGAGATTCTCGCGCGGCTCAATCGCGACACCAGCATCTATGCAAGGCGCGCGATGCGGCGCGACCAGATCACAGCGCAAGCGCGCGCGGCCGCCGCCATGGGCGTGAACCCTGAGGATATGGGCTTTTGCCGCAACGCCGCCGAGGGGTTGCAGGCACTGATCAGCCAGTTTCACGGCGTCGGCGACGGCGATGCCATTCTCTATTCGGACAATGACTATGAGGCGTCGCAAAATGCGATGGCCTATCTCGCGCAGACCCGGCGGGCGCAAGCGATCAAGGTCGCGCTGCCGCGCGCGCCGACGCGCGACAATGTCATCGCGGCCTATGCCGAGGCCTTCAAGGGCGCCAAGCGGCTGAAGTTCGTGTTGCTGACCCACGGCACCCACCGCAGCGGCATGGTGGTGCCGGTGGTCGAAATTGCCGCGCTGGCCAAGGCAGCGGGCGCGGTCGTGCTGGTCGATTGCGCGCAAAGCTTTTTCCAGCGCCCCTTTGCGATCCCCGATTTCGGTGCGGATTATGTCGTGCTTAACTTCCACAAATGGGTCGGCGCGCCGGTCGGGATTGCGGCAATATGGTGTCGCCCGGGGATGGCCGCGCAGGTGGCGACCGCGCCGTCCGAAGCAAGCGATGCGGCACCGGGGGACGTCCAGTCCAAAGTGCATCTGGGCACGGTCGATTTCGCGCCGCAACTCACCTTGCCGACTGCGCTCGATTTTCAGGCATCGGTGCTGCCCGTGCCGATGAAGCTCGCGCGGCTCCAATATCTGCGCAACCATTGGGTGCGCCAGTTGCGTGGGCTGTCGGGGCTGGAGATCATAGTCGGCGACGATCCGGAAACGTTTGGCGCGATCACGTCATTCAGGATTGCCGGACACGGGTCGCCTGCCGACAATATCGCCATCACCGACACGCTGTTCAATCGCTACCGGATCATGACGGTCCATCGCACCGGCCTCGCCGATGGAGCGTGTGTGCGCGTGACGCCCGCGCTGTTCACCACGCCTGCCGACCTCGATCGGCTGGTGGTGGCGCTCAGGCAACTGGTGCCCGAAATCGCGCGCGGCTGAGCGGGCACGCCTACCAGTAGCGCGCGCTCGCGATCCGTGCGCCTTCCGCCAGCACCGCCATCTTCGCCCACACGATGTCGCGATCAACGCCGCCCGAGCCGACATGCACCGAAAAGCCGCAATCGACGCCCGCCATCACATTGTCGCGCCCGACCAGATCGGCATAGCGACCGATCCGCTGCGCGATCAGCTCGGGATGCTCGATGTAGTTTGACTGGCATTCCACGACGCCGGGGATCAGCACCTTGCCGTCGGGCAGGCCGATTTCCTTGAACATTTCATATTCATGCGCATGACGCGGATTGGCGGCTTCGAACTGGATCGCATGTGGGCGCGCGCGCCAGACGAGATCGATGATATCCTTGAAGGGAACATCGCAGTGGTGCGGTCCGGGGTAGTTGCCCCAGCACATGTGCATGCGGAGCTGGCTCTCGGGTATGTTGGCGGTCGCGCGGTTGAGCGCCTCGATATTGAGCATCATCCGGTCGCGGAATTGCGCCAGCGTCAGCTCGCGGAACTGGGTGTGGCGGCCCATCGCCAGATCGGGGCAATCGATCTGGAGCGTGATCCCGGCGGCGGCAATCGCTTCATATTCGTGACGCAGCCCTTCGGCGAGCGCGAACAGATAGGCTTCGTCGCTGTCGTAGTAATCATTGGCGAAAAACAGCGCGGTAACGCCGGGCGAGGCCGCGCTCATGAACGCCTGGCGGCCCTCGTGCTTTGCCAGTGCGCCGTTGAGCGTCTTCGTGTCCTGCTCGACCGCCGTCATGTCCTTGACGGTGATCGGCGCGTTGCAGGCAGGCGTCTTGCGGTGCTTGCGCCCGGCATCGCCCGAAATGCGCTCCTTCACGCCCGGGAAATCCTCGACATCGGCGAAGACATAGCTGTTGCCGCTGCCGCCGAAGCCGTTGAGCCGGTCCTTGATATAGGTCGCATAGCTCGGCTTCGATTGTTCGCCGTCGTTGATAATGTCGATGCCGGCGTCGGCCTGTTTGGTGACGACATAATCGACCGCCGCTTCGATCCGGGCCTCGACGGCAGCAGGATCGAGCGGCAGGCCTTCCTCGCGCGCGAACATCAGCGCGATCAGGTCGTCCTGACGCGGCAGGCTGCCGACATGGGTGGTGAGGAAACGCCCCGCGCTCATGCGATTTCTGCCCGGACAATCGCTGCGCCCTCGGCCATCGCCTTCATCTTGCCGAACGCGACGTCGCGCGGGAGGTATTTGAGGCCGCAATCGGGCGCGATCACCAGCCGTTCGGCGGCGACATGCGGCAGCGCGCGGCGGATGCGTGCGGCGACGGCTTCGGGTGTCTCGACCTCGTGCGTCGACAAGTCGAGCACGCCGAGGATGATCGTCTTGCCGGTCAGCTTTTCGAGGATACTGCAATCGAGGTTCGCCTGTGCGGTCTCGATCGAAATGTCGTTGAGGTCGGTATCGGCCAGCTCGGGCAGGAAGTTATACCCCTCAGGCCGCTCATGGATGAGGGCTGCATAGCCGAAGCAGATGTGGAGCGCGGTGCGGCCGGTCACGCCATCGAGCGCGGTCTTGAGCGCGGCGAGGCCATAGTCGCGCGCCTTGGCGGGACGTGCCTGCATATAGGGCTCGTCGATCTGGACGATGTCGGCACCCGCCGCGAACAAGTCCTTGATCTCGGCATTGACCGCCACGGCATAGTCGTGCGCCATCTCGGCTTCGTCGGCGTAAAAGTCATTCTGCGCCTGTTGGGCCATGGTGAAGGGGCCGGGGACGGTGATCTTGATCATCCGGTCGGTATTGGCGCGCAGGAATTCGACGTCGCGCGTTTCGACCGCGTGGCGGCGGTGGATCTTGCCGGTGACGCGCGGGACTGGATTGGGCTCGCCACTGCGATCGAGTGCGACGCCGGGATTGTCGAGATCGACGCCGTCGAGCGCCGTCGCAAAGCGGTTCGAATAGCTTTCGCGTCGCATCTCGCCGTCGGTGATGATGTCGAGCCCGGCGCGCTCCTGGTCGCGGATCGCGAGAATCGTCGCGTCATCGAATGCCTGCTCGCGCCACTCGGGATCAACCCGCCACAGCTCGGTCGCGCGCACACGGGGCGGGAAGCGCCCGGCGAGCTTGACCTTGTCGATCAGCCAATCGGGCTGGGTGTAAGAGCCAACGAGCGAAGTGGGCAGCAGCATGGGTGGTTCGCCTTTTAGTGGAAGAGGGGGCTGGTGAAGTCGTGGAGCAGCGCGTTGAAGCGCGCGGGCTGGTCGAGATTGCAGAGGTGGCCCGCGCCTTCGATCAGCACGGTTCGGCCACCCGGCGCGGTGGCGCCGATGAAGTCGGCGACGCGGCGGCGCCAGGGCATATCCTCGGCGCCAGCGATGGCGAGCACCGGCATCGACAGCGCGGCGATATCGGCCTCGGGAATCGTGACCGCCTGCTGTGGCGCGCGCAGGTCGCGACCATCATAGCTGTCGAGCATCGCGTCGAGCAAAACTCGCGCGGCGGGCGAGCAGCGCGTCAGCGGATGCTGGCGCCATTCGGCCTTCATCGCGTCGAGCTGGCCGCCGGTGACCATCGTCGAATAATAGCTGCGCGGCAGCGCATCTTCGTCGCTGTCATGCGGCACGGCATCGTGCAGCGGCGCGCCGACCAGCACCAGCCCGGCGAGTCGGTCGGGTCGGTGCCGCGCATAATCGAGCGCAACCGACGCCCCCTGCGACAGCCCGACCAGCACGAAGCGCTCGCCCTCGACCAGATGATCGATATCCTGCCATTCGCGCGCGAGGTCGGCGGGCGCGGTCGACCGTCCGAAGCCGCGCCGGTCGGGCATCACCAGCCGCGCCTTTTCGGCCAACGGGCGCTGCGGTGTCCAGTTGCGGTGGTCGAGCGTCCAGCCGTGCAGCATCACCATCTCTCTGCCATTGCCCGCCACCGCGACGTGGAGCGCGCCGTCGCCGACGTCGATGTTGCGCGATGCCGCCGCGATCCGAAGCACGCCGCGCGCCAGGGTCAGATCAATGCGCAGCGTCAGCCAGATGCCGCACGTCGTTGTTGGGACGGTGATCGCCCGCGAGCCAACGCTTTAGCTCGCTATGCGCATCCTGCGCACGCAGCGCGTTGATCTGCGGCGCATGTTCGGCATCGAGGGTGAATTCGATGATCATGCCATCGGGATCGGTGACATAGACCGAGCGGCAATAGCCATGTTCGAGCACATAGGTCGCTGGTTCGACAAACCCGGCGGCGGCAATCCGGCGCTCGAGTTCGACCTGCGCCGCCGCATCGACGTTAAGCGCGAGGTGGCGGAAGGGGCTCGGCGGCAGGTCGGGGCCGAATTCGGCCTGATCATCGGCATTGGCGAACGAGAAGAACGCCATTGCGCTGCCATCGGGCAGGCCGAAGAAGCAGTGGCAATAGGTGCGTTCCTTGCCGAACAGATCCTCCTGCTCGCACCAGGTCGCCGTTAGCGGGAAGCCGAGGATGTCCTCGTAGAAATGGCGGGTCGCCTCAAGATCCTTCGAGACATAGGCGGTGTGATGCAGGCGGCTGGGCAAATGGGCGCTCATGATCTGCTCCTGTCGGGTTCGAAATGGGCGGTGGGTCAGCGCGTCAGCTGCGCGTCAGCTTCTGGGCGATCCGCGCGACATGATCACCCTGGAAGCGCGCGCCGGCAAGTTCGTTTTCGCTTGGGACTCGGCTGCCGTCGCCGCCCGCGATCGTCGTCGCGCCATAGGGCGTGCCGCCGCTGATCTCGGTCATGATCGCATTGCCCGCAAAGCTATACGGCAAGCCGACGACAACCATGCCGTGGTGGAGCAGGGTGGTGTGGAACGAGGTGATCGTCGTTTCCTGCCCGCCATGCTGGCTGGCGGTGCTGGCAAAGACGCTGCCGACCTTGCCCACCAGCGCGCCGCGTGCCCACAGCGGCCCGGTCTGATCAAGGAAGTTGCGCATCTGCGCGGCCATGTTGCCGAAGCGCGTGGGCGTGCCGAAGATGATCGCGTCATAATCGGCGAGCTCGCCTGGCGTCGCGATCGGCGCGACCTGGTCGAACTTCATGCCCGCCGCGCGCGCTTGCGCCTCGGGCATGATTTCGGGGACGCGCTTCAGGATGGCTTCGCATCCGTCCACGCCGTCCACCCCGGCCGAGACGGCATGCGCCATCGTCTCGATATGGCCATAGGACGAATAATAGAGGATCAGAATCCGGGTCACGTGGGTGTCCTTAACTGGCAAGCGGTCAGAATTTGACGCTGCCCTCTAGCCCGTAGATGCGCGGCCGTGCCTTGAACACGAAGCCGCCGGGCGAGAATTCAGCGTTGTACCGTTTGTCCAACAGATTGTTGGCATAGGCCGACACCGTCCATTTGCCGCCATCGATTGTGAAGCGGGTATCGACGAGGTCGACCGGGTTGCGCGAGGTCGAATTGGTCACGTCGAACCAGGTGCGCCCGATGCGGCGATAATCGACGCGGAAACGACCTTTCAGGTCGCTGTTGCCTAGCCGCGATTCATATTGGCCGCCCAGGTTGAGCGTGTAGCGCGAGATGAACGGCGCTTCATTGCCGATCACGGTGGGATCGGGGAAGCGCTCGATCCGGCTATAGGTCACGCCGAGCGCGGCGTTGAGCTCAAGTCCGCGGGTGGGGCGCAGATTGGCCTCGATTTCGAACCCGCGCAGCCGCGCGGCGGGCACATTGCCCAAATTCTGTGTCGAGTTGGCGGCGAGGAAGACGAAGAAATAACCGTTCTTCGACAACGTCGTATAGCCGCTGATGTTGAAGGTCAGCTTGCGGTCGAACAGCGTCGACTTAAGGCCGACTTCGAAGGTGTCGGCGGTTTCGGCCTCATAAATGTCCTGCACACCGACGACACCGGTGCCGGCCGCAACCGCGCCGACGCCGGTCTGGTTGAAGCCACCCGAGCGGAAGCCGCGGCTATAACCGCCATAGACCGTCAGGTTCGGAATCGGCTTCCAGGTCGCGGTGATCTTGGGCTGCCATGCCGAGAAGCCGCGATTGCGCACCTGCCCCGGAATGCCGGCCGGGAAGCCGGCGACCACGGGGATGAACTGCTGCGGCGTCAGCGTCGTATTGGCGCGATCGTCGCGGTCATAGCGGAGCGAGGCGTCGATCCGGAATGCCTTGCTGAATTCATAACCAAGCCCGCCATAGATTGCCCAGGCAAAGTTGCTCTGGCTGTCGGCGAGGAACGTCGCCTGCGGGTTGAGCGGATTGGTGCTCGGCGTACGGAACACCGCCGTCACGCCATTGCCGGTGTCGACCAGATTGCCGGTCGAAATATAGCGATCGGTCTGGATCAAATAGGTGCCGATCGACCATTGGAAACGGTCGGTATCGCGCGACGAAATGCGCAGATCCTCGCTGATTGCGCGCACATCGAGATATTGGCTCTGGTTGAGATCGAAGCCGAAGAACTGGAACAGCAGCGATTCGCGGATTGGTAAGAAGTTGAAGGCATCACCGGTCAGGATTTCGCTGACCTTGTCATAGGAGGTTACTGAGCGGATCGATCCCCAATCGGTCTTGTAATCGATCTTGAGCGAGACGTTATAGATATCGCGATTGTCGATGCCGGGATTGTTGACCCGTACGGGCAGGCTGACGTCGTTCACATCATTGACGATGTTGTAGTAAAAGGCCTGCGTCTTCAGCAGCGAGATATAGCCGCGCAGATCGACGCTGAGATTGTCGGTCGGCTGCCACAGCAATTTGCCGCGGATCGAGAAATCCTTCACCGGATCGGCATCGCGGCCCAGGAAGGTGTTGGGGATATAACCCTCGGTATCGCGCCACGAGGCGGACACGCGGAACTTCAGATTTTCGGCGACCGGCCCGCTGAGGCCAGCGCGCAACGTGTAGCCGAAACCGTTGTCGATCCCGGCAAAGGCGCGCCCCTCGAAGTTGTTGGTCGGGTCCTTGGTGGTCACGACAATCGCGCCGCCAATCGCGTTGCGACCATAAAGGCCACCCTGCGGGCCTTTCAGGATTTCGATCTGCTCAATGTCGAACAGTTCCTGGTTGAACTGGGCGGCGTTGACCTGCTGCACGCCGTCGACGACGACCGCGACCGACGGCTCCGAATTGCGGTTCTGGGTGATGCCGCGAATGATGACGAAGGCATTGCCGACATTCTGGGTTTCGATCAGCTGCACATTTGATGTCAGCGCGATGAAATCGGCTGGCCGGTCGATCCCCGCCGATTCGATCGCCTTGGCATCGAAGGCGGTGATCGCGGCTGGCGTGTTCTGAATCGTGCTGTCGCGGCGCAGGGCCGAGACGACGACTTCGTTGGCGTCCTTCTTGGAATCGTCGGCAGGTGCCGCTTCCTGCGCCACGGCCGGCATTGCCGCGAACAGCGCGGCGGCCAAGCCTGACCCGGCGAGCAGCGCCTTTTTGAATGAAACAGGTGCGATCACGGCAATTCTCCCCCCGAAGCGCGGCCCAATATGGTCACCAAATCCGGCGCCGACCTTATCCTAAGCACCCTAGTTTCCTTCGTCAGTCGAAGTCAAGTTCGATATGCGAAGTTTTGCACAGAAACGGGTCGGCGATAGCGGCGCGCGCAAGGGCCATGAGGCCCCCAGTCAGTCGCGTTGGAGCGAGTGGATCAGCGTGGGCCAGCGCTGGAGCGCGGCACTGATTTCGGCAGCGGCGTCGCGCAGCAGCGGCAGCCGGGTGCGCACCAGCTCATCCTGCGAAATGCGCGTGGTCGAGGTCGAGCAATTGATCGCCGCGACGATCCGCCGCTGCGCATCGAACACCGGCACTGCGACCGACACGAGACCATAGTCGAGCTCGTCGAGCGCCGAATCATAACCGGTCGTGCGGGTGTCGCGCAGCCGCGCCGCCAGCGCTTCGGGTGAGGTGACCGTGCGTTCGGTGAAGCGCGCGAGCTTTGCCCGCGCGAGATAAGCGGCGATCACCGCCTCATCCTGAAACGCGAGCAACACCTTGCCGAGCGACGTCGCGTAGAGCGGAAACCGCGTCCCGACGGTCGCGCCAAGGCGGATCCGCCGATTGGTCGACACATGCGCGACATAGAGAATGTCATCGCCCGACAGCACCGCCATCGACGAACTGTCGCCGGTGTCGTCGCGGACCTGCTGGAGCGGTGGCAGCACGACATGATCGATGTTCATCGACGAGAGGTAGCTGGTGCCGAACGTCAGCACTTCGGGTCGGAGGAGGAATTTGCGGCCGAACTGGGCAACATAGCCAAGCTGGACCAGCGTGTTGAGGCAACGCCGCGCGACCGCCGGGCTGAGGCCGGTGATCTGGGCGACTTCGCTCAATTGCATTTCGGGATGCGCCGCGTCGAAGGCGCGCAGCACGCGCAAGCCCCGTTCGAGCGTCGACAGATATTCGCTGTCTTTCGGCGGTTTGGCGGCGGCAGGCATGGGGCGCGTTACCGCTCGCATCGGCAAGGGGCAAGCTTGGCCGACGGGCGGTCGACGCCGGTCATTCGGCGGCGGCGACCCCTTGTCGCAGGACCTGATCATTGTGCTGGCCAAGCGTCGGCGGTGCGGTCACGTCGAGCGTCCGTTCGCCATCGAAGCTGAGTGGCGAGCGGATCGTGCGGAATGGGCCATGCGGGCCGGCCGGATCCTCGATGCACAGTTGCAAGTGGCGCGCCTGCTCGGTCTCAATGACTTCGGGCGCCGAATAGACGGGCGAATGCGGGACTTCGAGCCGTTCGAGCGTTGCGCACCAATCGGCGCGGTCGCGGGTCGCGAAGATCGGCGCGAGGTGGGCGGCGACCTTCTCGTAATTGTCGATGCGGGCAGTCCTGCTGGCGAATTCGGGCCGCTCGAGCATCTGGGGCTCGCCGACGGCTTCGGCGAGATTTTCCCAGAATTTGGGCGGCGACGACATATGCAGCGCGATCCAGCCACCGTCGCGGCACTGGAAGACATAGGATTGCGAGACATTGGGGCGGCTGTACGGTCCCATCACTTCGCCCGCCGAGAGATAGTGCGTGAAATCGTCGAGATTGAAATGCGCCATCGCCTCGAACATCGACACTTCGACCAGGCGCCCCCGACCGGTGCGTTCGCGCTGGTGCAGCGCGGCCAGCACGCCGTAAGCGCCGTAGAAGCCGGTGATCGCATCGGCGAGCGCGGGGCCGACGACGCGCGGATTGGCGGGATTGACGAGAAGCCGCAGGAACCCGCTCGCGGCTTGCGCGACGGTATCAAACGCCGGCCGATCACGGTCAGGGCCCGTCGCGCCAAAGCCCGAGATCGACAGGTAGATCAGCCGCGGGTTGATCGCGCGCAGCCGATCGGGATCGACATTGAGCTTCGACGCAACGCCTGGCCGGAAATTCTGGATGAAGATATCGGCGTCGGCGAGCATGCGATCGAATGCGGCGAGATCATCGCCGCCGCGCGTGTCGAGTGTGATCGACCGCTTGTTGCGGTTATAGGTCTGGAAATGCGGGCTGTAGAATTCGCCGTTGAACGCGCGGAACGGGTCGCCGCCATCGGGGCGCTCGATCTTGATGACATCGGCGCCGAGATCGGCGAGCAGCATCCCGGCGGCGGGGCCGGTGATGAAGGTCCCCATTTCCAGCACGGTGACATCGCCGAGCGGCTTGGCCATATTGACTACTCCCTGTCGGAACGCATAGAAAATTCGATATACGAAATCAACTTCGTAAATCGAACTATTCGACGTCGCCATCCGGCGGGTCGCTTTCGGACAAAGGGTTGGCAGCGATGCGCATCGGTAAACAGGACGCTCCCTTCAGCGCGATCTGCACTTCGGATGCCGAAAGCATCACGGTGCGCGGGCATGACCTTTGTGGCGACATCATCGGCCAGATGGATTTCACCAGCTATTTCTGGCTGCTCGTCACCGGTGCCGCGCCGACCGAAACGCAACGCTTCTTCGCCAATGCGGTGCTCGCGGCAATCGCCGAACATGGCCTGGTGCCAAGCGTGGTCGCGGCGCGGATGACCTATGCGGCGGCACCCGAGGCTTTCCATGGCGCGGTGGCGGCGGGTCTGCTCGGCTGTGGATCAGTGGTGCTTGGCAGCGCGGAGGTCGCCGGGCAGTTCTACGCCGATTTGGTGGCGCAGGCAGCCGATGGCGCTCCCACGGCTGAGGTTGCGGCTGAGGGCATCCGCCGCTTGCGCGCTGACAAGCGGGCGATCCCGGGCTTTGGCCACCCGCAGCACAGCGGCGGCGATCCCCGCGCGCTGCTGCTGCTCGACCTTGCGCAGCAGCACGGCATCGTGGGGCCGCACATCCGCATGCTTTACGCCATCCGCGACGCTTTGCCGGATACGATCGGGCGCGCGCTGCCGATCAACGTCAATGGCGCGATTCCGGCGGTGATGCTCGATGTCGGCTTTCCGGTGGCGGCGCTCAAGGGCATCTCCCTGCTCGCGCGTACCGCGAGCCTGATCGCGCATCTGCAGGAAGAAACCGAACGGCCGATCGGCTTTGTGATGTCGGGCGCCGCTGCGGCCGCGATCGACTATGATGGGCCGGGCGACTAGCGCCCTTTGGCGCGGAAGCGCGCGGCATCAATGCCGTAACGGCCCATCTTCTCGTAGAGCGTCTTGCGCGGCGTCTGCAGAATCGCTTGTGCTGCGGTGACGTTGCCGCCGGTTTCGCGCAGCACATCCTCGATCACGGTCGCTTCGAAGCGACGCACGCGTTCGGCGAGCGGATAGCGATCGGTGTGCGCGGCGACGTCCGGCGTCTGCCCCAGCCCGAGCACCGCTTGCACCGCATAGTTGCGCAACTCGCGCGCATTGCCCGGCCAGTCATGCGTGGTCAGGTAGCGGCGCATTGCTTCGGTCAGCACAAAGCCGCCACCGCCCACCCGTGCGCGCGCTTGCTCGACAAACAGCGCGAACAGCGGTGCGATATCGTCGCGGCGCTCGCGCAACGGCGGCACGTGCAGGCGCACGACATTCAACCGATAGAACAAATCCTTGCGAAAGCGGCCTTCGGCGACGAGCGCAGCCAGATCGACCTTGCTGGTGGCAATCACACGCAAATTGACCGCGCGGGGCCGAGGCGCGCCAATCGGCTGAACCTCGCGCTCTTCGAGAACGCGGAGGAATTTCGACTGGATCGGCAGAGGCATGCTGTCGATTTCGTCGAGCAGGAGCGTGCCGCCGTCAGAGGCTTCGATCTGGCCCGTCCGCGCCAGCCGCGTGTGCGGCACTGAATCGGCGGCGTGACCGAACAGCTCGATCTCGGCCAGCGCCTCGGGTAAGGCGCCGCAATTGACCGCGATGAACGGGCGGCTTCGGCGCGGGCTGAAGCGATGCACCATCATCGCCACCAGCTCCTTGCCGGTACCCGTCTCGCCTTCGACCAACACATCGATGCCCGATGCCGCGACCTGGCGGATCGTCGCGCGCAGCCGGGCCATCGGCGGGCTGTCGCCGACCATCGGCTCGGCATCGCCTTGCGCCTCGGCAGCGGCACGCAGGCGACGATTGTCGAGCACCAACAGCCGCTTTTCGAGTGCGCGCCGGGTCGAGGCGATCAGATGGTCGGTCGCGAATGGCTTGGTCAAGAAATCGAACGCGCCTTCGCGCAGAGCGCTGACCGCCATTGCAACATCGGCATGGCCGGTGACGAGGATCACCGGAATGTCGGGATCGATCGCGCGCACCCGGGCGAAAAGCTGGAGCCCGTCCATGCCCCGCATGCGAATGTCCGACACGATCGCGCCGGCAAAATCAGGACCGATTGTTGGCAATGCCTGATCAGCGCTGGCGCAGGCTTGCACGTCGAGCCCGGCGAGTTCCAATGCCTGCACGGTGGCATCGCGCAGCGCCGGATCATCCTCGACGAAACAGACCGGCTGGTGCGTCGGGAACAGCATCAGCGGCGCTTGAGCAACAGCATGAACGCGGCGCCACCGAGCGGCGACGGCACCAGCGTCAGCTCGCCGCCGAACTCGCGGGCTATATCGCGGGCGATGGCGAGACCAAGGCCAATCCCGGCGGGCTTGGCCGTCACGAACGGCGTGAACAGCGCATCGGCAATTGCCGGGTCTACGCCGGGGCCATTGTCAGCGATCGTCAGGGTCATCGCCTGGTCATCGGTCGCCGCGACGACGAGCGAAATCGCGGGGGTTGCGCGCCCGGTCATCGCATCGAGCGCATTTTGGAGCAGGTTGATCAGCACCTGCTCGAGCCGAACCCGGTCGCCGATCACGAGCGTGTTGGCCAGTGTTTTAGGCAAATCGATCGCGGTGATCTGGCGCGCGCGCTCGCCGAGGATCATCAGTGAGCCGTCGATCACCGAGCCGATCGGCACTGCGTCGATCGCAGGCGTCTTGCGGCGGGCGAAATTGCGCAGCTCGGCGGTGATGCTGCCGATGCGGCTGGTGAGATCGATGATCCGCCCCAGATTGTCGCGCACGGGCTGAATTTGCGCGCGATCGAGCAACTGCCCGGCATTTTCGGCAAAGGTGCGGATCGCCGCCACCGGCTGGTTGATTTCATGCGCGACGCCCGCCGTGATCTGCCCGAGCGATCCCAGCCGGTTGGCCTGCGCCAGCTCCTCGCGGGCGGCGCGATAGCGGCGGTCGGCATCGGCACGCTCGCGCGACTCCACTTGCAGTGCCTGGTTGGCGGCCTGCAATTGCGCGGTCCGGCGAACCACTTCGGCCTCCAGCGTGCGTTGGGCGTCGAGCGCTAGCTGGCGTTTCTCACGGTCGCGCAGCACCAGCGCGCCGACCGCGATTACCACGACCAAAATGCCAAGGCCCCAGAGCCGGACATTGCCATTGGCCGCCGCCAATGGCGCCGCAATCGGTTCGAGATGAACCAGCCGCCCGTCGGCGAGCGGGACCGGCTCGGTTGCGGCGCGGTAGAGCGTGGCTGCCTCGCCGCGACCGACCCGCGCGAGCGGACCCGCGAGGTCGACGGCGGCGGGCTTGGGCGCGGCCCCGCCGAACTGGAGCGTCTGGCGCACGCGCGCGAGCGTCGCGGCATCGAGCGGTCGGGTCGCCCGGAAACGCCAGTCGGGGACTGCCGTGATCAGGATCACGCCTTGCGCATCGGTGACGAAACTGGGGCCGGAGGCGCGCGCCCAGATTGCTTCGACCCGGTCGAACTCGACCTTGACGACAATCGTGCCCGCCGGGCGCCCGTCGAGATCGAGCCGCCGCGCCAGATAGAGCCCCGGACGGCCGCTGACGGTGCCGAGCGCGAACAGTTCCGACTGGCCGTTCGCCATCGCGTCACGGAAATAGGGGCGAAAGCCATAGTTGCTGCCGACGAAGCTGGTCGGGAGCCGCCAGTTGCTCGCGGCAATCGTCAAGCCGTCGCGGTCGATCAGATAAATGGCGGCGGAATCGGTGCGCTGGGCGAGCAGTTCGAGCGTGCGATCGAGCCGCGCGATCGGTGCCGGCGCATGCGTTGCCAGCGCGGCAGCAACATCGGGATATTCGGCGAGCACGACCGGCAGCAGCCGAAACTTCTGCAGCTCGCTCGCGAGCAGTCCGGCGTGGCTGCGCGCGGCGCGCGCGGCGGTCACGTCGGCGGCGGCAATCGCCTGCGTCCGCGCCCAGCGCTCGCCCAAAGTCGCGAACAGCGCGACGAAGAGCAGGGCGGCAAGGCCGGCAGCGATGGCGCCGCGTCGTCGCTTCCAGAACCCGATCATCTGGGCGGTTTATCACACATTTTGCATGATGCACGTCACGATTTCCACACACTAGATTTGACGCCGCGTTGAGTTTGTCATTTCAGATTAAATATTTAACCGATCGTTCGACAAATTTGCCACGCGCTGAGCCCGCCCTATGCTCGCGTCAAAGCCTCAAGCGAAGGCGCGCGGATAGCGCAAAGGGGATCAATGAAGGTCGAAGCGATTGAGCCAGCCGGGGCGCGCGGCCATCAGCATTGGTGGCAGCATCTCTATGTCCAGGTGCTGGCAGCGATCACGCTCGGCGCGGCGCTCGGGCATTTCTATCCCGATATCGGCGTCGCGCTGAAGCCGCTCGGCGATGGTTTCATCAAGCTGGTCAAGATGGTGATCGCGCCGGTGATCTTCCTGTCGGTGGTCAGCGGCATTGCCGGCATGCGCGACATGGGCGGCGTGGGCCGCGTTGCCGCCAAAGCCTTTGCCTATTTCCTGACGGTATCGACCGGCGCGCTGGTGCTGGGTCTGATCGTCGCCAATGTCGTCCGCCCCGGCGCAGGCCTCAACATCGATCCGGCCACGCTCGATCCGACCGCCGTCGCCGATTACGTCCACAAGGCTCATGACACGAGCATCATCGGTTTCCTGACCGACATCATTCCGACGACATTGGTGTCGGCGCTCACCGACGGATCGATCCTGCAAACCTTGTTCGTCGCGATCCTGTTCGGCGTGGCGCTTTCGCTGGTTGGCAAACCCGCCGCCCCGGTGCTCGATTTGATCGAGCGGTTGGCAATCGTCGTGTTCCGACTGGTCGCGATGCTGATGCGGCTGGCGCCGATCGGCGCGTTCGGGGCGATTGCCTTTACGATTGGTAAGTTCGGGCTGGGGACGCTCGTCAATCTCGGCGCGCTGGTGGCAACCTTTTACGTCACATCGCTGCTGTTCGTGCTGGTGATTCTGGGCGCGATCGCGCGCGCACACGGTTTTTCGGTGGTGCGGCTGATCGTCTATCTGCGCGCCGAACTGCTGCTGGTGCTCGGCACCTCGTCGTCCGAAGCCGCGCTGCCCAGCCTGATCGCCAAGCTTGAGGCGGCGGGGTGTGAACGCAGCGTCGTCGGGCTGGTGGTGCCGACCGGCTATTCGTTCAATCTCGACGGCACCAACATCTACATGACCTTGGCGGCGCTGTTCATCGCGCAGGCGACCAATGTCGATCTGACCCTCGGCCAGCAGGTCGCGCTGCTCGGCGTCGCGATGCTGAGTTCGAAGGGGGCGGCAGGCGTCACGGGCGCGGGCTTCATTACACTGGCAGCGACATTGTCGATCGTGCCCACCGTGCCGGTCGCGGGCATGGCGCTGATCCTGGGCATCGATCGCTTCATGTCCGAATGCCGCAGCCTGACCAATTTCATGGGCAATGCCGTCGCGACGATCGTCGTCGCGCGCTGGGAAGGTGCGCTCGATCGCGACCTGCTGGCCGCGACGCTCGCGGGCGACGTGCCGACGGGCGACTTGATACCGGCCACCAGCGAAGCCGGCGCAGACTGACAGAAAAACGGGGAGAGGGATGATGAGAGTAGAACTGACGATCGCGATGCTGCTGGCGGGGACGGCACTGGCCGCGCCTGCCTATGCCCAGACCGCGCTGCAACCGCCCGCGCCGCCCGCCGAGGAAGCGACGCCCGAGGTCGTCGTTGTCGGCTCGCAGATCCGCGGCAAAGTCACGCAAGCGCTGCCGGTGACTGTCATCGACGCCAAGCAGATCGATGCCTCCGGCGCGCTGTCGGGCGACGAATTGTTCCGCTCGATCCCGCAGATCGGCGATGTCACCTTCAACCCGTCGAACAACCCGCAGACGAGCAATGCCGCGCGCGGCGACGTCAATTCGATCAACCTGCGGAATTTGGGGGTCGGCAACACGCTGGTGCTGCTCAACGGTCGGCGCCTTGTATCGCATCCGACCAGCCAGGCGGGCGAAGGCAATGTGCCGGTGCTGGGGTACAACTCAAACTCGCTGCCCGTCGCCAATATCCAGCGGCTGGAAATCCTGCGCGACGGTGCCGCCGCCATTTACGGCGCCGATGCCGTGGCGGGTGTGGTCAACACCGTGCTCAAGGAAAATTACGACGGCCTGTCGATCGACGGTCGCTTGGGCGGCGCGCTCGGCACGCATCGCCGCGAGTATCAATTCACCGGAGTTTTCGGCAAGAAATTCGCAGGCGGCAAAGGCAATGTCACGCTGTTCGCCGATTTCACGCAGCGCGACGCGCAGCTTGCCGAAGACCAGCCCTATACCGCGACCAACGATCTGCGGCCGTTCTTCGCGAATGATCCGGCCTTTGCGGGCAATACCGCCGCCGACGGCCGCGCGACGCAATCGCCTTGGGCCAATCTGACCGTGGTTGGTGGCCCCGGCACGATCCGCCGGGGAACGACGGCGCTGACCTCCTCCGCGGGCGTATTCCATACCCAGTCCGCGCTCAGCCCGGGCTGTCTGGTGACGATTTCGGTCAACACCTGTTTCGGTTCCGGCACGCGCGCGACCAACACGACGCTGCGCAGCGAGCGCTTCGATAATGCCGCCAACACCACGGTGACGCCGGGGATAGAGCGGTTCAACAGCTTCCTGACCGCGCATTATGAGATCAGCGACCGCGTCACGATCTACACCGAAATCGGCTATTACCGCGCGTCGAGCAAGGCCGTGCAGCCGCCGACGATTAACCTGAACGCGATCGTTATTCCGGCGAGCAACTACTGGAATCCCTTCGGCCCGGTCACCTTTGCCAATGGCACCGCCAATCCCAACCGCATCGCCGGGCTGACCAACGTCCCCGTTGCCGGGCTGCCGGTCTCGCTCAGCACCTATCGCTATGTCGATACCGGGCCGCAATATGTCGACGTTACCAACTTCCAGTCGCGCTTCCTGGGCGGGCTGCGCGGCAAGATCGGCAGTTTCGATTTCGACACCGCGTTGCTCTATTCCGAAGCTCAGGCGGTCGACCGCTCGGATGCGATCAATTCGACCCGGCTCCAGCAGAGCCTCGCGCTGTCGACGCCTGACGCCTATAACCCGTTCAGCGGCGGATGCAGCAACACCCCATCGATCGGCGACTGCACGCCATCGTCACAGGCATCCATCAATAGCATCCTCTTCAAGCTCGAGCGGCGATCAAAGACCACGCTCGCGCTCGCCGATTTCAAAATGTCGCGCGCCGATCTGCTCAAACTGCCCGGCGGCGATCTTGGCATCGCTTTCGGCATCGAAGGGCGGCGTGAGACTCAGCAGGACATTCGCGACGACAATCTCAACGGCACCATCCCGTTCGTCGACGCGGTGACGGGGGCAGTGTCGATCAGCAACGTCGCCGCCGTCAGCCCGACGCCGAGCACAAGCGGCAGCCGCAACGTCTTTTCGGCCTTTGGCGAAATCGCGGTGCCGGTGGTGTCGCCCGACATGAACATTCCGCTGGTGCGCCGGATCGAAGTCCAGCTTGCGGGACGGTTCGAGAATTATAGCGATTTCGGGTCGATTTTCCGGCCCAAAGTGGCAGGTGCCTGGGACTTGTTCGACGGCTTGCGCATTCGCGGTTCCTATTCGACCGGGTTCCGTGCGCCCAATCTCGAACAGACGCGGACGGTGCAATATTCGCGGCTTGGCTCGAACACCGACTATTATCGCTGCGAAGCCGATTTGCGCGCGCGGCGCATCACCAATTTCACCTTGTGCAATCGCGGCATCAGCTATTCGATATTCGTGTCAGGCAACCCCAATCTGCAGCCCGAAACCAGCACCAACTGGACCGTCGGGACGGTCATCGAGCCCAAATTCATCCCAAGCCGGTTCGGTAAACTGACGCTGACCGCCGATTTCTGGTCGATCAATCAGGTCGGTATCGTCGGCCAGTTCGGTCCGCAGAACGCGCTAGTGCTCGATTATCTGCTGCGCCAGCAAGGGTCGAGCAACCCCAACGTCATCCGCGCCGCCGTGACGACCGACGATACGCCGGTCTTCACCGGCACTGGGCTGGCGCCGGCGGGGGCGGTGCTCCAGATCCGCGACCAGTTCGTCAATCTGTTGCCGCAGACGGTGCAGGGCGTCGATCTGGCGCTGCTCTACCAGCTCCACGACACGCCGATCGGCGATTTCGACATCGACTTCAACATCGCGCGGCTGACCAAATTCTCACGTGAAGTGCCGCCGGGTATTCAGCTGCTGTTCGATGCGCGCGCGGCGGGGGCGATCAACGTCGCGACGCCGCTCACCGATTCGAGTGATCTGATCAAGACGCGCAGCCGCCCCGAATGGCGCACCGCCACCACGATCACCTGGTCGCTCAAGCGGTTCCAAATGGGCGCCCAGCTCAACACCACCAGCGAAGTCAACGACACGAGCTTCCTCGATGCCAATGGTAATGCCTATGAAGTTGCGGGTCAGGCGACGTTCAACCTCTATGCGCAATATCGCTTCAAGGGCGGCGTGCTCAACGGCACGCGCGTTCGGATCGGTGCGCGCAACCTGTTCGACACCCCGCCGCCGCTCTCGAGCGACGGCTTTCTGGGCGCGCTTTATAATCCCTATGGTCGCTATCTCTATGTGACCATCGGCAAGCGATTCTGACGGAGACGGCAATGACGGGGCGGCAGTTACTGATCCTGATGGCAGCGGCGTTGTTGGCCTGGCCGGCAGCGGCGCAGCAGACGGCCGTCCCGTCGCCGGTTGCAACGCGCGCGGCGCCGCGCACGATCCTGTTCGTTGGCAACAGCTTTACCTATGCCGCTTATTCGCCGGTACGCCGTTATCGCGCCGAGACAGTGACCGATCTCAACCAGAGCGGCATCGGCGGCGTGCCTGCGCTGTTCAAGCGGTTCACCGAGCAGGCTGGGCTCAACTATGCCGTCAGTCTGGAGACCAGCGGCGGCAAGGGGCTTGAGTGGCATTATGACAATCGCCGCGCGCTGATCGACCGGGCGTGGGACGTGGTGATCCTCCAGGGACATAGCTTGCTCGATCGCGATCGGCCGGGCGATCCGGCGCTGCATATTCGCTATGCCGGCCAGCTCGCGGCGATGTTTGCCGCCCGCAATCCGGCCGTCGATATCGAACTTAGCGCGACCTGGGCGCGTGCCGATATGGTCTATCAGCCGGGGAGCCCTTGGTCGGGCCAGCCGCTCGATAAGATGGCCGGTGACCTGCGGCGTGCCGCTGATCAGGCGCGCGCTGCCGCGCCGCAAATTCGCGGCATCATCCCGATCGGCGAATGCTGGAACCGCGCGATTGCGGCGCGCGTCGCCGATCCCAACCCCTATGACGGCATTGCCTTCAACCAGGTCGATCTGTGGACGTTCGACCATTATCACGGCAGCGCCTATGGCTATTATCTCGAAGCGTTGCTGATTTTCGGGCGGGTGACCGGCGAGGACCCCCGCAGCCTGGGCGTCAAGGAACTCGCCGCCGACGACCTGGGCTTCGCTCCGACGGTGACCGAAGCACTGCAGCGGATTGCGGCTGAACAATTGGCGAGCGAGCCCGCCCGGTAACGGGGCGCCCACCGGGGGCACCGGATCAGTTGACGCGCGCGCGAAACCGGATCGTGAAGCTGCTGTTGGCGGCGAAGGAACCGGCGGGCGTCAATCGGATCGCGCGCACATTGGCATCATAGGTCGTGGTCGCCTGATAGGCATAGCTGGTGCCGCCATTGTTCGAATAAGCGATGCCGCTCGTCGGCAGGGTCAGTCCGCTCGATCCCGGCGTAAACTCGAACGCGCCGGCTGCGGGGCCGGCGTCGTCGACATCGCCACCATAGAATGTCACGTTCGACGGCAGGATGTCGGTCAGCACTACCGTCGCCGCGTCGACCGGACTGCCGCCGGTGTTCGCCACCGCAAAAGTATAGATCACATCGGCGCCGGGAATGGCAAAACGATTGGTGCCACTCGCCAGATAGGGCGTCGACGTTTTGGTGACAGTGATGCGCGGCAGCGGGCAATAGCTGACGCCGCTGATGCCGATCGCCTGCTGGCCGGTCGTATTTTCGCCCGTGGTAAAGGGATAATTGCCATAGCGCAGCGTCACGCTGGTCACCGGCGCGGCGAAGCTGACATTGACATTGCCTTCGTCCGAGTTGTTGCCCGCGGCCGTGGTTCCGCCGGCTTGCGAAACGGTGAGCGAGATCGGCGTTGAAAGGGTGCCGAACGCGACCGTCGATCCGGTTGCGGTGCGCGCGGCACTGGTCCCATTGCCATTGCCCGGCGGCGACGACATTGCGACCGTTCCGGCGGAGCCCGTCACCTGAAGCCAGTCGCGAAACTGATTGGCGCCGAAGTCGACGTCATGCAGGGTGAACGATACATCGCGCACCGGCTCAGCGAAGGTGTAGGTGAGCGTCACCACCCGCGTCGTCCCGGTGATGCTGGTGGTCCGGCCGCTGAAGACACCGCCCAGCGTCAGCGTCTGCGCGCCGCTGGCCCCCGTGACCAGCGTGCCGATCGCGGGCAGCGTCACGCCGGCGGCAGCGGTCGAGGACAGGCCATTTTGCGCTAACGTCATCGTCACCGTCTGGGTCGCGCCATTGCCGTTGCGCGCGGTATAGCTGTAGGTCGTCCCATAGCTGAGCGTTGCCGCGCTCTGGTTGGCGAAGCTGAAGACATAGCGGTTGGCGGCGTCGCAATCGGCGCGCGCGGCGCTCGTCCCCGCCAGCAGCAGCAAGAACAGGATCAGGCGGTGGATCATTTCTGCAATCCAAGATCGGTCAGCAGGCCATTGTCAAATTTCAGGCGGAACGAGGCATAAATGCCCTGGCGCGTACTGCGCGCGGCGGCGAAATCGCGATCATCGAAACCGCTGAAGTTATAGCCGACGACGAGCCAGCCATTTTTGAACGGGCGCACGCCGATCGACGGCCCGACCGCATAGCTGACCGCTGCGCCGCCGGTCGACAGTCGCGCGGTCGCAGCAACGCCGAGATCGACATGATCGCTGAGGTCAAAGCGTGTCTCGAGCGCGACGATATTGCTCCAGCCGCTGACATCGGCATTGCCGAAGCGCGTGTCGACATAGCGGCTGCCCCAGAAAAGCGACACTTCGGTGCGGTCGAGCCACGCATCGCCCTTATGCTCCTTCGCGGTGTAATTGAGCGACAGGCTGTTGATGATCCGGCGCGACGCGACATCGCCCGACACGCCGAGCGGCGCGCCGCCGATCGGGCCGGGCTGGCCGAGCACCGCGCCGCGCACCAGATCGCTGCGCGCTTCGAGCTTGTCGAACCAGCTGAACCGCGATGTCGACGGGCGATGCGCCCAGGAAAGGGCGAGATTGGCGGTCGCGGTGACCTGACCCGCGCGGTCCTCGGCGTGCGCGATGGTGAGCAGCGCGCCGAGCGCTTTGCCTTCGCCGATCCGCCGCAGCGCCGATGCGGTAATCGCATAGCGATCGGTGAGTGAGCCGGTGCGATATTCGGCGCGGCCGGTCGCGCTCCAGCGGTCGCCGCGATAGGTGGCACCGGCGGTGATCGCCACAAAATCCTCGGTGATGCCGCCATCGCTGGTCAGCTGGCCGCCCGAGGCAATCGGCTGGGCGGGATTGATGACCGACGCCGGATCGATCCCCGATAGCGTGCGATTGCCGTCGACCGAAAAATCGACCGACCAGCGGCTGCTGAGCTGCACCGTTTGCGCCAAACCATAAGCGGCAAAGGCGCGCGGGCCATATTCGCCGCCGTTCTGTTGGCCGATCGCGCTGGTCAGGCGCGCGCCTGACCAGGGTTGGACATCAAAGCCGATGCGTAGCGTATCGGCCTTCACCTTGTCACCGCGCGCGCGTTCGTAGCTTGCAGCGAGGCGTACCGATTTGGTGAGAGCGAAACGCGCGCCGAGTTTTTGGCGGGCGGGGAAATCGACGCTTTCGGCTTTGCCCGCGATCGCGAATTCGGTCTGCGCGTCGAGTTCAAGCCGATTGTCAAACAGCCGCCGCGTCGCGCCAAGCTGGGCAATCGCCGATTGCGCGGTCGTGCCGTCGATGCGGCGGTCCTGCGCGAAGGTAACGCCTGCCCGCAGGTCGGCGAGCGGGGTGCGATATTCGATCAGCCCGCGCGCTGCGATCCGGCTCGCGGTCGAGCCGAGCGATTGCTCGTGCCACGCCGCGCCCGAAATCGTCAGCGGCTCGCTCAACCGGGCGCTGCCTTCGACGCCGATCGTGCGGCGCGCCTGGGTGGTGCGCGCGGTCTGGCCGATGCCGAAGCCTGCGCCTTCCTGGCGGACATAGGCGAGCACATCGATCTTCTGGCTATGACGCTCGGCTTCAACCAAATAGGCGATCGACGTGCCGCTGCCGCGCCCGGCTTCGGCCACACTGGCGGCGGCTTCGGCACGGATTTCGGTATTGGCATCGGGGCGGAAGCGCAGGTCGACGCCGCCGAGGCTGGTCGCGCCAAGCTCATCGGCATCGCGGAGACCCGTCGTGCCGATCCGCAGCTTGCCCTCGGCGAGCGTCACCGTCGCGCGGCCGCCGGCATTGATCGAGCGTTTGCCGACGCCATTGACTTCATAATCGGCGACGATGATTTGCGGGTCGAGCGCCGAGGTGCGCGACAGGATCGGCTCACGAAACCGCAGCGTGCCCGCGCCATAATCGATGTCATAATCGATGTGGCGTGCGAGCACCCGGCGATCGACCAACCGGTCGCCGCGCAGCCGATCGCGCACTTCGATCGCGATTGTCTCGCTGTTCGCCAGCAGATCGCGCGCGCCGAGTTGATAAGGACCCGACAGGCCGGTGCCCTGGAGCTCGTCGCGGCGGTGGCGGCTCGGCGCATCGGCGGCAAAGGCCAGGGCGGCGACGCGGTTCGAGCGATATTCGGCCTTCACGCCATTGAACGAGCGGACATAGCGCGCGAGCACGGGTTCATCGATGCCGGTATCGTAATCGCCGAACAGCGCGTAAAATTGCGGGCGTTCGAGCTTGAGATAGAGCTTGCGCACCGAAGCCGCGCCAAAGCGGCGTTCGCTTTGGTCGGCATAGACGGTGTAATAGGTGTCGGGGTCGATCGTCCCGCCGAAGCGCGTCTCGCTTTCGCGCTTCTTGCTGTCATAGGCGAGCGTCATCAGCCATTTGCCGCGCACCCGCCCGCGCGCAAAAAGCGCAATGCGCCCATCGGCGCTCACGGAGTCGGTACTGGTGGTGGCGGGCTCAATCCCTTGCTTGAGCCGGTTATAGCCGAGCGTGCCCTCGGCGATCCCGACCAGGGTCCAGGGGCGGTTGCCCGGATCGAGCCAGAGGTCGATCCGCCGCAGCCTTGTGGTCTTGCCATCGGGGAAGGGCAGGATCAGCCCGAGCGCGCCGCTGACCGTGGTCGGTTCGAGCGTGATCCGCGCAATGCCGTCATCGCCTTCGACCCGCCAGGTCGCGCGCGGACGTTCGAGCCCGGCGAGTTGTCGCGCCTGCTCGGCATCGGCCTCGACGGCGGGCGCATAGGGCGCGGGGAGCTGGATGTCGCCGGTCAGGCCGTGGTGGACCGGGCGACCGCTACGGTCGGTGATGCGCAAAGTGATCACCGGTTTGGTTATACCGTCGGCAACCAGCACTGATTGCTCGCGGATCAGCGTTGCGCCAGCCGCCTGCGCCACAAACGCCACGCGCCGCTCAAGCTTTTTGGCGAGCGTGCCATCAGCGTTACGAACCTCTGCGGTAAAATTAGTTCCTGTCTCGCCGAGCGGCACACCGCGCCACAGGCCGACGGTGACCGTCTTCTCGGCGTTGGTCTTCTCGCCGTCATAGGTCACCGGATCGACCGGCTTGCCGCCTGCAAACAGCGTGACTTTCTGGCCCGGCAGATATTTGATCACGATCCGGACCGCAGGCGCGCGCGGATTGGTCTCGGGGCGCGGATAGAGCCAGTCGATGCCGGGCGCCTGTTCGGCGAACCAATCTTCGTCGCCGCCCGCGGCTGCCTTGTCGCTGACGATCGCGGCGGGCGCGGTCGGGGGCGGCGCAGTGGTCGCGGTCGGCGTGTAGTTCGGGTCGAGCGTGACATGGAAATCGGCGCGGTGCAGCGAACCCCCGCTACCTTCGACAAAGCGCGAGATCGCGCTGCCGCCGCTGCGCGTGTTGCGCGCACAGTCAGTCGCCTTGGTGCCGGTCGGCAGCGTCGATTCCTCAATCGCCACGACGTGGACGCCGGGCACAACGCCCTGGAAATGATAGCGGCCATCGGCATCGGTGATCGCATAGCTGCCGTCTTCGAGCAGCACGCGCACACCGCGCACGCCGGGGCGGCCATCGGGATCGAGTCCGCAGCTGCCCGCGATCACGCGGCCGATGATCGTCATCCGGTCGGCGATCGTCTCGCGCGCGATCCGCACCGTGGATTCGGCGATCATGCTTTCGGTGCCGAGCGCGTCGCGGGTGCGCGCGCGGTTGACCGCGACGCCCTCGCGCGCGTCGAGCCGGACTTCGAGTGCATAGCGGATCACATGCACGGCACCCGGCGGCACATTGCCGAGATCGACCGACAGCGTGCCACCGTCAGCGCTCTGGCTAACGGCGCCCGGTGCTGCCTGGCCATCGACCCGGACGGTATCACGGCGCAAGCGCATCGCGCCCGGCAGCGTATCGATCAGCACCAGCCCGCGCTTGGGACGCAGCGTGTCGGGATTGCGCACGGTGACGGTGTAGAGCACCAGATCGCCGGGTGACGCGAGTCCGCGATCGGCGACCTTGGTCACGCTGGCGGCGATGCGGGGGCGATCGAGCGGAATATCGACGCGCACCGGCTCGGGCCGGTCGATAATGATCGTGCGGCCGTAAGAGCCTTCACCGATTTCGACCGGCTGGCCATCGGGACGGTGGAGCGCCGCGAGCACCTGCGGTGTCACGGCTGACGGCGCGCTATAGGGTGTCGGCGGGCGCACGACGAGGCGATACCGGCCCTGCGCCACCAACGGAAAGCGATAGTCGCCGGGGATACCGGGATAGAGATGGCCACCGGCATCGGTCACCGGTGCGCCCGTCACGACCGTTGAGGGGTAATCGGAAACGCCGTCGGTGCCCTTCACCCGCGCGGGCTGGCCGGTCGCTTCGTCGATCAGCGTGACCGACACGCCGTCGACCGCCGATCCGTCTTCGGAATCGAAGGCAAAGCCATAAGGATCGACGAGCACATTGACCTGAGTCGTGACGAGCGGAAAGCCGTTGCGCGTGGCGAGACTCTCGACCGAGACGACATCGCCTTCCTCGACCGTCAGCACGCAATCGCCCTGAACGGCGACGGGCGGCGACAGCCGGGTCTGGATGACACCGACGAACACGCCCGTGTTCACGCCCGTTTCATAAATCGTCAGAACCTCACGGTCCTTGCCGTCGCGCGAGCTGATGACGCCGGTCAGGCTGTTGATCTTGGCCGGATCGGTGTTGGCGCCGGGAAAGGTAATCGCGAAATACAGTGGCTCGCCGCCGCGGATGTCGGTCGTCGGCATCAGCATCGGTTTGCCACCGGCATTCAGCGCGGCATCGTCGAGCGGGATGGAAGTGGTACCGGCGCTGCCCTGGCAGAGCGGGCGCGCGACCGGGCGCGGCGACGCGCCGGGGCCGTCGCCGAGCCGAAGCGGGGCGATCGAAAAGCCCGTGTTGGGCGAATCCTGGGTCGGCGTGGTGACGCGATTCGACAGCCGGCTGACCTCGTCATTCCCCGACTGCCAACGCGCTTCGGCGATGTTGACGATCTCGCGGACAGCGGGCGCAGCCGAAATATCCTGTGCCCGCGCCGCGCAAGCAAACGCGAACGCGGACAGCAGGATCACCAACACGGGTGTCAGAAAGGAACGCAGACTGGACATGGTGTCGTATCAAGCCGCGCCCGCCGAGGGCTGGGGTGGGGGGCGGCGGGCGCGACTTGAAGGGGCTTATTTGATGGTAACGCGGAAGATGACGCCGCGCGCATCGCCCGCCGCCAGCGACGGGATGGTCGCGCTGACGGTGCCCGATGCCTGCGACCCGGTGACATTGCCATCGGCGTTGCAGGTGCTGCCCGTGACTGTCGTGTTGGCGCTGACGCCAAAGCTCGACAGATAGGTGGTCGTGCTCGGCAGCGGATCGTTGATCGCGACGCTGTTGGCGACAGCTCCGCCAACGGCGTTACGGATGATGATGCAGTACTGCACCACCGCGCCGGGAACGGCCTTGGGGTTAGTCGTGCCGTTGAACGGATCGCTGATGACCGTGCTCGACTTGGTGACCGTGAGCGCGGCGGCAAGGACGGTATAGTCGTCACGCGCCGAGAAGGCACCATCGCGTGCGCCATCGGTTGCGCCTGCGCCATCGGCGAAGACGGTGTCGACGCCGCTGGTGTTGGCACCCGTGGTCTGCGTGATCGCTGCACCCTGTGTGCCGGCCGCGCCGCCTTCGCGTGCGGTGGCCGTCAGCGTCACCGCTGCGACATCGCCGGTCACGCGCGTGATCGGAATATCGGCGACGACGAACACCGTTGCCGACGCATCGGCCGCCAATTCGTCGAGATTGGTGACGAGCGTGTCTTCAGCGCCATAGGTGCCAGCGCCCGCGCCGGTCGCGTCGCGGAAGATGCGGACATTGGTGACGTCGAAGTTATCGGTGTTGCTGTGCGCGCCGGCACCGCCGGTCTGCTGAGCCGCCACAAGCGCGAAATCGAGCACGGCGTTCGAGGTGTTGGTGACGGTGAACGCCGTCACGGCCGCCAGTTGGTTGGGCGAGACCGACGTGGTGGTGGTGCTGACTTCGGCGACCGTCAGGCTGATCTTGCGATCGACCGTGAAGGTGTCCGATGCCTGGACCGCCGTCTGAGCGGCGCCGCCGACCGTGAAGTTGACGGTAACGGTATTGGTGATCTGGGTGCCCGAGGTAACACCGTCTGCGAGGGCCGGCGTGGCCGTCATCGCGAGCACGAGGCTCCCCGTCGCGCCCAGCAGCTTGCTGGTGCGTTTCATGACTCATTAGTCCTTCGATATTGTGGTGCGCGCCCTTGACCGACCCACCGGCGCGCGAAGTGGGCAGAAAGTTTAGCGGACGATGCCCTTGAAATTGAGCGAGCCCGAAGCGCCCGGCGCCATCGCCCCGGCCAGCACCCAGCGCAGGTGCGTTACATCAATCGGCTGGGCGGCGCGGAGCGTACCGTCGGCCTTGCGGACTTTTAGCGTCGCGAGCGGGCCGAAGCTGCGCCCGCCATCGACCGAGGCCAGTACGCCGGGCGATGCTTCGCCGGTGAACTGTACCGCGGCCGGTACCGGGTTATTGACGACGAAATCGTTCACCGGCTTGCCGGTCGCGTTGCGATAGTTGATCGTGATGACCAGCCGATCACCCGGAAAGACCGGCTTGGGATCGGCCAGCACCGTGCGTTGCTTGCCAGCGACAGTGACGGTACGCTCGACCTGGATCTTGCTGCTCAGTTCAACCGACTGCGCCGCGAAAGCAGCACTCGACAGCGACAGGGCGATAACCGCGACGGGGGCGAATTTCATCGGAATCTCCACTAGTTGATCTTGACTTTGAAGGTCAGCACATGCTGCGCGCCGCCAGCCACGGTGCCCAGCGCGGCCGACACCTTGTTGGGGGCAAAACTGCCTGCGTCACCATCAACGGCATCGGTCAGCTTGGCGCCGTCCAGGTCAAGCGATTCGGCGAGATAGCTGGTGCCGTCGGGGATCACGTCGCCAAGCCGCAGATTGGTGAGGCTGCCCGATCCGGTAGTGCGCGCGACCAGCTTATAGGTGATCGTCGCGCCGGGGATGGGCGCCGTGCCGCCATATTGATCGGCGACGGTCGCCGATTTGACGATGTCGACGCTCGCCGCGCTGATCCGGAAATAGCCGCTGGCGGCGCGGTCGGCGGTGGTCGCGCCGGTGATGGCGTCGCCACCGCCGGTCCCGCGTCCGGCAAAGCTCGTGCCGGCCGGGCCAGTGCCGGTAACGGCCTGGGCCTGCAGCGAGATCGCGGCGCGGGCAGCGTCGCCCAGCCCTGCTGGCATATTGGCGATGACGAAGACAGTGACGGCCGATTCGGGCGCGATCAACGGGTCGTTGGTGCCGGGGACATAGGCCGCGTCCTTGGCCGGATCGTACAGGCCATCGCCGTCGCTATCGATCGCGATGCGCACGACGACGGGGGTAAAGGCATTGCCGCCGATCGCACCATTTGCGGTCAGCCGGAAATTCTCGTCGCCATTGCCGGCATTGGTCACGCGGAAGGTGAGCACTTCGGCCTGCGCGCCGGGCCGCGTCGCGACGTCGCCCGAATTGGCACTGGCGACCGCCACGTCGAGCAGCTCGTCGACGCGCAGCGACACGGTGTTCGATTGCACCGTTGTGGTTGTACCTGTCGGATCGTCGAAGCTTGCCGTCGCCGTGTTGTTGATCACGACACCGGCGCGCGTCAGCTCGGCTGATGCGGGAACGGCGGCGCCCAACAGCCCAAGGCCGGAGGTTGCGAGCAAGCCGATCCGAACGCCCGGCCAGGTGATGGTGGGGCGCTGGGCCCGCGGAAGAAGAGTGCGCTTTGTCATGAGCGGCTCTTTGGGCGGCAATAGTTAAACGAATGGTTGGGATGTCCCCCTTTGGATGGGTAACCATACTAAGGGATGAGGGATTGGCGCCGCGAACACCGGCTAGAGGGATGATCCACCAAGAATCGCAGTTTTGCGTGGCGACCGCGACGTTGTACGCCCCAAAATGGGTCCGCTAAGGTCCGATTCGGATTATTGTGAATGCGAAAGTAATCTACGCCATTTAGGACGATCGCAGGAGACAATCGCTTGGCCGTTAACATTTTGATTGCCGATGACCATCCGATCTGTGCCGCCGCGCTGAGCATGGCGGCGCGTCAGATCGTGCCTGACGCGCAGACCAACCATGTCGAAAGCCTGTCGGAGGCTCTGGACCTTGCATCGCGCGAGCGGTTCCATTTGATCCTGCTCGATCTGAAATTGCCCGATACGCAAGGCTTTGTCGGCTTGCTCGCGATGTCGAAGGCGCAGCCCGGGACGCCGATTGCGATCGTCAGCAGCAACGACGCGCCCGCGACGATGCAACAGGCAATGCGCCACGGTGCGAGCGGCTATATCGCCAAGAGCGCGCCGATGAGCGCGATGATCAGCGCGATCCGTGCGCTGCTGGCGGGCGGGCAGGTGTTTCCGCCCGAAGCTTTTCAGGCGCCCGCGCAGCCCGCAATCCCGGATGCAGCCGCGCGAATCGCCGATTTGTCGGCCGCGCAACTGCGCGTGCTGCGGGCCGCCGCGAGCGGTAGCGCGAACAAGCAACTCGCCTATGAACTCGGCCTCAGCGAGCCGACGGTGAAGACGCATTTCGCACAGATTTTCCGCAAACTCGGCGTCACCAATCGCACCCAGGCGATCCTCGCGCTTCAGTCGCTCGAAGTCGACGCCGACAGCTGATCGCGGACGCGCCGTAGCCCGGTGCACGCCTGTTCGGCAATCCAGGCGAAGCGCATGGGCGACGGGCCTGCATGGTCGAGCCGCTCGATCGCGCGGCATGCCTCGGCGAGGCCCTGTGCGCCGATCCCCGAAGCCGCCCCGCGCAAGGCATGCGCCTGGCTCGCCGCCAGCCGGGGTTGCGATGATGCGAGCGCGGTGAGAATCACGCCGACGCGTGGCGGAATATCCTGCAGCATCAGATCGAGCAGCGCGCCGAGTGCCGCGCCACCGATCGACGACCGCAAGTCTTCAAGCTTGTCGTAATCAAGCGCGACATCAACGAAGACGTGCCTTCCTGACTGGGCGATGGCGAGCGGCGTCATGCGCAGATCGCCCTTGGTTGGGAGGCGCGGTCTGAATGCGACGCGGTCCAGCGCGCAACGATTGCCGACAGGCTTGCCATCGTGACCGGCTTGGGCAGATGATCCTGCATCCCGGCCGCAAGGCACTGATCAACGTCGGCTGCATAGGCGTTGGCGGTCAGTGCGACGATCGGCAGCGTGGCCGCATCGATTCCATTGGCGCGGATCGCGCAAGTCGCTTCGAGGCCATCGCAGACCGGCATCTGGATATCCATGAGCACCAGGTCATAAGGCGCGCCTGCAGCAACCGCTGCCAACACGCGCTGCGTTGCCGCTGCGCCGTCGACGACGATGTCGGGAATGATCCCGAGCTTGGCGAGCATCGCGCGGATTAGCTGCTGGTTGACGGGATGATCTTCGGCCACCAGCAGGCGGTTGGCGCCGGACGGTCGGGCAATGATGGCGCCCGCATCGGGCACGCTGCTCGCGGGCACGTCGGCGTCGCGCCCAATCAGCAGCGGAATGCAGAATCGCACCGTCGTGCCGACATCGGGTGTGCTGTCGAGCGTGATCGTACCGGCCATCAGCCGGACCAGCTCGGCGCTGATCGCCAGCCCCAGGCCCGATCCGCCATAGCGTCGGGCGGTGGTTTCGTCGGCCTGCACGAATTCGGCGAAAATGGCCTGTTGATGGTCGCGCGCAATGCCGATGCCGGTATCGGTGACCGCGACTTCGATCATGTCCTGATCGCCATCGACGCCGAGCGACACCGCGACCATGATCGCGCCTTCGTCGGTGAATTTGACGGCATTGCCGATCAGATTGAGGATCACCTGCCGCAACCGCAAATCATCGCCCAAAATGGTTTGCGGCACGCGATCAGCGACCGCCGTCATGATCGTCAGGCCCTTTTGGTCGACGAGCGGCTTCATCAGCGTCGCGCAATTCTGGAGTAGCTGGCGGATATCGAGCGCGTGGCAACCGATCATCATCTGGCCGACCTCAATCTTCGACAGATCGAGGATGTCGTTGAGCAGACGCATCATCGCAGCGCCCGAATCGGCGATCATCTGTACTTTTTCGCGCTGCGTAACGGTGAGTGGTTCGGCGAGCAGCAGGTCGGTAAAGCCGATCACGCCGTTCATTGGTGTGCGGATCTCGTGGCTCATATTGGCGAGGAACGTGCTCTTGGCGCGGGCTGCGGCTTCGGCATCGGCGCGTGCCTGGCGCAAAGCGGCTTCGCGCTCATGGCGTTCGGTCACATCGCGCACCGAATCGGAGATTTCGATGATGTGCCCTTCGGCATTGCGGTGGAAGCGTGGTTTGGCCTCCAGCCAGCGAACGCGACCGTCTTTCGCGCGCACGCGATACTCGATCGTCATGCGATCGCCTTGGACGGCGTGCGCGGCAAAGGCCTGGGCCACGTGCGCGTGATCTTCGGGCAAGATATATTCAAAGGGACTATGGCCGACCAGATCTTCGGGCCGATAGCCGAGCAGTTCCTCAACCGAGGGCGACATGTAGCGGAACCGTCCATCGACGCCATAGACCGAGATCACATCGCTGACATTGCTGGCGAGCAGCCGATAGCGATGCTCGCTTTCGGTGAGTGCGAGCGCCGCAAGATGCTGGTCAGTGATGTCCTGGAACAGCCCGAAGATCGATATCACCTGGCCATTGGCGTCGCGTGCGCATTCGGCCTTGGTGAGCGTGTGGCGCGTCTTGCCATCGGGCCGCTGGATACGCAGCGTGAATTCATACCCCTCGCCGGTGGCGATCGAACGATCGATCGCCTTGATCAGCATCGCGCGGTCGTCTTCGTGATAAAGCGACATGATCTTGGAGAAATCGGGCACGTTCGTGTCGACGGGCAAGCCAAAGATGCGAAACACTTCGTCGGACCCGGTGACGCGTTGCGTCGCGACGTCGAAGCGCCAGTGGCCAACACCAGCCATTGCTTCAGCGATGCCCATCAGCCGCCGCTGCTCTTCGAGCTCGGCGCGCGCGCGTGACAGTTCGAGCTGGTCGACAACGAGTTTACCCAGCGTCTGCAAAAAGCGCAGATCGGCCGATCCTGGGCGGCAGCGCGGCTTGGTATCGATGATGCACAGCACGCCGACCGGTTGGCCATCGGCGGCAGTGAGCGTCGTGCCCGAATAGAAGCGGACGCCTGGCGCACCGACGACGAGCGGCGTCGCCGCAAAGCGCGAGTCCTGCACGGCATCCTCGACCACCATCACGGTGCCGGGACCATCGCTCAGCGCGTGTTCGCAAAAGATCAGCTCGTCGGGCGCATCATCAATGGCCATGCCGATACAGGCCTTCAGGCGCAGCCGGTCCTTTTCGATCAGCGAGACCATCGCAATCGGTACGCCGAAGTGTTCGGCAGCGATTTCGGCGAAGCGATCGAAGTCGGCGTCGGGCGCATGCTCGACCGGGGTCAAGGGCGCCAAAGGCACGCGTGTCGCACTGCCGCGCTGTAATTCGACAAAGCTGGCCAATGCGCTACCCACCCCACTGAAGTCCGGATCGCGCCCCTTTCGCGCCGAACGCCGCAGTTCATGCACCGAATATGGTTAATTTTCTGACAGTCGCGATGCCGATAGCGCAGCCGCAAGCTGCTGTAAGGAGCATGGGTCATTTGATTGGGACGGAGTGCAATGGCGATGCAACGCCGTCTGGCCAATGTGCGATGACAGCGACCTGTTGGGGTCGCCCGTCTGCATGGCTGGAAGCAACCTACCGATTGCCCAGGGCAGGGTGCTTAGGGGCGATGGGTCAGTTGGTCGGGACGACAGGATTCGAACCTGCGACCCCCACACCCCCAGTGTGATGCGCTACCAGGCTGCGCTACGTCCCGACCGAGGGGCTGGCGCATAAGCAGCTTGGCGCGGTGATGCAAGCAATAGTCGGGCGAAGGACCCCGGACGCGGGAGGAGGGGGTAGCGCGTCCGGGGCCGCCACGGGCTCAGCGCGGGCAGGCGATGACTTCGCCACTCGCGTTGGTGCAGGTGCCGCTGCGCACCGGCTTGCCCGTTGCCGGGTCGATCTGGGTCGAGCCATTATAGCTATTGCCCGAGGTGGCACTGGTCGCCGACGTGGTGCGGCCGCCCGAATAAGTGCCATCGGCGTTGCGGGTCACGCTGCCGCTGCTGGCAGCGCTGCCGCGCGTGCCCTGCGCCGCAAAACCGCCGCGACGCGTTGCCGAGCCGTCGGGATTGACCGTCGTCGTTGCACCGCGCGCGCCCTGACCATTGGCGGTCTGATAGGCGCCGCCGCTGGCGGTTGTGACCGAGCCATCGGGGTTGCGCACCGCGCCGCGGCCGCGCACGACGGTGCCATTGGGGCCGGTCGCACCCGCGGCAACGCCGTTCGGGGTGCGCACGCGTCCACGGCTTTGCGCATCGGCCGCAACCGAAGCGAACACCGTTGCGCCGATCATCAGCGGGATCAACATTGAAAACTTGGCCATTGCGAAACTCCTTGAAGCAACTGGGCAGGGCCTGATTGCCGTGCCGCTGACGTGTTTTTGCCGCTCAAGGCGTTGCACGCTTATGTCGCGCTGAAGCGCAGATGTTACGGCGTGTTACAGCGGTGGGCCGCGTAACATTTCGTAACGCGCATGGCTTGCGCCCGCCGCCGTTCTGGCGATGGTCCTGCTGCATGACGCAGCGCCCGCACCGCATTATCGTGATCGATGACGACGCCGAGTTGCGCGCATTGATCCAGCGTTTTCTTGGCGAGCATGGCTTTGCAGTGCGGGCGGCTGCCGACGGCGCGGCCCTTGACGCGATGATGCATCGCGAACCGGCTGATGCGCTGGTGCTCGATCTCATGATGAAGGGCGAGGATGGGCTGGCGATTTGCCGACGGCTGCGTGCTGCCGGTGAAGATGTGCCGATTCTGATGCTCACCGCCCGCGGTGATCCGGTTGATCGCATCATCGGGCTGGAAATGGGCGCCGATGATTATCTCGCCAAACCCTTCACCCCGCGCGAGCTGGTGGCGCGGCTGCACGCGATTTTGCGCCGCACGGGCCCCCGCGCGGCGCCCGAGCGCGGGCAATGTTATCGTTTCGGGCCGTTCCAGATCGATATCGGCGCGATGACGCTGACGCGCGACGGGGCGCCGGTAATCTTGTCGTCGCGCGAGTTCGCTTTGCTTGCCGCGCTGGTCGCGAGTGCGGGCCGGCCGCTCAGTCGCGCCCAGTTAATCGATCGTGCGCTGGGTCGTGATGCCGAAGTCACCGACCGTGCAATTGATGTTCAGGTCACGCGGCTACGCAAGGCGCTCGGCGACGATCCTGCCGACCCGGCGTGGATCAGGACCGTGTGGGGCGTCGGCTATGTGTTGACTGGCGTCGACCGGTGCTGAAGTCGCTGCTCGCGCGCAACATCGCGCTGATGGCGACGATCGTACTGGTCAGCCAGGCGATCACGGTGCTGCTGTTCGCACTGTTCATCCTGCGCCCGCAGGCTGATCGGATTGCGGCGATCATGGCGCATAATATCGCGGCGATCAGCACGACGATCGACGCGCTCGCGCCACCCGAGCGCGCAGCGCTGATCGCGCGAATCAACCGCAGCGGGGAAATGCATGTCCGCCCCGGCAGCGCCCCACCGGTCGGCACCGGCGGTCGCGCCAGCCTGCTCGAGCGCACTGTGCTGCGCGCGTTGGCGCGTGATCTGGGGATGGCCGACGCGGTGTTCTGGCGCGGTGGCGGATCGATGCCGCTGTGGGTGCGGCTGAAATTGGGGGGCGAATTTTATTGGGTGTCGGTGGATGCCCCGGCGGGCTTTGCCCCGAATGGCACGCTGATCGGATCGCTGGTGACGTCGCTGGTGCTGGCGCTGATCGCCGGTACGGTGCTCCAGCGTCGCGTCAACCGCCCGCTGATCCGGCTCGCCCAGGCCGTTGACGCGATGCCCGATCCCAGCGCGCTTGATGGCCTGGCGGCTGACAGTCCGTCCGAGATCGCAAGGCTTGCGCGATCGTTCGATGATATGGCGCGGCGCCTTGCGGCGCAGGATGCCGACCGGACGATGATGCTGGCGGGCATCAGCCATGATCTGAAAACACCGCTCGCCAAGATCCGGCTTGCGCTAGCGCTCCGCCCCGGCGGGGCGCCCGAAGACGAAGCGATGATCGAGCGGCAGCTTGATCGCATGGACCAGATGCTCGGCCAGTTTCTCGCCTTTGGTCGCGGGCGTGACACCGAGACAGCGGTGCGGATCGATGTTGCCCAAGCCGTTGCCGCCGCGATTGAAGCCCAGGCCAGTGTGGCGCGCCTCACCGTGGTTGCCGTGCCGCCGCCCCATATCGTCGTCCGGCTGCTTGCCTTCGACCGGGTCCTCGTCAACCTGTTGCGCAATGCCGAGTTGCATGGGCGCGCGCCGATCGACGTTACCGTGGACGTGTTGGACGCGCAGGCCATTGTCGAGGTCGCTGATCGGGGATCGGGGGTGCCAGCCGCATTGCTGCCGACTCTCGCCGAGCCCTTCGTCCGCCTTGATCAGGCCCGGCCGAGCGATGGCGGCGTTGGCCTCGGCCTTGCGATTGCGCGCCGGTTCGCCACTGAACATGGCGGCACGCTCACGCTTGCCAATCGCCCGGACGGGGGCTTTGTCGCGCGGCTTGCCTTGCCGCTTGGCTAGCCGCCTGATGCGCTGGCATCGGGTCTGGGCACGCTGAATACGGCGCGCGCGCGGGCGACCAGCCGGTCGGGCGCGGTGACTACGCATTCAGCGAAGGCCAGACTGCGCCCGACCCGCACCGGCACCGCGCGGAATTCCAGCCAGTCACCAATCCGCGCGCTGCCGGTCAGATCGACCGACAGGTTGGCGGTGACGACGCCGCCGAGCCCCTCGGTCGCGAGCACGCACGCCAGGCCCATCGCATTGTCAGCAAGCGCGGCGATCAAGCCGCCATGCGCCATGCCCCGGCTGTTGGTGTGCGGGCCTGCAATTTCGAGCGCGAGCACGAACGCGTCGCCGTCGCGCATCGACCACAAAGGCTCCCACGGATCGGTGAGCGGGCTTTGGCGGAAATGCCGCGCGAAGCCGGACGGCGACTCAATCACGGGCAGCCGCCGTGCGCAAGGCATCATCCATCCACGCAGCCGGTGCATCGTCGAAGCCGTAGAGCGTTGTCGCGATCCGATCGGGCGCAAAGCCATGTGCGCAGCAATCGAGCACCGGCGGGATGCTGGTGCGCACATTGGCGCGGCCGGTGCGCAAAAAAATGCCCTTGTGATACATTTCCATCATCGGCAGCGGTGTAACGGCGCCAAGGTGGATCGTCACGCTCGTCAGCAAGCCTTCTGGTTCGGTGGCACGGATCGCCTGGATCAGCGTTTCGGGCGTGCCGCGCGCGTCAACGACAATCTCATATTGGTCGGCAATTTCGCCAGGGAGCTGGATCGTCGTCGCGCCATAGGCTTTGGCCGCCGCGAGCCGTGCCGGATCGTCATCGGCATAATCGACCCGCCCGGCACCAAGCACGACGGCGAGTCCCGCCGCATAGACGCCGATCACGCTTGCCGAGCCGCCCATCACCAGCACGCTTGCGCCGGGGCGTTCGGCGAGCTGAGGGGCGACCGCGCGCCAACTGTCGGCGGCCATGTCGGCGGCGCCGATCATCGCGATCGGATCGGCGCCGTGCGGCAGCGGCAACAGCATCGCATCGGCATAAGGTACTAGGACGAGGTCGGCCGCCGCGCAGCCGAAGTCGCCCGGCCGCCCCATCCCGAAGCCTGCGCCAAACGGCACCGACTGGCACCGCCCGGTAAAGCCGCGTCGGCAGTTGCGGCAAGCACCGCAACTGATCTGTGACGGCACGATCACCCGCTGACCCGGCACCACCGATGTCACGCCATCGCCGATGTCGACAACTTCGCCGATCATCTCGTGGCCGATCGGCTCGCCGGGGGCGAGCGGAAAGGCGCCTTGAACAAAGGCAACATCGAGATCGCAGCGCCCCAGCACGATCGGCCGGATGATCGCGGCGCCGTCACTCGATAGTGCGGGCGCTGCGGTCTCGCGCCATTCGACCTTGCCGGGGGCAGCGAAAGTCAATTGGCGTATCACGGCTTGACGCCATCGACGGCGACGGGGACGTCGTAATAAGTGACTTCGCCCGGCGTGCCATAGGTTGCCTTCACCCGCGCATGCCAGCCGTCGTTGAACCAAGCCTCGGCCGCCGCCTTGCTCGACCAATAATAGATGCCGCCGAAATGACCGGGCCGAATCGTGAAATATTTGCGGACCAGCCCGGGGACTTGCGCATATTGCGCGGTTTGCTGAGCCATGACGGCGCGGATTTTGTCGTCGGAAATGCCCGCCGGTGTGGCGATGTCGACGACGACCGCGACGCGTGCCGGTGCCGTGGCTGGAACAGTCTCGGCGAGCGTGACGATTGGCAGTGCGGCGCAAGCCAAGGCAGCGAACAATGGGATGATCTTCATGGCGTTACCTTCAGTTGGGAGTTGCTTGATGCGCCCGCTTGCCGGTTGCGCGCTAGCCGAGATGATGCGATACGGATTTGCCAATTGCGCAAAACACAAGAGGTGAGATGGACGTCCAGGCACTCAGGACACTGCTCGACCTCGACCGGCGCGGCTCGCTGAGTGCGGTCGCCACCCATGCCGATGTCGCGGTATCGACGATTGCCCGCCGACTCGATTCACTCGAAGCGGCGCTTGGGCTTCGGCTGCTTGATCGTCGCGCCAACGGCGTTCGTCTAACGGCGGAGGGCCAGCGGATTGCCGCGCTGGCCGGGCCGATCGTCGAACAGGCGGACCGAATCGATCGGGCGGCGGCGGCGCTGAAGGCATCGGCGCACGGGGGCAGCGTGACAATCTCGGCGACCGAATTTGTCGTTAGCGAAATACTGGCGCCGCTGCTGCCTGACTTGTGGCGCGCGGCGCCCGATCTGACGGTTACATTGCGTGCTCAGGGCGAAGTCGTCAGCCTGGCCGCGCGCGAAGCCGATCTGGCGATCCGCATGAGCCGCCCGACCGAGCCGAGCCTGATCGCGCAAAAGATCGGCGAGGTGCCGCTCGGCTGCTTTGCCAGCGCGGCGTGGCTCGACGGCCGCGACCCCAGCATGATCGGGCTCAGCGACGCGCAGCTCCTCATCTATGACGATAGCTATGGGCGGATCGCCGAGCTCGACTGGGTGGCAGCACAAGGGCTGACCGGCGCGGTGATACTGCGGTCGGGCAGCACACGCGCGCTGATCAATGCCTGTGCGGCGGGCGGGGGTGTGGCGTTGCTGCCGGTACGCGCTGCTGCGCGCGCCGGGCTGGTACCTGTCAAAGTACCGTTCGCGTTGCCGCCGCGCCCGGTGTGGCTGCTCACCCACCGCGACATCCGCCGCCTGCCACCGATCCGCGCTGCGCATCGCTGGATCGAGCGCGCCTTCGCCGTCCAGCCCTAGCCAAGCTGTCGCTCCTTTGTTGCAGTGTAGGCAAGTGCGTGATAGCGCGCGCCACTTAATGGGCGGGTCATTTTGACCCTGCCGCTCCAGCCAGTTCAGGACGTGCATGTTTGCATCCCCCGCTTTTGCCCAGACCGCCGGAGGCGCCGCCGGTGCCGATGGATTGGGTTCGCTGATCAGTATCGCCCCGCTGTTCCTTGTCTTCATCGCCTTTTACTTCCTGATGATCCGGCCCCAGCAAAAGCGCATGAAGGCGCTGCAGGATGCCGTGAACGCCGTGAAGAAGGGCGACGAAGTCACCACGGCTGGCGGCATCATCGGCAAAGTGACCAAGGTCGACGACCGCGTCGCCGAAGTCGAAATCGCGCAGGGCGTGCGTGTGCGCGTCGTCAAGGCGACGATCGCATCGGTCGCCACGACAGGCGCCGCCAAGCCCGCGAACGACTGAGCCATGCTCGATTTTCCGCGCTGGAAGGTAACGTCGATCGTCGCGCTGCTCGTGGCGCTGATGCTGCTGGCGGTGCCGACGTTCCTGCCCGAAAAGGTCACCGACAGCTGGGGCGATTTTCCGCACCGGCGCGTTGCGCTCGGGCTCGATCTGGCCGGCGGCAGCTATTTGCTGCTCGAAGCCAATGCCGATGAGCTGGTCAAGACGCGGATCGACGCGATGCGCGAGCGCATTCTCAACGAAATGCAATCGGGCAGCCCCAAGATCGACATTGGCGAAGTCTCGACCGACAATGGGCAGTTGAGCTTCCTGCTGCGCGACGTGACGCAGCTCGATGCCGCGCGCGAGCGGTTGAACAAACTGACCGCCGGTGTCGGGTTGACCGGGCAGCGCGACTGGGACCTGACCTTCGTCGATGCAACGCGGGTGGTGATGAAGCCGACGGCGGCGGGCACCACGCAAGCGATCAACGACGCGATGAACACCGCGACCGATGTCGTGCGCATCCGCATCGACAAGCTCGGCACGCGCGAACCGACGATCGTGCGCCAGGGCGCCAACCGCATTGTCGTGCAGGTGCCGGGGCTGAACGACCCGCAGGCGCTGAAGGATCTGCTCGGCAAGACCGCCAAGCTCGAATTCAAAATGGTCGAGAATATCCCCTATGTCGACGGCGGCATTCTGCCGCCCGGGACGCAGGCACTGCCCTATGTCGAAGGCGGCAAGGGCGCGAAGATCGTCGTCCAGCGGCGCGCCATCATCACTGGCGACCAGCTGGTGAGCGCCAAGCAGTCCTATAAGCAGGAAGATAATTCGCCGATCGTCGAATTCGCCTTCAACACCGAAGGCGGCACCAAATTTGCCAAGGTGACGCAGGAAAATGTCGGCCGCCGTTTTGCGGTCGTGATTGACGGTCAGGTGATTTCGGCGCCGAACATCCAGACGCCGATTTTGGGCGGCTCGGGGATTATCGAAGGGTCGTTCAGCGTCAAATCGGCGAACGAACTCGCGATCGCGCTCAGCTCGGGCAAGCTGCCGATCGGGCTCAAAGTCGTCGAGGAACGTACTGTCGGCCCCGAACTCGGCGCCGATTCGATCCACGCCGGCATCACCGCCTCGATCATTGCCACGGTCGCGGTGATCATCTTCATGCTGGTCACTTATGGCCGGTTCGGCGTCTATGCGAATATCGCGGTCGTCATCAACGTGCTGATCATTCTCGGCGTGCTCGCGGTGATCGGCGGGACGCTGACCTTGCCGGGCATTGCGGGGTTCGTGCTGACGATCGGGACGGCGGTCGACGCCAATGTGCTGATCAACGAACGCATCCGTGAGGAGCAACGGCGCGGGCGCAGCGTGCTCCAGTCGGTCGAGCTCGGCTATAAGGAAGCGAGCCGGACGATTTTCGAAGCGAATGTCACCCACGCGATTTCGGGCGTGATTATGTTGCTGCTCGGCTCGGGACCCGTGAAGGGCTTTGCCGTCGTGCTGCTGATCGGCATCGTCACGTCGGTGTTCACCGCCGTCGTCTTCACGCGGATGCTCGTGGTGCTGTGGCTGCGCCGCGCGCGGCCTGCTTCGCTCAACATTTGATCGGCTGATCCCATGCGGCTTTTGAAACTCGTCCCCGACAACACCAACATCGCCTTTGTTTCCTTGCGCTATTGGGCGTTCGGGCTGACGACGTTGCTGTCGATCGGCGCGATCGTGTGCGTGCTCTTGTTCCGGCTCAATCTGGGCGTCGATTTCGTCGGCGGGCTGACGATCGAGGAAAAATTCGGCAAATCGCCCGACATCGAAACCTTGCGCAAGACGGTCGATGATCTGGGTCTGGGTGAAGTGCGGCTCCAGCCCTATGGCGACGGCAACACCGTGTCGATCCGCTTGCCCCCGCCCAAGAGCGACGACAAGGGCGCGACCGAAGCCGTCGTCAAGAAAGTCCAAGCGGCGATCCATGCCAAATTCCCCGACGCGCGCTTCTCGAAGCAGGACGCGGTGTCGGGCAAGGTGTCGAACGAGCTGATCTGGAAAGGCATTTTGGCGGTCATCCTCGCGGTTGTCGGCATCGGCCTGTTCGCGATGCTGCGCTTTGAATGGCAGTTCGGCGTGTCGACTGTCGTCGCGATCGTCCACGACGTGCTGATGACGCTCGGCTTTTTCGCGATCAGCCAGTTCGAATTCGACCTTAATATCGTCGCGGCGGTGCTGACGATCATCGGCTATTCGATTAACGACAAGATCGTGATCGACGACCGCATCCGCGAGAACATGCGCCGCTATCGCAAGATGGACATGCGCGAGATCGTCGATCTGTCGGTCAATGAAACCTTGCCGCGCACGGTGATGACCTCGCTGACAATTCTGATCGCGCTGGTCGCGTTGCTGCTTTTCGGCGGGCCGGTGCTGCGCGCCTTTACGGCGGCGATGATCCTGGGTGTGATCGTCGGTACCTATTCGTCAATCTATGTGTCGTCGTCGCTGCTGATCACGCTGGGCCTGCGCGCCGAGCCGGTCGCGCCGCCGCCGGGCAAGGCGTCACCGATGTCGGGCGCCGAGCGGATCGGCCCAATCGACAAGTGAAGCTCGCGCGCGAGGGGGGCGGCGACGGGCCGCTGATTCAGGGATTCGCGCGCGGTGGCTTTCGCGTCGACGACAATATCTACACCGCGTTGCTGATCACGCCCAAGCGCGCCGATGGCTGGGCGCCGCCGCGGGTGGAGGCGCTCGACGAAGCCGCGCTCGCGCCGCTGTTGGCGCTCGATCCTCTACCGGAGTTCATCCTGCTCGGGACGGGCGCAGACCTGATCCTGCCGCCGCGCGCGCTGGTTGCCGCGCTCGAGGCGCGCGGGATCGGTATCGAGCCGATGGACAGCCGCGCGGCGGCGCGCGCGTGGAGCGTGCTGCGCGGCGAAGGCCGCTGGATCGCGGGCGCGCTCTACCCGCTTTGACCCCCCTCGACCTGCGCGACAGCCGCGCTATGGTCGCGCCAAATAAAAAGAGGAGGGATGCATGAAGCTTTCGATCGCCGCCTTCGTGGCCGCCGCCTTCATGGCGATGCCGGCGTATGCGCAGACCGCACCGGCCGCCGCGCCCAAGCCCGACTATGCCGACAAAGCGACATGGCTGTGCCTCCCCGGCCGCGCCGATGCCTGCGCGGCCAATCAGGATGCGACCATCGTCGCGGCCAACGGCACCCAAACGGTCGAGCCATTCAAAGCCGCCGCCGACCCCAAGTTCGACTGTTTCTACGTCTATCCCACCGTCTCGCTCGATCCGACGCCGAACAGCGACATGAACGCCGGGCTGGAGGAGCGCACCGTCGCGACCTTCCAGGCCGCACGCTTCGCCAAATATTGCCGGGTGTTCGCGCCACTCTATCGCCAGATCACGCTCGGCGCCCTGCGCACCGTGATGGGCGGCGGCGCATTTTCCGCCGATCGCGCCATGGCTTATGGCGATGTGAAGGCCGCCTGGGATCATTATCTCGCGACTGAGAACAAGGGGCGCGGCGTCGTGCTGATCGGGCACAGCCAGGGTTCTGGCATGCTCAAGGAGCTGATCGCGCAGGAGATCGACGGCAAGCCGGTGAGTGCGCGCATCATCTCGGCGATGCTGCTCGGCACCAATGTCGCCGTGCCGGAGGGCAAGACGGTCGGCGGTGACTTGAAGGCATTTCCGCTCTGCACCTCGGCCAAGCAGACCGGGTGCCTGATCACTTACGTCACCTTCCGCGCCGATGCGCCGCCGCCCGCGACCAGCCGCTTCGGCGTCGTCGAGCAGCCCGGCATGATCGCCGCCTGCACCAATCCGGCGGCGCTTGCCGGTGGCAAGGCCGTGACCGACAATTACCTCGGCACGCGCGGGGCGGGCCTCGGCAGCGGTATCCAGGCGCCGTGGGTCAAGGATGGCCCGACGGTGACGACCCCCTTCGTCAAGGCGCCGGGCCTGGTGTCGGCCGAATGCGTGCGCCGCGGCAAGTTCAGCTATCTCGCGGTCACCGTGAACGCCGACCCCGCCGACCCGCGCACCGACACGATCGCGGGCGATGTCGTGATCCTCAACAAGATCCTGCCCGATTGGGGGCTGCACCTGATCGACATGCCGGTCGTGATGGGCAATCTGGTTGAGCTGTCGAATGTGCAGGCGAAGGCTTGGGCGGCGAAGAAGCGGTGACCGCAATCTAAAGACTGCCGTTCGTGTCGAGCGCAGTCGAGACACGGGCGCGGGGCGAATCGCTTGGTGCCCGCCCCTCGACTTCGCTCGGGACGAACGGGTACTGGGCTTCTTAGTTGCCGCCCGGCACCAGCCCCTCGGCGATCTTCCCCGCCGCATGCTCAACCACGTCGAGTTTGTCCTCGCGGGTGTTGCCGAGCCGCACCAGCACATAGGCATGCGGCTTGCCGTCGCGGCCGGTGCCCCGGAAGGTCAGCACATATTGGCCGAGATGGCCGTTCATCGACGCGATTGCGGGCCCCTTCCCATCGGCAGAGAAGCGGTTGAGCCAGGTCTGGCCGCCGTAGATCGCTTTCGTCGGCGACGGCGTCTTCATGAAGGCGAGCCAGTCGGGGGCGAGGACTTGGCTACCATCGGCGCCCTTGCCATCGAGCAGCAACCCGCCGACACGCGCAAAATCGGGCAGCGACAAATGGATCAGCGACCCGCCGATTTGCGTACCCGCGCCGTCGAATTCGAGCACGACACCAGCCGCACCCGCCGGGGTGTAGAGCCGTTCGAAGGCGAAATCGCGGTACGCCTTGGCGCGCGTCTTCGGATCGCGGCTGTCGGTCAGCGTGCGCGTCACGATCTCGGCGAGGATGATCGTCGTCAGCGAGCTGTACTCGAACTTCTCGCCCGGCTTGGCTTCGAGCGGCTGGCCGATCGCGCGGGCGGCCATGTTGCCGGTGCCGCTGACGAACAGCACTTGGTTGGTGTCGCTGGCCTCGACCGGCTTGCCGACTTCGGTGTGCTTCAGCCCCGACGACATTTGCAGCAACTGCCGCAGCGTAATTTTCGCGCGGGGGTCGCCGGGAGTCTGCCATTCGGCGATCGGCGCGGGCGCGTCGAGTTGGAGCTTGCCGTCGCTTACCAGCTCGCCGACCAGCATCGCGGTCATTGTCTTGGCGGTCGACCAACTGATGAAGCGATTGGTGTCCGAATAGCCCGGTGCATAGCGCTTCGCGATCACCTTGCCGTCTTCGATCAGGATCGCCCCGCGCGTGTCGCCCTGATCAGCGGCGAAGAGGGGGCTCAGCACATCGTCCGCTGAGGCGGCGACCGGCGTCGCACTGCCGATTAGCGTGAGTGCGGCGAGGGCGGGCAGGGCGAGCTTGCGTTGCATCGGCGGCAGGATAGAGTGCGCCCCCATGATGGCAAGACGCATTGGCTTCGGCGCGCTTTTGATCTTTTTCGCAGGGCTAATCGCGGCCTGGGCCTATGCGCGCTCGATCACGCCGCAGATCGAACTCGGCGTCGGCTATGGCGCGCGCGTCGCGTGTGCGTGCCGCTACATCGGCAATCGCGACCTGAAGAGCTGCTACAAGGATTTCGAGCCGGGGATGGAGCAGATCAGCCTGAAGGATGATCCGAAGCTCAAGACCGTCACGGCCTATGTCCCGCTATTGGCGTCGCGCTCGGTACGCTTCGACCCCGTGCTCGGCTGCCAAGCGGAACCCTTCAAGGGCGCGCCGCTCAAGGTCCCCTGAAACGAGGAGCCGCCATGGCCGACATCATACCCGGACGGATGACCGCCAATCACAGCGGCGACATCGCGGTGTTCATCATCGGCATGCGCGTTAATCGGCTGTTTGCGGTCGGTAAATGGCTGCCGGTGTTTCGGGCAATGGGCGCGATGCTCGGCGAATTGCACCGCGACCCCGACAGCGGTTTTCTGGCCTATGAAATGTGCTGGAAATCGCCGCGCCAGCCGGTGCTGATCCAATATTGGGCATCGTTCGACGCGCTGGAGGCCTATGCTGCCGACGCCGGCAAAGCGCACCGCCCCGCCTGGACTGCCTTCAACCGCGCGACCAAGGACAATGACGCGGTTGGCATCTTCCACGAAACCTATGTCGTGCGCGCCGGGGCGAGCGAGACGCTGTACAACGACTTGCCAGCGTTCGGCCTCGGCAAGGCCAAGGGGCTGGTGCCAGCGACCGGCAACCGCGAAGCCGCGCGCAACCGGATGGCCGAAAGCTAGGCGAACGCCGCTTCGGCGCGTTCGGTCGCCATGATCCAGCCGCCGCCGAGCACCCGCTCGCCCGCGTAGAGCACCGCCGCTTGGCCGGGCGCCACGCCATATTCGGGCGCGTCGAAGATCACCCGGTCGCCGTCGAGACGAGCGGGCACCGGCTTGGCGAGGCTGCGCACCTTGGCGGTCAGTGGTCCCTTATGATCGCCGCCGATCCAGTTGATGCCGCCGAGTCGCGCAGCGCTGACAGCCAGCGCGCGCTTGGGGCCGACAACGACCTGCCGAGTCTCGGGCTCCAGCCGGATCACATAGAGCGGCTCGGGCGTGCCGCCGATTTCCAGCCCGCGGCGCTGGCCGACCGTGAAGTGGATCAGACCCTTATGCGCGCCGAGTACGCGCCCGGCTTCGTCGACAATCTCGCCACCGATTTCGGCCTCAGGTCGGAGCTTTTTCACGAGGCGGGCATAATCACCGTCGGGGACGAAGCAGATGTCCTGGCTGTCGGGCTTGGCAGCGACGCCGAGGCCGATTTCGGCGGCCAACTCGCGCACCCGCGCCTTCGGCATGCCGCCCAGCGGAAAGCGGAGATAATCGAGCTGTGCGGGCGTGGTTGCGAACAGGAAATAGCTTTGGTCGCGGGCAGGGTCGACCGCGCGGTGCAGCTCGGCACCGCCTTCGCCTTCGACCCGGCGGACATAATGGCCAGTCGCGAGGCAGTCGGCGCCGAGGTCGCGCGCGAGTTTGAGCAGATCGGTGAATTTCGGCCCCATATTGCACTTGATGCAGGGGATGGGGGTGCGTCCGGCGAGATATTCATCGGCGAAATCGTCGATCACGGCCTCGCGAAACGCCGTTTCGTGATCGAAAACATAATGCGCGATGCCGAGCTTGTCGCACACCGCGCGCGCATCGCGGATGTCGCGGCCAGCGCAGCAACTACCCGCGCGGCCCACCGCTTCGCCGTGATCGTAAAGCTGGAGCGTGATGCCAATCGTCTCGGCGCCGGTGCGTGCAGCCAAAGCCGCGACGACCGACGAATCGACGCCGCCTGACATCGCCACCACGATGCGCCGCGCGGTGGGGTTTGCGCCCAGTTGGAAATCGCCTTCGGTCATGGCCGCGCAGATAGGGCGTGCGCTGCGCCGATGCAAAGCCGCGATGAAAATCGCGTTTGGCTCAAGGCCTTTACCGGACCTTCAGACCCGCACCCCTATACCCCGGGTTCAAGATGAGTCTGTAGTGGAAGTGCTTGTGAACCTTGGTTTTCGCCGTCTGGAACCCGATCGATCGGGCCCCATGCTGCCGGTTTCCTTCGCGGTGTTGATGGTCGGCGTCGCCGCGCGCCAGGCGACCAGCCCGACGGCGCGGCTGGCGATGCGCATCGATCGTCCGACCTCGGTTGAGGGCTCGCTGTTCCAGCAACGCGGGCCGTTCAACGCGGCAACGGCGGCGGCGCTCAGCAACTGGCAAGGTGAATGAAGAACCCATTTACCCCGCCGTTTCAGTTCGTGTTCAAGTCCGGCTGCTATCGGTCGTTACTGCAATTTGTGAGCGCTTGCGCCAATCGAGGTTTGTAAATGATCGAGAACCAGAAGATCCGCCCGGCAAAGGTGATCGGCCCGCTCGGCGAACCGCTGACGCTGGAGTCGCTCCCGCCGCCCGAGACGACGCGTTGGGTCGTGCGGCGCAAGGCTGAGGTTGTGGCCGCCGTCAATGGCGGGCTGCTGAGCGTCGACGAAGTCTGCGCGCGTTATAATCTGACGCTTGAGGAATTCGCGGGCTGGCAGCGCGCGATCGATCGCTCGGGCATGCCGGGTCTGCGCGTGACGCGGATCCAGCATTATCGCTCGCTGTACGAGCGCCAGCAGAAATACTGATCGCTGCCACTCCCCTGAGATCGGGGAACAAACCGGCCCCTCAATGAGTCTTCCCTCCATGCTCGGCGATCGAGCGCAATGGAGGGTAAAATGGTCGGACTCATTATTTGGCTCGTCATCGGTGGCGTGGTGGGCTGGCTCGCAAGCATGGTGATGCGCACCGATGCGCAGCAGGGCATTGTCCTGAATGTTGTTGTCGGCATCATCGGTTCGGTGATTGCCTCTTATCTGTTCGGTACCGGCATTAATCAGAGTATTGGTATTGCCACGTTCGTCTATTCGTTGATCGGCGCCGTCATTCTGCTGGCGATCGTCAATCTCGTCCGGCGCGGCGCCGTACGCTGATTGGCTAGCTGGCGGCGAGACGCTGCAAAGGGGTCGCGCGGATGATGCTGCGCGGCCCCTTTTTCATGCGTTTTGGGTCATTTCGCCTCCGACGATGGGTTGCGGATCGCGCGAAAAAACGGCAAGTCCGCCGCTCCGCAACGAAGCCCCCTTGAGGTTAGTGATATATTTCGCTAACACAGCGACACAGTGTAGGCGGCGCGGGCCGAGGCGAAAGTGGCTGAGATGAATTATGAACCGGGGACGATCGGCAATGACGGGCGCTACGCGTTGCCGGACGGTGAAGCGCGCGCGCCACGCCGGTGGCTGTGGATTGGCGTCGCGGTGGCCGTCATCGTCGTCGCGGCGCTGCTGAGTTTCTGGGTTTTTGGCAAGAAAGCCGCCGACGCTCCCGCCGATGCCAAGGCCTCGACCAAGCAGATTCCGTCGGTCACGGTGGCCATACCGGGGCGCCAGCTCGTCGATCGCACGATCAGCGCGACCGGGTCGATCGCGGCCAAGGTTGACATGCCGGTCGGCGTGGCGGGCGAAGGCGGCCTTGTGACGGCGGTGCTCGTTCAGCCCGGCCAATGGGTGCGCTCGGGCCAGGTGCTTGCGACGATCGACCGCTCAGTCCAGGTCGAAACCCAGGCCTCGCAGGCCGCCCAGATCGCGGTCGCCCAATCGGATGCACGGCTCGCCCAGGCCGAGCTCGACCGTGCCAAGCAGCTCGTCGATCGCGGCTTTATCTCAAAGGCCGATGTTGATCGCCGCACCGCAACGCGTGATGCGGCGCTGGCCCGCGTCAAGGTGGCCCAAGCGCAGCTCGATGAAATCCGCGCGCGCAATGGCCGCCTCCTGATCCGCGCGCCTGCCGCCGGGCTGGTGCTGACGCGCAGCGTCGAGCCGGGCCAGATCGTCAGTGCCGGGTCGGGCGTGTTGTTCCGGCTGGCCGCGGGTGGTGAGCTTGAGCTGCGCGCTGCGCTCTCCGATGCCGATATGACGCAGATGCGCGTCGGTATTCCGGTGACGGTAACCCCGGTCGGCGACACGCGGAGCTTTGCCGGCCATGTGTGGCAGGTGGCGCCCGTCATTGATCCGCAGACCCGGCAGGGTACGGTCCGAATCGCGCTGCCCTTTGACCCTGCGCTGCGTCCAGGCGGCTTTGCCGCGGCGACGCTTACCAGCGGCGTCTCGCAGTCGCCGCTGCTGCCGCAGTCGGCGGTGCAGAGCGACGGCAAGGGCAATTTCGTCTATATCATCAATGCCAAGCGCGAAGTGGTGCAGCGTACGGTCAAGATCGGCCAAGTCTCCGATGCCGGGGTCGCCATCACCGAAGGGCTGACCGGCAACGAGCAAGTCGTGGTTTCGGCGGGTGCGTTCCTCAGCCCGGGGCAAAAGGTTGTGCCCGTGCGGCAGAAGCGGGCGAGCTGACCCGGCCGTCGGGTTGGCATTTTTGTAAGTATTTTATCAGTATCGCGCTTGGGTAAGGGCAGAGGATCATGAGCTTCCGTAACATTTCGGCCTGGTCGATCCGCAATCCGATGCCCTCGATCGTGCTGTTCGTCGCGTTGCTGCTGGCAGGCGTCGTCAGCTTTTCGCGGATGCAGGTGAACGACAGTCCGGACATCGATTTTCCGGCTGCATCGATCACGATCAGCCAGCCGGGTGCCGCGCCGACCGAGCTCGAAAAGCAAGTCACCCAGCGCGTCGAATCGGCGGTGCGCAGCATTGCCGGCATCGACGAAGTCAATTCGAGCGTCGGCGAAGGCTATAGCACCACCCGCGTTTCGTTCGCGATCGGCACCCCGATCGACCGCGCAGTCAATGACGTGCGCAACGCCATCTCACAGATTCGCGGTGACTTGCCCGACGGCATCCTTGAGCCGCAGGTGGAACGCATCGATTTCGGCGACGGTTCGCTTGCCTATATGTCCGCCGAAGCGACCGACATGACGCTCGAGGAGCTGAGCTGGTACGTCGATGACACGGTCGCCAAGCGGCTGCTTGGCAATCCTGGTACCGCGCGTGTCAGTCGCGACGGTGGCGTCAATCGCGAGATCCGCGTGGTTCTGGATCCGGTCAAGCTTCAGTCGTTCGGCATCACGGCGGCGCAGGTCAATCAGCAACTGCGCCAGACGAATCTCAATGCCGCTGGCGGTCGCGCTGAAGTGGCGGGATCCGAACAATCGGTGCGCGTGCTTGGCAATGCGCGCACGGCCTTTGCGCTGGGCGAGTCGGACATCTCGATCGGCGGCGGCCGTACGGTCAAATTGTCCGATCTCGCCGAAGTGAAAGATGCCTATGCCGAACAGCGTTCGATTGCGCTGATGAACGGCCATCCGGTGGTTGCATTCGGGGTTGGTCGCGCCAAGGGCGCGTCCGACGTGACCGTTTACGACGCGATGCAAAAGACGCTCAAGGCGCTCGAAAAGGAGAACCCCAAGGTTCACTTCACCGAGCTGTTCACCAGCGTGAATTACACCAAGAGCCAATATCACTCGGCGATCGAAGCGATGATCGAGGGCGCCGTGCTCGCCGTCATTGTCGTGTTCATCTTCCTGCGCGATTGGCGCGCCACCATCATTTCGGCGATTGCCATTCCGCTCTCGGCGATTCCGGCGTTTTTCTTCATGGAATTGATGGGCTTCACGCTCAATTTCCTGAGCCTGCTCGCGCTCAGTCTGGTCGCGGGGGTGCTGGTCGATGACGCCATCGTTGAGATCGAAAACATCGTGCGACATATGCGGATGGGCAAATCCGCCTATCAGGCATCGATCGACGCCGCCGATGAGATCGGCTTGGCTGTGCTCGCGACGACGATGGCGATCGTCGCGGTGTTCCTGCCGGTTGGGCTGATGCCCGGCATTTCGGGCCAGTTCTTCAAGAATTTCGGCCTGACCGTCGTCGTCGCAGTGCTGCTCAGCCTTGGCGTCGCGCGCCTGATCACGCCGATGATCGCGGCCTATTTCCTGAAGGCCAAGGGGCACGCGACCCATGGCGAAGGCTGGATCATGGACCGGTATATGGACACGCTGCGCTGGTCGCTGCGCCATCGCTGGAAGACGGTCGGGATTGGCGGGTTGGCCTTTCTGGCCACGGTCGCGACCTTCGGCGGTGTGCCGGGGTTGTTCGGGCCGATTCCGCTCGCCTTCCAGCCCGAACTCAACCAGGACTTCAGCCAGGTTTCGATTCAAATGGCGCCAGGCACGACGCTTCAGCAAACCCGCGCGGTCGCTGAGCGCGTGACGGCAATCGTCAAGTCCGATCCTGATGTCGAGACTGCCTTTACTGATGTCAACGTCGGCAACGGCGGTGTCTTCATCACGCTCAAGAAGGGGCGCACCCGCACATCGAGCGAGTTCGAGCGTGCGCTCGCGCCGCAACTCAACGACATCCCCGATGCTCGCGTCAACTTCCAGGCGCAGGGCGGCGGCGGCGGATCGGGTCGTGCAATCACCGTGACGATCGGTGGCAGCGATCCGGCGCAGCTGACCGAAGTGGCCAATCGCCTTGTCGAAGAAATGGCGACGCTGCCCGAACTGCGTGCACCGCGCGTCGTCGGCGATGTGCAGCGGCCCGAAATCACGATCACGCCGCATATGGACCTGGCCGCCAATCTGGGCGTGACGACGGCGGCGATCAGCCAGTCGATCCGCATCGCGACACTGGGCGACATCGACCAGAATGCCGCCAAATTCTCGCTGTCCGACCGGCAGATTCCGATCCGGGTCGCGCTGTCGGAGGATTCGCGCAAAAATCTGTCGACGATCGAGAATATGGCCGTCCCGACAGTCAACGGCGGTTCGGTGCCGCTCAAGGTCGTCGCCGACATTGGCTTCGGCGCCGGGCCGACGCTGATCCAGCGCACCAATTTAACGCGGCGGGTCAGCATCGGCGCCGATCTCGCCCCCGGCAAGGTCACCGGCGACGCGGAGCCCAAGATCCAGAAACTGCCCGCGCTCAAGAACCTGCCGACGGGCGTACGCCAGCTAACGCTGGGTCAGAACAAGTGGCTCGGCGAGTTGCTTGTCAACTTCGTTATCGCGGTGATTTCAGGCGTGCTGCTGGTGTTTGCGGTGCTGGTGCTCCTGTACAAGCGGTTGATGCCGCCGCTGGTGAACATGGGGTCGCTGATCCTCGCGCCTTTGGGGTCGGCGATTGCGCTGCGCATCGCCGGTGACGCTGTGTCGATGCCGGTGTTCATCGGCCTGCTCATGCTGCTTGGCATTGTCGCCAAAAATTCGATCCTGCTCGTCGATTTCGCGCTCGAAGAAATGGGCAAGGGCGTCGACAAGACCACCGCCGTGCTCGACGCCGGCCACAAGCGTGCGCAGCCGATCGTGATGACGACGATCGCCATGGTCGCGGGCATGGTGCCGGTCGCGCTGTCGCTGACCGGCGATGGTAGCTGGCGTGCGCCAATGGGCGTGACGGTGATCGGCGGGCTAATCCTGTCGACGATCCTGACTCTGGTGATCGTTCCGGCAACCTTCTCGCTCGCTGTTGGCATTGAAGAGTGGGTGGGCCAGCGCTTGGGCAAGCGGCTGCTGACCTATCGCCCCGGTGACGACGGCCAGCCCGTGATCGATCATGCGGGTGGTCCCGACAAGATCGGCTTCCGGCCGGGCGATGGAGCGGTGCAACCCGCCGAGTGAGCACCCCCTGCAATCATGGCTTGAACAAAAACCGGCTTCGGGGCTTGTTCAGGCAATGATCGCACAGAAAGCCGACCGGCTTGCCCCTCCTGCTGCGCTGGTGCGCATGCGCCTGATCGCGACCGGCTTGCTGGTCGCGATGGCGGGCGTGTTCGTGGCGACGCGCTGGATCGGACCAGTGCACCCTGTCATCGGCTATGTCCGCGCCTTTGCCGAAGCGGCGATGGTCGGCGGGCTGGCGGACTGGTTCGCGGTCACCGCACTGTTCCGCCATCCGCTCGGGCTGCCGATCCCGCACACCGCGATCGTGCCGCGCAACAAGGACCGGATCGGCGAGGCGCTCGCCAATTTCCTCCGCGACAATTTTCTGGTGCCCGGCGTCGTCGCGCGGCGGATGCGGCGGCTCGATATCGCCGCGTCAGCCGGACGTTGGCTTGCGCAGCCCGCCAACCGCGACGGGCGGCTGGGGCGCGGGGCGGCGCGCATGTTTGCCGATCTGCTCGACGCGTTCGACCAGCAACGGCTGGGCGGCATGGTCAAGACGACGATCGGCAATCGTCTCCGCGCGCTCGAGATCGCGCCGCTGCTCGGGCAGGCGCTCGAGGCGGCGATTGCGCACGACCGGCATGTGCCGCTGCTCAATGGCATGATCCGTTGGGGCGGCAATATGCTGCGCGCCAATGAGGACAATATCCGCGCAATGGTCCACGACCGTTCGGGATCACTGATGCGCTGGACCGGGCTCGACGAAACCGTTGCCAACAAGATCATTGACGGGCTCAACCAGATGCTGGGTGAAGTCGGCGACGATACCGAGCATCCGCTGCGCGCGAAAGCCGAGGAGGCGCTGGTCCAGCTTGCGGTCGATCTGCGGAACGATGCTGCGACGCGCGCGCGGGTCGAAGCGTTGAAGCTTGAAGTGATCGACAACCCGGCGATGCAGCGCTGGCTCGACGGGCTGTGGGAATCAGCGCGGCATTCGCTGCTGCGCTATGCCCGCGAACCGGCCGCGCAGCGCGGGGGCGGGCTGGCCGAGGCGATGCAGCAGCTCGGCCAAACGCTGCAGGAGGATGCGGCGCTGCGCGCGACGATCAACCGCTTCGTGCGTCGCGCCGCCGTCGGCACTGCCGCCGATTATGGCTCGGGCATTGTCCGGCTGGTGTCAGAGACGATCCGCGGCTGGGATGCGCGCACGATCACCCGTCGGCTGGAAAATGCCGTCGGCCGCGATTTACAGTATATTCGCATCAATGGGACGGTTGTCGGCGGTCTGGTGGGCGTCGGGCTGCACGCAATCGACACTTTGTTGTGACTGGCTCAGCGCCAGTCGAGTATCGTCCAACTGCGCTTTCCGGCCAGGCTGGCCAGCGCAGTGTCGGGATTGACCACAAACCCCTCATCGGCCCAGCCGAGCGTCGGCGCGTCGGAGATGTGGTCCGAATAGAAGCGCACCCGGGCGTCGCTGCGCAAAATACCTTCGCGTGCGAGCCACGCCATGACGCGATCGAGCTTGGCCGCGCCATAGCAATTCGCGCCCGCCAGACGCGCAAGAACCCGCCCGCTCGCATCATGCTGCGCTTCGGTCGCGATCACCGCATCGGCGCAGATCAGCGCGGCAATCGCTTCAGCATAGAACAGGTGCGAGGCTGTCGCGACGATGATTCGGTACCCGGCTGCACGATCGGCCGCGATCTGCGCGAGCGCTGCTGGAAACAGCCCGTGCTGAAATTCCAGCGCCGCAAAGCTGGCGGCGGCGTGCGCCAACCGCGCGGGCCGGGTGCGCGCGCCGATCAGCAGCCAATGCGTCGCCTCTTTCAATTTTGCCCGGTCAATCAACCGCAGCGGATGCGCCACAGCGATCAGCCCCGCGACCGGCAGCAGCGCCAGTCGCCACGGCGCATAGGCCCACGCATAATGGATCAGGAAGCGCGTCCATGTCGGCGCGCGCGTGATCGTCTTGTCCATGTCGTAAATGGCGAGCCGCTGCATCCACCGCTTACTGGCCGCTATCCGCTTGCCGATCCAGCCCGATTGCAGCAAGGAAGGCGCCAATGAGCGCCAAAGCCGACTTTCTCCACGAAACCATCGGCGGCGCCGAAACGCTGCGCTTTTCCGGGCGGCTGTCGCTGTCCTGCCTCGGCGATTTCCCGGAACGGTTGCGCGCTTATGAAGGGCGGATCGACCGGCTCGACCTCAGCCAGATTCAGCGGATCGACACCGTTGGCGCTTGGCTGATCCACCGCTTCGCCGCCGAACATGAAGCGCGGATCGATGGGCTGAGCCCTGAAGCTGCGCATCTGCTCGATCAGGTTTCCGCCGCCGACCAGCATGTCGAAATGCGCCCCGAACGGCAGCACACGCTCGTGCGCACGCTCGCGCAGATCGGGGCGGCGACGATGTCGGCGCTAACGACACTTTATGGCTTGCTGGGCTTTTTTGGCGCGACCGCGATCGCCTTTGGTTCGGTGATCCGCCACCCGTCGCGCTTCCGCTTCAACGCGACGGTCCACCGGTTCGAAGTGGTGGGCGTGTCGGCGCTCGCCATCATCGGGTTGATGAGCTTCCTGATCGGCATCGTCATTGCGCAACAGGGATCGGTCCAGTTGCGCCAATTTGGCGCCGAGGTTTTCACGATCAATCTGGTCGGTCGCATCACGCTGCGAGAACTCGGCGTGCTGATGACCGCGATCATGGTCGCCGGCCGATCAGGATCGTCCTTCGCGGCGCAGCTCGGCACGATGAAACTGACCGAGGAAATCGACGCGATGCGCACGATCGGCGTGTCGCCGATGGAAGCTTTGGTGTTGCCGCGCGTGCTGGCGGCGGTGCTGATGATGCCGCTGCTCGGTTTCTATGCTTCGGCATGGGCGATCTTCGGTGGCGGGCTGTTGTGCTGGATATCGCTCGACATTCCGCCGGTAACGTTCATCCAGCGCCTGCGCGAAGTGGTACCGATCACCGACTTGTTCGTCGGACTGATCAAAGCGCCGGTGTTCGGGCTGATCATCGCGATTTCGGGCTGTTTTCAAGGCATGCAGGTCGAATCGGATGCCGAACAGGTCGGCACTCGCACCACCTCTGCGGTGGTGCAGGCGATCTTCCTCGTGATCGTGCTCGACGCGTTTTTTGCGGTGTTCTTCACTTGGGTCGGGTGGATCTGATGGTCGAGACCGTCATCCGCGTGCGCGGGCTCAGCACCAGCTTCGGCGAGCAGACCGTGCATGAAAATCTCGACCTTGACGTGCGGCGCGGCGAGATTTTGGGCGTCGTCGGTGGGTCGGGCACCGGCAAGTCGGTGCTGATGCGCTCGATCATTGGCCTCCAGACCCCCGATGAAGGCGAAGTCAGCGTGTTCGGCGAATCGACCATCGACCGCGAGGAGACCGAGAGTGAGGAAATCCGCCGTCGCTGGGGCGTGCTGTTTCAGGGCGGGGCGCTGTTTTCGACGCTGACCGTCGCCGAAAATGTCCAGGTGCCGTTGCGCGAATTCTATCCCGAGCTCGATCAGGGGCTGCTCGATGAAATTGCCGCCTATAAGGTGGTGATGACCGGGCTGCCCGTCGATGCCGGGCCCAAATATCCGGCCGAGCTGTCGGGCGGGATGAAGAAGCGCGCGGGCCTTGCGCGCGCGCTCGCGCTCGATCCCGAGCTGCTGTTCCTTGACGAGCCGACCGCCGGGCTCGACCCGATCGGCGCGGCTGCCTTCGATGATCTCACCCGATCATTGCAAAAGACGCTGGGGCTCACCGTGTTCCTGATCACGCATGATCTCGACACGCTCTATGCGATCTGCGACCGGGTGGCCGTGCTCGCCGATAAACATGTTATTGCGGTTGGTTCGATCGACGAACTGCTCGCGCTGGACCATCCGTGGATCCAGGAATATTTCAACGGACCGCGCGGGCGCGCCGCGATCGCGACGGTCGAATCTGCCGACCGCCGCGCCGCCGCTCAGGCCAATCGAGGGACCAGCGACTGATGGAAACGCGCTCCAACCATGTTTTTGTCGGTGCCGTCGTGCTGCTGCTGCTGGCGATGCTGGCGCTGTTTCTGGTGTGGCTTGCGCGGCTCAACGGGACGCAGGCCAAGGAATATGACATTTTCTTCAAGCAATCGGTCAATGGCCTGAACACGGGGTCCGAAGTTGGCTATTCGGGCGTGCCGTCGGGGCAGGTGATCAAGGTCGCGCTGTTCAAGGATGATCCGCAGTTCGTGCGCGTGCGCATTCGCGTCAACGACGATACGCCGATCCTCGAAGGCACGACGGCCTATGTCCAGGGCAGCTTCACCGGCACCAGCACCGTCCAGCTCGACGGCGCGGTCAAGGGTGCGCCGCCAATTGTCTGCCCGGCAGTCAATCCGCAGCAATCCTGCCCTTATGGTGTGCCGGTGATTCCGACGCGGCAAGGCGGGCTGGGCGCGTTGCTCAGCTCGGCGCCTGAATTGCTCCAGCGGCTGTCGACGCTGACCGCCAAGGTCACCGAGCTGCTCAACGACCGCAACAGCAAATCGCTCGCGAATATTCTCGCCAACACCGACCGGCTGACGCGTGCGCTGGCCGATCAGTCGCCCGATATCGGCAAGACGCTCGCCGAGACGCGGACGACCTTGCAAAAGGTCGGCGCCGCGGCGGACCAGATTGCCGTGCTGGCGGAGAAGACCGGCGGCACCGTCGATGATCTCAAACCCGCCGCTGCCAAGCTCAGCAAGGCGATCGACGCCGCGCAGCACAGCCTCGAGACGATCGACTCGCTGGTCGCCGATGCCAAGCCAGGCGTACAGGCGTTCAGCAAGCAAACGGTGCCTGAAATCGGCCAGCTGGTGCGCGATCTGCGGATCATGTCGGCCGCGCTCACCAATGTCGCCGAAAAGATCGATCAGGGCGGCGCGAGCGCGTTGCTCGGCCAGCCGGCCCTTCCCGACTATAAGCCCAAGAAATGAGGCCCGCGATGCTCCGCACCCTGACGCACCATAGCTTGAAGCGCCTGCCGATCTTGCTCGCTTTCATGCCCTTGGGCGCGTGCATCACGCTGGTCGGCAAGCCGCCTGAGATGCTGCTGACGCTGTCGTCGAGTACGGCGCCAGAGGTGGGCAGCACGCTCGATTCGAAGACCGCCAAGACGATCACCTTGCAGGTCCCCGTGGTGCCCGCCGCGATTGCGGGGCCGCGCGTGCCGGTGATGACGGGGTCGACCTCGATCGCCTATGTTAAGGGCGCGGTCTGGTCCGAGCCGCCCGCGCGGCTGTTCGCGCGATTGCTGGCCGATACGGTCGCCGCCAAGACCGGGCGCGTCGTGCTGTCGAACCAACAAAGCTTTGCCGATCCGGGCGCGCGCCTCTCGGGTGAGCTGCGCACCTTCAGTATCGATGCCGACCACAGCCAGGCCGTGGTCGCGTTTGAAGGGACGCTGGTGCGCGACGGGCAGAAGACGTTCGAGAAACGCCGCTTCGAAGCGCGCGAGCCGGTGGGGGCGATCACCCCCGAAGGCGCGGGCGCCGCACTCAACCGCGCCGCCAATCGCGTCGCGGCCGATGTCGCCGACTGGGTCGGCCGCTAAGGCGTCACACGGCGCACCGGCACCGGCAGATTGCACAGATCGGCGGCCTTCGCGGGCAGGGTGAAGAAGGGTGGCTGGCGATTGGCTTTGCTGTCCAGATAGGCGGCAAAGTCGGGCCCGCCCGGCACCAGATAATCCCAGCGCGGGCGTTCGCTTGCGGGCAAGTCGGCGGCAATCCGCACCCGCGCGATCGGGACATTGCGCTTGGGGTCTTCGTACAGCCCCAGCCCACCGCCGGTGCCGCGCGGCAAGGCGGACAAGGCGGCCATGCCATCGATGACGCGGCCGACGACGGCGATGTTGCGGTCGAGATGGCGCGGGGCATGGCCGATGACGGTATAAAGATCGGTGCCGCTGCCGGTGCTCGGCGCCAGATCGCGCGCGACCCCGACGGCGCCATAGCAATGCGGCAGCCATAGCTGCTTGCCGTCGCTCGCCACTGCCCAGCCATCACTGCTGAACCCGGTCGCGCGTGCATAGGCATCGCGGTAAGGATTGCGGCTGAGCTTGTGGTCGCGCGCCGGCCAATCATATTCGGGCGGCGGATTGGCGATGATGCCGGACGGCGGCGTTTTTTTCTCGGTCGCGTCGCCCCATTGGGTGACGTAATTGTCCTGCACACGGTAGACGGTCGCGTCGCTCCACCAGCCGCTGCGCGCGATCGTGCGGATATTGGCGACATGCACCGGCGCGAAACCGCTCGCGAGCCAGATCGTCACGCGCCTCCCGTCGGGGAAATCGATCAGCAGCAAATCCTCGGGCGACACTTCGGCCCAGGCGCCATCGGGCGCGGCTTTCAGGATGTCGGCCGTGCCGGGTTTGGCTTTGGGCTGGGGCTTCGGCGGCGCAGTGGCCGCGAACAGCAGCGGCAGGGCGAGGACGAGCGAGGCGATACGGATCATGGACCGCACCATGCCACGCGCGCGCGACTTGCGGAAGCGGGTGCGCCCCGCTACGGCTCGCGTCCTTCCAGTGCATGCGGAGCGGTGGCCGAGTGGTCGAAGGCGCTCGCCTGGAAAGTGAGTATACGTCAAAAGCGTATCGAGGGTTCGAATCCCTCCCGCTCCGCCAGATCTTGACCTTGGACGATCTATCGCGAACCGCCGCGAAGGATCTATATGCTGTATATTAATACTTTTACACTCGAACGAGTTCGCGCGGGCCTGTATCGCAACGGTTCAGACCGCCGCCATAGTTATGGCTAAACTTATGACTTGAGGCCTCCACGGGCTCCAGCTAGGCTCGATCAGGGAGTGACCGTGCGCGCTAGAAACAAGCTCAACGTAAAGCAGATCGCCTTGCTGACAAAGCCCGGCGTCTATTCCGACGGCGGCGGACTGTACCTCCGGGTCCGGTCGACGAGTTCGAGATCCTGGCTCTACATCTATTCGATCGATGGCAAGCGTCGTGAGATGGGTCTGGGGTCTGATCTCGACGTGTCGCTAGCCAAGGCGCGTGAGAAGGCGGCGGCAGCCAGGGCGCTGATGCTGGATGGCATTGATCCCCAGATTGACCGATCGAAGGCGAAAGTCGCTGAGCAGCCAGCGATCACGTTCGGCGCATTCGCGATGCAGTGGCTGGACGATGTCGAAGCCGGCTTCAAGAACGCGAAGCACCGACAGCAGTGGCGGAATACGCTGACCACATATGCCGCGCCGCTGTGGCTCGTTCCGATACCGGAAATAACGACGTCGGCGATCCTGGAGGTATTAAAGCCGATCTGGCTGACAAAGGCTGAAACGGCATCGCGCGTTCGTGGCCGCATCGAACGGATCATCGATGCCGCGAAGGTGAAGGGAATCTGGCACGGCGAAAACCCGGCACGTGGTCGAGGTCATATTGACATGCTTCTACCCAAGCGCAGCAAGACGGAAGTCAGGCACCACCCCGCGCTCCCCTTCAAGCAGCTTCCCGACTTCATGCCCACGCTCAGGGGCCGACCCGCAGTTGCTGCCCGTGCGCTTGAGTTTACAATTCTGACCGCCGCTCGGTCCGGCGAAGTGCGGGGGATGACTTGGGGTGAGGTTGATCTTGGCGAACGCCTTTGGACTGTGCCAGGCTACCGGATGAAGGCCGGTGCGACACATGAGGTCCCGCTGAGCGATGTGGCGGTGGCCATCCTAAAGGCGCTGATGCCCGAAAAACCGCTACCCGATGCGATTGTCTTTGCGGCTCCCCGTGGTGGCCAGATGTCCGATATGGCGCTGTCGCAGCTGCTCAAGCGAATGGGGCGTCCCGATATCACCGTTCACGGCTTTCGATCGACGTTTCGGGACTGGGCGGGCGAGACAACGCAGTTCGGTCGCGAGGAGGTCGAAATGGCGCTGGCGCACACAATCGAATCTGCAACCGAGCGCGCATACCGCCGGGGTCGTGCGTTGGAAAAGCGACGCGAGTTGATGGCGGCGTGGGCCGATTATTGCTCGTGCCCTATTGGCGATAGCACGGTGACCCGCTGAATTGATCATATCGCGCCAGGCAACCAGCGTTGAAAGCTGGTGCTGAGAAACAAAAATATTTTCGAGTTTGCGACGGTGATATAAAAATTGTGGGGGTAGCGCGTCCACCACCCCCACAGACTTTCAAATACTATTTCCGCGTTTTAATTATCGGCAAATTCCAGCGGTCGGCTTTTATCTCGGACGCCAAAGCGAGCCAAAAGCTCGCGATCGCGTCAGGATGCAAACCACGGCGCCCGGCGGTCGAATCCTTGGCGGCTAGAGCGCGCACAAACTTGATCATATCGCTGCGGATTTTGGCGCCGGCCCCGCCTCCGAAACACATGTCTTCGTATCGGAGCAGCGTGCGAAGCTGCGCGAGCCGAAGATACCGGACGTAGCGATCGCCCTTTTCGCTGCCGTTCATATGGCCTCGCTTGCCATCCTTGCCGGGGTTCCAGTTCATGCACTTGTAGGGTGCCTTGAAGAGGTAGGCACAGATACGCGCCATATTAACATCGGAAGTCGCGACCCTCTTGATATCGATGACCGGTGCGCCCGAGAAATTAGGCGTGAAGTGTGCGGCCTGTTTCGCCGCAATGCCTTGCGCCTTGGCCACAACGCCGCGACCTACAACGAGCGAGTGGGTGTGGACCTGGAGCATCTGACCGCCGTCCGGATGACCCTGGCTATTGAACAACGCCAGCTCAGTGACACCAAAAAAGTGCGGTGAGATCGCACGAAGCATGCGCTGGACACGCTTCAACGATTCATGGAGCTCAATCTCGGTCTTGAAGTGTGAAGTGCCGCCATCGCCCGAGATGACGGTCACGAACGCGATTTCAATTTCGGGGTCAGCCGCCACCATCTCCATCAACATCGCCAGCAGCATTTTAGAGGACTCCCGGCATATCTCTTCGCTGGTGAGCAACGGAATTGATGCTGCCCCCGGCTGCGTTAGGAGTGCGGTGACGATTGCACGGCTCGAGTCCGACACCCTCGACCGCAATGCCTTGAGCGCCTTGGCGTTGAATTTATCGAAGCTCGCCTTTTGCCACGCGTCGACCGCTTCTGTCGTGTCGCAGCGCCACAGCCCCGCGAATAGGGTATCATTCGGCTCAGGCGTTTCCATCCTGCTCAGTTCCGCGACCGGAATTGCTGGAATAATTTTGCGGCGAACGATTTTCCGAGTTGGTCGTTTACGACGAGTGCCACTGATCTTGCGATTCAGCTTTTTAATTTGATACGAACTAGTGATTGAATTACGATTATTCGTTGTCATAAATATTTTCCTTTTCATAAAAAATGACACAACTGGCCTAATTCAGGTGCCTATTGCCTCTGAATCGATGGTATATGAGAGTATGAGGTTGGTGTAGTGAACACTACGACAGTACGTCATGCTGTCGCAACTGAGTGAACCTAATCGACTTTCGACGAACTATGTTATTTTCGTATTATCGATAATTCTGATGTAATTATCGGGAGGTCTCCATTGGGTGGATCTCGAGCGCGATAGCCAACCACCACGCTTCCACCGCAACCTTACTGATGATGCTGGGCGCGACCTGAGTCGTCCGGCTGAAGTGAAAGCCTTCTCTCGCGGCCGACGGTCCTTTGATTCCGAGGCGAGCCATCACGACTCCCTCGTCAAATTTGATCCAACCTGAGGGGGAGGTTCAGCCGCTGGACTGCAAAGCGTTTCGACGCTGGCGTGCGAGATCAAGGTACGACCAAGCACTTTCACGGCGTGGATTCTCTGCAGTTTGATAAGTTTGAAGGCGGTCGTTTTAGACAGGCCGGTAAATGCGCAAAATTGCGCGACCGACATCATGGCAGGGGTACTCATAGTGGTTGCTCCGTTCGCCCACCGGCTCGATTGCCAGCGAACGAGCTTGCTCAACCACGTATTCGGGCGTGAGCCGGACCGGTTAGGACAGCAGGTTAAACCGGTTAGCCAACCTGACTATGATCACCTGCCCAATTCCTCCCTCTGCTTCCACTGCTTCATAACGACCTGTGCTTTTGCTCTGACCGTTGATTTTGGAGGCTCATCGCCCGTTGCTTCGCGCAACCTGTTCCGGATGAATCGCTCAATTTTCGCCTGAGCGCCAAAATCCTCTAGATCGCCAAACCGGGACATGTTTCCGGTTTCGATGTCAGACTCCAGTTCAGCGAGCACCGGGGCATAGGGCCACTTCTTGTTTCGCGGCTTAGTTTGCTTTTCGGACTTTCCGGCATCAATCCGGGCGGAGATTTCCGATAAGAAAGCCGCGACCGTTTCCGCGGCAAATTCGACGCCAAAGGCGACCCATCGTTTTGGAACCTCAACGAGCCAACGGTTATCTCCTTCAATCTGCACCAGACCGGTGGGGAAGAACCCAACGGAAGCAAATACGCCGGATCGCCAGTCCCAAAGTTCTTCAACAAATAAAGAACGTTGAGAATCCCAAAATTGAGGAAAGATCTGAACGTATAAACTGGGAAGACTGTAGATATCGATCAGCAATGGCCCGATTTGTTTCCGAGTATTATCTGAAACATTTGGTAGAGCCGTGGGAAGGCTGCCATAATCAAGCTGAAGTATGCCCGATTTGGATTGCGCAGACCACTTGTCGTTGATTAATCGCATTTTAAGAATATTTTGAGCTTCTTGCAGACTCTTAGTTATTGCTAAAACCGACAGAAAAACATCAGCGCTGGATATCCATCCCTCCGCCGACTCCTTTCTCTTGCTAACTAGAAACATATCGATACGTCCTGCAGTTTTGAGAGTGTAGCTTTGTGTATAACACGCCAAATTTGATGATATTGACAAATGAAATTTTATATATATTTTATATTGGCAGTGAAATAGAGCGCGACGACTGATTGTTAATGCTATTCCAGCACAATATAAAAACGACTGCCAAACACAAGCGCGCCAAACTCATCCCACCTGCTGATCAAGCAAAATTTGTTGAACACGTTGCCGAAAAACGCCACGGCTTACGCAACGTCGTAATGGCTCAACTCAGCTTCAAAGCTGGCCTGCGTGCGTGCGAAATCGCTGGCCTCGACTGGTCGATGATATGCGACGGCGGCGGCCGCGTCACCGACAGCATCGATGTAAGTCGGCACATTGCCAAGAAGGGTTCTGGCCGCCGCATTCCCTGTCACCCGGTATTGCGGAGCGCGCTACGCAAGTTGCACGTCCAGCAGGGGCGGCCTGCCGTCGGGCCAATCTGTCGGTCCGAGCGCGGTGGCCATATGACCGCAAAGGCCGTCGTCAACTGGTTCACCCAACAATACCGTGAACTCGGTTTTCCCGGGTGCTCGTCGCATAGCGGGCGACGGACGATGATTACGACTGCCGCCAGATCACTCGGGAAGGTTGGCGGGAGCCTCCGTGACGTTCAGGAATTGGCGGGGCATCGCAGCCTCGCGACGACGGAACGCTATATTCAGGGCGACCGGGCCATTCAGCGCCGCTTGATCGGGATGGTGTAGCCGGTGAGCTGGGACACCGCATCTGGCCGGTCTCACACTCATCCAACATCCCGACGAGCCAACCGTACCACGATCGAGATCGCGGCTCGGCATCGACTGGAACCGTACCTGCAGGGGCAGTTGGACGGGCTATGTGCGCTTTATGCGAGCATCAATGCATTGCGTCTGGCGTTGGCAGATCACACCCCGCTGACCGAGTCCCGCTGCAAGGAGCTGTTCGCGGCAGGCATCAACTTTCTCCATCGCAAAGACGGTCTCCATACCGCCGCTACGACAGGCATGGGCACCAAGCGCCGCCTTGCACTGGTTCGACTTCTCGCCAAGCTCGTCAGCGCTACCAACTACCAGGTCGTCGTAGAGCGACCAGATCATTCTTCTTGGTCAACAATCGACGACGCATTTTGCTGGATCGATGAAAGCCTCGCTGCTGGTAAGCCGGTCCTGATCGCGCTGCTTGGGGCACTTGATCACTACACCGTGATCGCGGGTTCGACGGCGGCCACACTGAGGCTCTTCGACTCGACGGGCATACGCTTCGTTCGAAAATCCAAGTGTGGGCTGCGAACCGGATTCCACCAAATCCCCTTCAACGGCCTGCTCCGCATCGCCGTCGAGCGGACCCTCTAGCCCTTCAACCGATCAACACCCGCAACGTAAGGAACGATGGTATGGATTGCCACGACGATGATGCTCGCGCTGAACATTCGCGCAAGATTCGGGACCTCAATGATCAGCTGCGACGCGAGATGCCGCACGGGAGCATTGTCCTGACGAGAGCGGTAGCGCTGCTCGAGGACACAGCCATTCGCGCCATACTCCGCGCGGTTCACGAGTTTAACGATTTCACGGCCAGCAATGACCCTTGGGGTGAGCACGATTTCGGGCAAGTCACGATCGACGGCACGTCGTTTTTTTGGCGCTGCGATGCGTACGATCTCGACCTTCAATGGGGCTCGCCAGACCCCACTGATGAGACGGTGACGCGACGCATCCTAACGGTCATGACGGCAGAGGATTTATAACGAGTGGCTTATGTGATCACGCTGTTGGGCTTTACTTCCGCGTCCCCGACCACAACCAAACCGGCGACCGAACCTACGGCATGACGATTCGAAGCATGGTGACTCGTTGGCGTGCTTGGGTATTGTAAGGCGGTCGAAACAGTTAGCTACTGAACTCGTTGAACGAAAAGCAAACGCAAGGGGCGGGCTGAAATTGGACGACGCTCAGAAAAAAAAGTGCAGCGAGATCGATATCTGTGACCTCTTCATAACGCCTGCGATCAAGCAGGCAGGGTGGGATCAGATGCAGCAAATTCGCCGGGAGGTTACTCTCGCTCCCGGCCCGGTGATCGTGCGCGGCAATCTGTCTTCACGGAACAAGAAGAAGCGGAAATTTGCTGACTACGTGCTGTCGTTGAAGCCGGGTATGCCGCTCGCGGTCGTCGAGGCCAAGGACAACAAGCACTCGATCAGCAGCGGCCTTCAGCAAGCTTTAGGCTATGCCGAAATTCTGGACGTACCCTGCGCCTTCAGTTCAAATGGCGATGGGTTCGCCTCGCACCTTCGGACTGCAGCAGCGGGGGAACCGATCGAAATCGAGTTTGGCATGGAAGCATTTCCCAGCCCGGACACAATCTGGCGGCGATACCAGCAATTTCACCGAATTGCGGCTGGCGAGGCTCAACTGGTTCAGCAGCCTTACCACACTGACCTTTCGGGCAAGGAGCCTCGGTACTATCAGGTCGAAGCGATCAACCGGACGATTGAGGCGATAGCCAGGGGCCAAAAACGGGTGCTCCTCGTCATGGCGACCGGTACTGGCAAAACCTACACAACGTTTCAGATCATTTGGCGGTTGTGGAAAGCGGGCACGGCTAAGCGCATCCTGTTTCTGGCGGACCGCAACATTCTGGTCGATCAAACGCTGGTGAATGATTTCAAGCCCTTCGGCGCGGCGATGACGAAAATCAAAAACCGCAAGCTCGATCCCGCTTACGAAATCCAACTTGGCCTCTATCAGGCGATCACGGGCACCGAGGAAGCTGATAAGATTTTCAAGTCCGTCCGACGTGATTTCTTTGACCTAATTATCATCGATGAATGCCATCGGGGCAGCGCGGCGGAAGATTCCGCATGGCGAGAGATTTTGGATTACTTCGATGGCGCGGTGCAGGTCGGTATGACGGCAACGCCCAAGGAGACAGAATACGTCTCCAACATCACATATTTCGGCGATCCGGTTTACACCTACACGCTGAAGCAGGGCATCGAGGACGGCTTTCTGGCGCCCTACAAAGTCATCCGCATTGACATCGATAGGGACATATTGGGGTGGACGCCCCCCGCTGGAATGCTCGACGATCTAGGCCGCGAAGTCGAACAGCGCGAATACAACCGCGCCGACATGGACCGCATCCTGGTCCTCAATCAGCGGACGAAGCTGGTCGCCGAGCGGGTGATGAAATTCCTGAACGCCACCGACCCGATGGCCAAAACCATCATCTTTTGCGAGGATATCGATCACGCGGAACGGATGCGTTCGGCGATCGTCAATGCTGCTGGAAAGCTGGCCCGCGACAATCCCAAATATGTCATGCGTATCACCGGGGACAATCCCGAGGGCAAAGCGCAGCTCGATAACTTCATCGATCCCGAGCAGCCCTATCCGGTAATCGCCACAACCTCGCAGCTTCTCACCACCGGCGTCGATGCCAAAACCTGCAAGCTCATCGTGATTGATCGCACGATCAATTCCATGACCATGTTCAAGCAGATCATCGGGCGCGGCACGCGGATCGATGAGGACAATAACAAGTTTTTCTTCACGATCATGGATTTCAAACGCGCGACCGAGCTTTTCCGCGATTCCGATTTTGATGGCGAACCGGTCGTGATTTACGAGCCGGAAGACTACGACGATCCGGTCCCGCCCGATCCGCCGATCGATGAGGACGAGGACGAGGATGAAGACGACAGCGACGATGCCGGCTCGCAAAAGCTGGTGATCAGCGGCGTTTCCGCGCGCGTGATGAATGAGCGGATCGAATACATCGGCACAGACGGCAAGCTGGTGACAGAGAGCTATCGTGATTTCGCGCGCAAGCAGATCGCGGAGGAATACCGCTCGCTCGATGAGTTCGTCTGGCACTGGAACGCCAGCGAGCGCAAACAGGCGATCATCGACGAGCTGGAGCAGCGCGGCGTGATCCTTGCAAATCTGGCCGAGGAGGTGGGCAAGGATTTCGGTGATTTCGATTTGCTGGTCCATGTCGCCTTCGGTGCCCCGCCACTCACCCGGCGCGAACGAGCGGAGAAGGTCAGGAAGCGCGATTATTTCAGTAAATACAGCGACAAGGCCCGCGCCGTGCTGGAGGCGTTGCTAGAAAAATATGCCGATGATGGCGTTGAGAGGATCGAAGACGCGAAGGTGCTTCGCCTCAAGCCTTTCACCGCTATCGGCACCCCGCTGGAGATCATCAAGGGTGCGTTCGGCGGCAAGGATGCCTATGAGGCGGCGCTTCGGGAACTCGAAGACCAGATTTACGAACAGGCAAGCGGCGAATGAGCAATGTTTCGGGCGTTATCAAATCCATCCAGGACATCATGCGCAAGGATGTCGGCGTGGATGGCGATGCCCAGCGGATCAGCCAGCTCGTTTGGATGTTCTTCCTGAAAATCCTCGATGATCGCGAGGAAGAGCTCGAGCTGATCGATGAGGAGTTCAAATCGCCACTGCCGGAGCACCTGCGCTGGCGCAATTGGGCGGCGGACAAGGAAGGCGACACCGGCGAGAAGCTGCTCGATTTCGTCAACCTTCAGCTGTTCCCCCGCCTTAAAGGGGATTTCCCGGTACAGGGCGAGGTCGCAAAACGCGCGCAGGTGATCCGCGATGTGTTCGAGGATGCCTATAACTACATGAAATCGGGCACCCTGCTGCGGCAGGTGATCAACAAGATCAACGAGATCGATTTCAACAACAGCGAGGATCGCCACACCTTCGGCGCGATCTATGAGCAGGTCCTGAAAGACCTGCAAAGCGCCGGCAATGCGGGCGAGTTTTACACCCCCCGCGCTGTGACCAAATTCATTATCGACCGGCTCAATCCGCAATTGGGCGAGGTGGTGTTCGATCCTGCCTGCGGCACCGGCGGCTTCCTCACTTGCGCGATCGAGCACAAGCGCCAGCAGGTGCAAAGCCCGGCGGACGAGGAAGTGCTGCGCGCTTCCATTCGCGGCGTGGAGAAGAAGTCGCTGCCGCACATGCTGTGCATCACCAACATGATCCTGAACGGCATCGATACTCCCAGCGGTATCCGCCACGACAACACGCTTACCAAGCCCTACCGAGATTACGGTGACAAGGACCGCGTGCCGGTGATCGCCACCAACCCTCCCTTTGGCGGCATGGAGGAAGACGGGATCGAGGCCAATTTCCCCGCCAGCCTGCGCACGCGGGAAACGGCCGACCTGTTCATGGCGCTGATCATCAAGCTGCTGAAGAATAATGGCCGCGCCGCCGTGGTGCTGCCCGATGGCTTCCTGTTTGGCGAAGGGGTGAAATCCACGCTCAAGCAAAGCCTGATCGAGGAGTGCAACCTCCACACTATCGTCCGCCTGCCGAACGGCGTGTTCGCGCCCTACACCGGCATCAAGACCAATATCCTATTCTTCACCAAGGGCACCCCGACGAAGAATGTCTGGTTCTATGAGCATCCCTATCCGGACGGGGTGACCAGCTACAACAAAACCAAGCCGATGCGGTTTGAGGAGTTTGCGGCAGAGCAGGCCTGGTGGGGCGATGAAGCCGATGGCTTCCGCGCGCGCCAGGAAACCGAACAGGCTTGGAAGATCAGCGCTGCCGATGTTGCGACGCGCGGCTACAACCTCGATCTCAAAAACCCGCATCAGGCCGAAAGCATCAGCCATGATCCCGATGCGCTGCTGAAGGCCTATGCCGACCAGCAGCGGGACATCCAGTCGATCCGCGATCAGTTGAAAGGCATTCTGGCCGAGGCGCTGGGCAAGGGCGCATGAGCGACATCGCCGCCCTGGTTGCGGGCAATCTCGACATTTGGACCAGCGCCACCCAGCGCAAGAGCGGCGCAGGGCGCGGCGGCGGCAAGCGCATCAGCCTTTACGGCATAGAACGCTTGCGCGCGCTGATCCTCGATCTGGCGGTGCTGGGGAAACTGGTGCCGCAGGATGCCGGGGATGAACCGGCGAGTGAGTTGCTGACAAAACTGACGGCGGAGAAGCGCAAAATTGTTGGCGCGACAAAGAAGAGCCACATCATAGGAGATGCTCGCCAGCTATTTCCTCTGCCCAAAGGCTGGGTATGGGTACGACTAGGCGAACTAGCTGAATTGATCACATCTGGCTCGCGCGATTGGTCAAAATATTTGTCTAACGACGGCGCAAAGTTTGTAACGATGGGCAACTTATCGCGTGGGGGTTATGAAATGCGTCTTGAAAAGATGCACTTCGTTCAGATTGGCAGTGATCGTGAGGGGACGCGAACATCCTTGCAAGCTGGTGATCTTTTAATTTCGATTACCGGTGATGTCGGAAATATGGCGCTAATTCCTACAGGATTTGGAGAGGCCTATATCAACCAGCACACGGCAATGATCCGTTTTCTTCCTTCGATGCAAGGAAGGTTTGTGCCCGAAGTGCTGCGCTCACCATTGGCCCAAAAGCAATTCAATGAGCCTCAACGGGGCGTCAAAAACAGCTTTCGACTGTCCGATATTCAGAACATCCAAATCCCCCTCCCACCCCTTGCCGAGCAGCGCCGAATTGTGGCCAAGGTCGATGAACTCATGGCGCTGTGCGATGCGCTGGAGCGGGAGAGCGCGGACGCGATGGCCGCGCATCAGGCGCTGGTGGAAGAACTGCTCGCCACGCTGGTGAACAGCGCAGATGCCGCAGAGCTCGCCGCCAACTGGGCGCGGCTGGAAAGCCACTTCGACACCCTCTTCACCACCGACGCCAGCATCGAAGCCCTCAAACAAACCATCCTCGACCTCGCCGTGCGCGGGAAGCTGGTGGAGCAGGATGCGGCGGATGAGGCCGCTTCAGAATTTCTTGCCAAAATAGACAAAGCGAAGAAAAATCTATTTCTCACTGGGGTTATGAAAAAAGGGAAGGCCTTCGAACCAATTGACGTTAACGCATTACTGTATGCAATTCCTGAAAATTGGGTGTGGCGCAGGTTGGGAGATGTTTCTTACCTCGTTACTGATGGCGAACATATTACTCCAAAAAGGATAGACGATCCGAATGCGATTCCGCTCGTTACAGCTAAAAATGTTCGTGCCGGACAAATGGATTACACTATTACAGATTTTGTAAGTCGAGAGACCGCAGAAATTTGCTGGCAGCGGTGCCAGCCACAAGAGAACGATATTTTGCTTGTCTCAGTTGGAGCTACGATTGGAAGGCACACAATCGTAAGGGATTATCGAGAGATGGTAATCGTAAGAAGTGTAACCCTTATAAAGGCCGATCATGATCTAATTCCTTACTTGTCTTGCGTGATTGGTAGCCAAATGATGCAGAAGCAGATTTGGGGTGGCGTGCGACAGAGCGCCCAGCCCTGTTTATATTTGAATGTATCAAACGCGTTGCAAATTCCCATCCCACCCCTCGCCGAACAACGCCGCATCGTCGCCAAGGTCGATGCCCTGATGGCGCTGTGCGACGCGCTCAAGGCCCGCCTGGCAGACGCCGCCCAAACCCAGCGCCACCTCGCCGACGCCATCACCGAACGGGCCGCCGCCTGATGCCCTGGCCGGACTTCACCGAGTTGACCTTCGGCTACGCCTATCTCCGTGAACTCGAACGTCGCAACACCTCGGGTGGGTCTTTCCCTCTCGCACCAGATTTCATCAGCCAAAACGACGAAGCTGAGAAGGGGTACGACGTTAAGGTAACGCTCGACGGCGCAACGCCCTTGTTCATCCAGTTTAAACGCTCGTTTGTCGTCACTCGCAGCAATGGGAAAGAGGTTCTTGACGGGACCTATGGCGGCCCGCAGATTTTCCGGATGCATCTGCACAAGCGAGGGGCATACCGCCAGCACAAGGCCTTGCAGCGACTGGAAGCGAACGGCCCTGACGTTCAATACGTCACCAGCCAGATCTATACGCAGCGCCAGTTCCAGGATTCATTTGCGCACCAGCGGATCGTCTCGAGCGCCTCGGCCCATTTCCTACCCAGCGAGATTGTGTTGCCAGACGAGGTCGATGACCATCACGTGAGCTTTAAGGCTGAAGATTCATACGGTTACGTATATTCAGACGAACCTCAGCGATTTGACCGGAAGCTCTCCAGCTTTGATGCTTGGGCGTCGCGGATGAGAGAGCGACGTCGTTCATTTAAGGAAAACCTGCAAGCTATGGAAAGGGCGGTGCAAGTGATGAGCTTGGACATGCCCGGGCGGTTCGTAGTTCCAAGAGCGAGGGGCGACCGACAGCCCTCACGCAGACGTGTGATTGCGGCGCCGTTTGGCCGCATTTTGCGGCGCAAGCCCATTGAGCAGCAAGCCGCGATCCTCGCCTATCTGACACTAGACGCCCAACTGATTTTTGTGCGGGACCTGTAAGGAGTGCGCCTGCGCTCGGTCTGGATCAGCGGGTACAAGAACCTGCACGATTTCACGATCGAGTTCGAAGGCGATGGCTTCATCGACATTTTCGTTGGCAAGAACGGATCGGGCAAATCCAACTTCCTCGAAGCCTTGATCGAGATTTTCGAGCATGTCTTCGATTTCGATCCCGATGCGGCCGGACCAGGGTTCGATTATGCGATCAGCTTTGAAATTGCCGGAGTGGTTACGTCGCTGGCGTGGCGCGATAGCGAGCTAACCATCAACAACGGTCCCCCGCGCCGGACCATCGGTACAACCCCGTTGCCCGATAATGTCCTGGTCTATTATTCCGGCCAGAACGATAATGTCAGCGCGCTGGTCGCTCGGTATGAGGAGCGATATCGCCCACGCCTGCGGACTGCCGCCGCAACGATCATCCCGCGCTTTGTCGGTATCGGCCCCGCCTGCAAGAAGCTGCTGGTCGTCACTTTGATTCTGCTGCCCGATGAAAATCTGGCCCGGCAGTATCTCTGTCAAAAGCTGGGCATCGTCGGGAACAGCCGGATCGCGCGGATCGTGCTGAAGCGCCCACCCTTTGCGGGAAGCCGTGACTATGACCCATTCGAGGTCGCCGAGCTGTTCTGGGGCGCGACCGGTGTGGTGCGCACTTTTTTAGATCAGCTCCTCACCTGCATTGAGGGCGAGTTCACCCCTGGCACGATCTATGATCGCGACAAGGACCAGTTCGTCCTGGACTGCAACATGGATCAGTTCAAGGCGGGGCATCCCGGTGCGACACCCGAGGAGATATTCCGATCCTTCGACGCCTTGCGGATCGCGGGAACGCTGGACGATATCGGCATCCGGCTGACGCTCGACGGGCTGGAAACGTCGGAACTAAACCACTTCAGCGATGGCCAGTTTCAATCCGTCTATGTGTTTGCGGTGTCGGAATTGTTCAAAGCGCGCAATTGCCTGACTCTGCTGGATGAGCCGGACGCATTCCTGCATCCCGAGTGGCAGTTCAATTTCCTCGATCAGATCAGCGCGATTTCTGCCGAGGCGGCACGAACGAACCATATCCTGCTGAGCAGCCACAGCGCTTCGACTGTGGCTGCTCAGTGCGACAATCGCATTCGGCTGTTCACATCCGGTGCGGGCGGCGTGGCAGCGGATCAGCCAGACAAAGCCTCCATCGTCCGGTCGCTTTCAGCGGGGCTAATCACCTTTTCCGAAACTGAGGCATGTTTAAACATCGAGCAATTTTTGGCGAACACGTCACGCTCAGTTCTGTTCACAGAAGGGGTTACGGACGCTGAAATCGTCAAGGCCGCCTGGACGAAGCTCAATCCTACGGAAGGCCCGCCATTCGAGATAGCGCAGTGTTTCGATTGCGGTCACCTTCGAAAGCAGATGGGTCGCCAAGAATTGTATCAAGGCAATCCGGGCAGAATTTTCTTTGCGCTTTTTGATTTTGATCACGCCTACGGCGATTGGGCTGCTGTCGGCAGCGTCAAAAATGCAACCATTATCAACGGCGGACTTGAAGAGAACGATGTGTCGCGCGGTCTCATTTGCAAACGGGCAAACCAACCTGGATATGCGATATTGTTGCCCGTCCCACCTGGGCTAACTGTGAGGGGGCAGGTTTGTAACGCGAACACAGGCCGCACCTTTGGCGACAAATCGAGCCTTACCATTGAGCTTCTGTTTCACGATGTCGCCGGTCTTGAGCCTCACTTTGCAGTCGATCCGGAGCATCCAGCCGGATGGCGGCGGTTCATCGGTGATAAAGTGGGGTTTGCGCAGAACGTCGTGCCCGGCCTTGATGCCGCTCACTTCGAACCATTCCGCCCCATTTTCGACTTCATCCAATCCAAGATTGCTACTGCTTGATGGCGAAAGACCTGCCCACAGTCATTGCTGGCGTAGCAGACCTAAAAGGCCTGGCAACGCTGGAACGCCGCGTCAAAGAGCGCGGAGCCGGAACGCCTGAGATCGCCGCCGCTATCGAAGCTAAATACGCCGAGATCGGTCGCGTGCTGGTGGCGCAGCATACGGGCTTCGATCTTACGGATTTGAATCCGGCGGAAGAGAGGATCGTTAATGCGGTTGGCCGCTATGTAGCGCTGCAAAAGCGCGACGGCAAAGGCGCAGCCCGCACGTTTCAGCTCCTGTCTAATCGAGGCTTGATCGAAGCCGCCGAGGTAACGGTCGCCAAATCCAAGGTCACGCAAGGGTATGAGGTCTTGGAGGCGGCTGACCTGAAGGCGCTGTCCTTCGAGCAGATCATTGTCGACCATCCGGAGGAGTTTTCCGCGAGGGCGCTGTGGTATGCGCGGCGAACGCTGGGCCTGACCAATGACAGCGACAAACCACCCGCTGATCTTGGCACGCCGACCCAGCAACGCTCTGAACGTGTTTTCGATTGGCTGGCGCAACGGGCACAGGATCATGGTGGGCGGCTCAGCCTCTATTCCAACGCTGATGTTGGCGCGGTTCTCGGATTTAATGATCTCACTCGTCATGGGCGCGTACTGGGCAACATTACGTCTCGGATCGATTTTGCCTGTTATCAGTCCGGCGTGCCGCCATTAGGATTGTGCGCCGTCGAGCCATTTGCAAATGCCTGGGCGCGGGAGGGGCGGCCCTGGGCGTTCCCTATCCGGCTAATGCAGGCGGCAGCGCAGACGTTCGATTGGCAGCCATCAATTCTCGACGAGATTAGGCGGGCTGCGCGACTGCTTCCCGGACAAGCGGCTATTCCGTGGCGCAAGGAGATAACCGGACGGGAGAACGAAATCCGGCGATGGGCGGAGGGCTTGAACGCTGGCCTCAGCACCAGTTTCGAGCTCGTCCATGCCCCCTCAAAATCCCTCGATGAGATTGAGCGAGATCTGTTGGACCGAAAGCCAGCGGTCAAAGCGCGCGTTAGCAAATCAATCGAACGCGGCTCGATTGGAGCACGGCTAAAGAAAGCGAACGGCTTTCGCTGCCAACTCTGCGAAGCAATGGGACTCAAGGCCGTCGGCTTTCTGAAGGCCAACGGCGAACCCTATGTGGAGGCGCACCATGCGACCCCAGTTTCTGAGTTAGAAGTAGGGTCGCTCTCCGCAACAAACATCATGATCCTGTGCGCCAATCATCATCGCCAGATGCATTATGGCAATGTACTTATCGATAGAAGGTCTCTCGAATTCTTGCTTACGATTGACGGCGTTCGAATCTCAATAAAACGGTTTGGCTATCCGACAGATTGATTTTCGAGGAGAATGCCGCCTTCCAACGCCTATAAAACTATTAAATGTTTCCGATCGGATCAGCTGTCAGCCCAATCGGTCATTCCCACTCATGGCAAATTCGCTGATTTGCCATGAGTCGGAATAACCGAAAGTGGGCCGCTTGCGGTTAGGCAGGTTTCCGGCAGCGTGATGGACAAGCGGACGTTCGTGCAGAAAGTGCGCGATACCGCTAAGACCCACGTCGCGGAAGGCCGGGCAGGCTCCGATTCTTCGTCGGCCTAAACGCGGGCATGTCTCGAAGAGCACTCGGTGGTCCATCCTCCGAAATCGCGGGGAGCTCGATCAGAAATGGCCTATCGTTAGACGTCTGGAACGGGATGCGACGCCACGTCAGGCGTTCGTTGAACCTCTTCAATGGCGGCGGATCGCGAAGCAGAACTTCGACCTTCGCTTCGAACTCGCCCTGTGATCGATAAAGTGTGACCGTGTCGTACGCTACGCCGACGTGCCGCTCGAACCGGGTGCTGCCCTGATAGCGCCCCCATCCGAGCAGCAACCTGAGGTAGTGAAGATCGACGACGGGCACGCCGTAGCGTTCCAGCCCCATCCCAAAGCCATGATTCAACACCACGACGGGTATCATCCGCAGCCTCGCCACCTGAGTCGCATTGACGCCAAGAGTCTCCGCCAGAGCTCCTCGGTTGGCGTCCGCCCACGCACGCTTCACTTCCGCCTGGGCGGTCGCCTTGTCTAGATTGTCCAGGCAATTCCGCTTGTCCGTCGGCTCGCTCGGAGCCACGAAGCACTTCACCTCACCCACAAGCAGAATATCCCCCACACGTACGAGCAGATCGATCTCCTCGGACTCGCCCTTCCGCTTAAGCCCGTGCTCCGCGGCGGAGGCGTCGGTGAGAAGTTCGTTGGCCGCTAGGACATCCGACACCACCTTGCGGACATGCCGCTCGAACGGCTTCCCACGCCCTTTCAGACCACGGCTGTCCGAGATGCCGCCGCGCTCCATCCAGGCCTCGACGCGCTTCACGGGGGAAGCGGACAGCAGGGTGGCGAGCACGACGTGGAGGTTGCCAGTGCCCGGGTCGGGCAGCAACGGTTCCGCCCATACGCTCTTCGCGAATATGCGACCGGTGTCGCCCGGATTGCAGGTGAACCAGTCCACTATGGATCCTGCACGGTTCGCCGTCACGTTCAGACACTCGGTGAAGATCCTGACGAGGTCGCCTCGTTCCACCGTGAGCGAGAATCGCTCCAGGTCATGATCGTTCTCCCACCATGCGGGTCCGAGATCGTCGGCGGCGAGCCGCGCCATGTCTTTCAGGATCCACCACGCGCGGCTCAGTTCGCGACAGGTGAGATCGCCCCCAGGCGACTTTGGCAGCGTCTCATCCATGAAAAGGCCGGTATAGAGACGGTCAAGGACATCCCGCTCGCTGACGTGGTTGCGCTGCTCGGACTTCGCGCCAGACGCGCGGCCGGTAACAAACACACGGCGACCACTCGGTGGGCGGGAAATGCGGATTACAGTGCGCTCGATCGCGGGAACGACGGGAGGCAGCTTTCCTCCCGCCACGATGTGCGCGCCGGCGTCGATGTGGAACTCCGCCGTGATATTCTGCAGGTCACGCTGGTCCCAAACGAGCCAACGCCCGGCAAGGTCACGGTCCCACGGCTCGTCCACCAGGGCTCCGCCGTCCTTGCGAAGCCTCGTACCGAGCCAGAGGGCTTCCAGCCAAAGATGACGCAGCGAATGCTCGATCGAAAAGACGCGGAACGCATGGGCAGCAAAGTCGATCACCGATTCCGGCTCGTCCGATGGTGCATCATCGGCGACCTGCCAGATGTGGAACAGCCAATGTGGCAGACTGTCGACAAGATAGGTGAGTAAGTCGTCGGGGAGCATCTCCTGTCCGCCCGCGCCTTCCACAACCAACTGCTGAGCGCGCTCCATGTCGAAGAGTCGACTGCCCTTCTGAGCCTTCAGTGCCGTGCGCGCCTTCGCCTGTAGGGTGAGATACTGCTGATTGGCGAAAGCGGCGAGAAGCCGGACAAGTCGGTGGCGGTTGAAGCCGCGCACGGTGCCAGGGATTGCGGAGACACGAAGTGACTTCAGTTCGCGCCCGAAGTGAATGGCTGCGAAGCCGAGCTGCACGTCGCGCTCGGTTGGCTCGTCGAGCGCGGAAACCGCAGATCGCCATGTGGCCTCGTCGAAGGCAGCATTCGTCGGATGGGCGAGCGCCTTAGCCTTCAGTTGGCGCGTCAATTCACTGTCGGGTAGGTCGTTCCACTGCATCGTAACAAAATAGGCTGCAGACCGGAGCTGCGCCACCGCGCCGTGTGCGCTCCGCCGGCACGTCGAACTGGCGGCAACACAAAGCGGTACAACCGATAAAGCCTCAGCTTGCCTCGGCTGATCCGCTTGCTGCCCTTCCGCACCCGTCAGCCCAGTAAGCGGGACAAACATGCTTGGCGACATCCAAGACAATCGTGGTAACTTCCGACACGGACGCCTCCCTCAAATGGTGTTCAGCACCTCCACTTTTGCACATCGATGCCGTCGGGGGGCGTCCACCCCTTCACTAATGGGGTCGAACAAACCTACATGAACGGACGGCGGCTTTCGGGACTTCGATCGCAATCGCTGAACGTCGAGGATTGGGGCGCGAAGCTGCCGCAGCTTACGAAGTGCAAAGTTGCCAACCTTTCCAGAGTACCAGCCGACATTTTGAACTTCTGACCAAGCGTATCGAATACGAGCTTTTCCAATACAGCGATTTGCCCTGTATCGAAATATAGCTTGACCCATTTTTCAATACGCTTCATATTACAAGCTAGGTCTTCGATACAAGGCAGCGTCATGTCGCGCACATTTGCATATTGCCGTGTCAGCACTGCCGACCAAACGACCGACAACCAAGTGCACGAAATCGAAACAGCTGGTTTTCGCATCGAGCCGCGACGCGTGATTGCGGAGACTGTGTCGGGGTCAACCTCGGCGATGGAGCGTGAAGGTTTCCGGCGGTTGATCGACAGAGTTGAGGCTGGGGACGTGCTGATTGTGACCAAGCTCGACCGGTTAGGCAGAAACGCGATGGATGTTCGCTCCACGGTTGAGAAGCTGGCCGGGGAAGGGGTTCGGGTCCACTGCCTGGCGCTCGGGGGAGTCGATCTCACGAGTGCCGCGGGCAAAATGACCATGTCGGTACTGAACGCGGTCGCCGAGTTCGAACGCGATCTCCTAATCGAACGCACGCAGTCCGGGCTGAAGCGCGCGAAGGCAGAAGGAAAGGTTCTGGGTCGTCCGGTCACTCTGACCGAGAAGCAGCAGACGGATATCCGATCAAAGCGAACGAAGGGATTGTCGCTCGGCGTCTTGGCAAAGGAGTATGGCGTGAGCCGTGCCGCCATCCAACGAGTCGAGAAGCGCTCTCAGCAGAATACAAGATAGGCGTGCGCGCGTGCATTATATCGCCGCTGCTCTGACCAAGATCATCCTTCGATTTGGCCGATGTCGATTCAATGTGGGAACGGCAGCAGGCGGGTGTTTTGCAGTCCGACAGCTTTCGGGACCGGGGATTACCCAAGCTGCCGTTCTTGGGATCAGTCGGTGGCGGCGGCTGAGCGCCCCATAGTCGATCGTTCAAAGGCGCATCCGCGGTTCCTGGAACCTGCTGGTCATTCGTCTGTATGACTGTTCACGTATCGGTGATCTGGGTCATTTTACGCTCTTTCGCATAGGCAATATGCTGCCCCGATAACGCCCTTAGGCCACCGAACGTGGCAGCCACGCTCCCTAATTGTCGAACTTGGCGTTGCGGGACGACAATTCCAAAGCCTGCCGATCATTCGATTTCAAGAAATGTGACTGTTGTTGGGATATGAGTGTCCGACCTGCCGTACCATGTGTCGCACAGCAGTCGCCTCCTCATCGCCTCAGCTATTGAAGATCACAAATTCATGGCGGTCCGCCCGGACCGCACCAATCGCGCTGCCGGTGGCCGGTCATCACACACCGCGCGCGATAGTCCGCACCGCAGACGAAGCCGGCAACCACGTTGCTGCACCCCGGCTGTATCGACAGTAGCTCGACCCGTACTAGCCGCGCGCTGGCGTCGCCGGGCTTGCAATGGCGCTCGCTAGCGTCGCGGATTGCTTCCTTCGCGGCCTCCGCTTCGGCCAGCGCGCGCGTGGGGAGGATGCGGCCCAGATGGTTCGCATAGCCCTCCGTGTCGAACGTGAAATCGCTCACTGCCGCATCTAGCACTCGGCGCCGCAATTGCAGCCGCTGGGTAGCCGCAGCTAGGTTGGTGCCATGTTCATACCGCCGGACATACTCTTCGAGCGCCGCGCAATCGCCAGGCGGCAGCATGTCCCAGGCCAACCGCTCGGCTTTGCTCGGTCGCCCACCCAGCCCAAACGCGCCACAGGTATCGGTCATCCACGGCTGGACAAGCCCCATCGAGCACACCCGGTTCTGCGCGCCCCAGACATTGAAACCCAGCGCGGCGAGTGCGCTAGCAAACCCAAGGAGAGTCACTCGCCCCAGCCAGCGCTGCCCGCGCGACCGCAAGAAGCGAGGCAACGCCGCGGCGCGGCGCAGGTCGCGCGCCGCGGCGCGCGAAATCCATCGGCGAATCCGATTAGGCCAGGTAGATGGCTCGGGCATGAACTAGACTTATCCGTTAATGGGTAACCGGCGCCAGCCGCGCCTGACAATCCTCGCGGCTCGCGTCGATTGCTTGGCGTGCTATGCCTTGGAGCGACGATTGCCCGGCCAACATCACGCATCGTCCAAAAGCGGCCGTCGCCCCGGCAGAGTCGCCGGTCGCGCGCTTGAAAATTCCCGCTTCCAGCAGCCCACTCACCAGATCGGCGCGGACGTCTTCGTCCTGGGGATATCGCTCGAAATGCGTTTCGCGGAGCGGTATGGTCGCCAGAATGAGAGACGCAGCATGGACGATGTCGCACTTGTCCAAGTAAATCTTCCTCAATCGCGCGATGGCCGTGTTCAGCTTTTGACGGCGCCGAATCAAATATCTGGCCGACACCGCATCTTGCACGAGAATGTCGAAGCCCGCCCGGTATGCGATGTTGGCATCATCAGGTTTCGCTGCCTTCGCCTGAACCACTCCCAATCGGAAATAGGTCGCGGCGACTTCTTCTGGAAATACGTAGGAACGCTCCATCGGCAGCAGCGCCTGCAGTTCATCCAGCGCTAGGCGATAGGCGGCGATGGCTCCCGCAAAGTCGTTACGCTTCTCCAAGTATTCACCGTGGTCAATCAGCCGATCGGCATAGGCGTTGCGGGCATCAACCTGCCGCGGTCCCGACCGCGATGCGATCACCCGGCTCGCTTCGACCGAACGCCGATAAGCTTCGGTCGCGGTCGGATTGTCCAAATCGTCGAGAAAGTCCGCAAAGTTCCACAACAGATCAGGCAGGTCGCGATACAGGCGGTCGTTTGGCTTGGGCAGCCGGTCGAGCCGTTCGTGAATAGCGATCGCGCGGCGGTAAGCCGCCTCAGCACGTTTCGTTTCGCCCGCATGGGCTAGAGCGTTAGCCAGTCGCGCCTCAAGTGCGGCTAGGTGCGTGGCATTCCAACCACCGGTATCGCGCGGCCCGAACGCGAGTGGACGCAGCTTGCCAATTGCCTCATCGAACTGGCGGGCGCCCAAATGGGCATCGTCAGAGGCGAATTCGGCCTCCCCGAGGTTGGCGAGGCTATCGATTAGCAAATCGATTTCCAGCGGATCGCTCGGCGCGGCGTTCACCACCCTGCGGCGCAGTTCGACCGCCTGGCGGAGCGCGGGCCGCGCGTCTCCCGCGCCGAACTCCGCCTTGCACCCCACAGCGTTGGTATAGGCCATGGCGAGGCTGCTCATCGCGGTAGCGCTCGGCCGACTTTGCTCGAACGCCTGTCGCTCGAGCGCGAGCAACGCGTCGCAGGCTTGGATGGCGCCAGGCTTGTCACCGGACAAAGCCAGCGACCAGGGGAGAGCAGAATAGACCTGCGAAACGTCCCACTCGACGCGGTAGGTTTCCGGCCCGTCAGCGACGATAGGCTCGATGCGGGCAAGAATCATTCGGTAGGTCGCAATCGCTGCAGCGTGATTTTCGATGCGGGCTTGCCATTCGGCGATAGTGCGCAGCACGGTCGGCTCGAATGCGTTCAGTGCTTCGAATGTCCGGCGCACGCGGTCCGCAAGCATCTGGCATTGCGTCGCCGGCGGAGTCGCGCAAGCCGGGAGGGCAAGCATGGCTTCGAGCGTTTGACCTATCTCGAGGCTGTTAGGTTCCTCGGTAGTTGCACCGAGTAAGTGCTCGTTGAGCACCTCGATCAGGCAAGGCTGACGTTCGTCCGCAGGCCGTTCGCCGCATATACGGCTTAGCGCGGCGCCAATTTTCTGGTGCCAGACCGCAGGCGAACCGAACGCAGCGCTTCCCGCGCGAACCACTGCGAGGTTCTCATCGTAGAGCTGGCGGCGCACCGCCTGCCGCTCCGCGCCGCGGTAGGTCTTAAGCCGGGAAACGACTCCGAACGCTGAGCGAAGCGGATAGGTATCACGCTCCGTTGCCGCATAGCTCCGCGCCGCGTCGAGACATTGCGTGTGCCGGGCGAAAGCTGCCGCCAAATCATTCGCTCGATCCAGCACCTGAACCCGCATAATACATAGCTGGATGCGATCCGGTTCGGCCGCAAAGTTGGGCTCAGCACGATCGAGATCGGCCAGCGCAGCAGCGGATCGGCCCGAAACGGACTCGAAACTCACCAGCCTTCTCCAGCTCGAAAGATCTGTCGGCGCCCAGGCGACAATCTCGCGGTGGGTTGCTATTACTTCCTCCGGCTGCTTTTCCCCGTTGAACGCCATGACCTCCAACCGATCCGCCCTCGCGCGCAATTCGGCCGCATTCTGCAAGCGCATCGCCGCGCTGCGAGCCTGGATGCTTAAATTCTCCAACCGTTCGAGAATGGCGTTGGCTTTAATCCGATCACCATCAGCGAATCGCTGCAGTGCCACCAGCATTTCCGGCGTCGCTGCGGCCACTTGCTGCGCAATCTGTGCAAGAAATCCCGCGCGCTGCGCCGCCCATTCCTCATCCTTGTCCGCGAGTTTTGCTGCAAGATCGGCAAGCGCCTTGCGGCTTTGCGAAAGTTCGGCCTGCGTCACGTCTCGTGTTCGCCGCTCCCGCGCGGTGAGCGCCTGCGCGCGCCCCACTTTGCGATCGAGCGCCGCAATTTGCTCGTTCGCGAGCTTAATTCGCGTCTCGTAGCTGATGATCATGGCTACTGCGCGATCATCCGCCCGACGCCGGTCGATCTGCGCAAGGTCCGCTTGGGTGATGAGGCCCTGGACGATCTCGGCGCGCTGCGGAGTGCTGGCCGCCTGCGCTGTCTCCGTAACAATGAGCGAGATCATAAGGCTGACCGCCATTCTAATGGCAATTGTCGTATCGCGTCGCATGTACTCAACTTCCCACCCTTAGCGCATTAATGATGTCGGCAATGAGCAGCGACGGCAAGTGCGTCGCTCACCGGGCAATACCTAGGCGGTGTTGACAAAAGGGATTCCCAAACGGTCCGGGTTCTGATTCAACGCT
>CAYUYZ010000005.1:0-121676 GCA_964449575.1 uncultured Stakelama sp.
TCTGTTCATCGTCGACCGCAAGAAGGACATCATCATCCGCGGCGGCGAGAATATCTCGTGCCAGGAAGTCGAAGCCGCGATTTACGAAAACCCGTGCGTCGCCGAAGTCGCGGTGTTCGGGCTGCCCGACGAACGTTTCGGCGAAGTGCCAGGCGCGGTCGTGCATGTCCGCCCCGGCGCCGTGCTCGATGCCGAAGCGCTGACCGAATTCCTCACCGCGCGGATCGCCGCGTTCAAGGTACCACGCATGATCTGGCTGTCGGATATGCCGCTGCCCCGGCTCGGCACCGAAAAGATCGACAAGGTGACGATTCGCGCCACCTATCGCGCGCGTTATGCCGAGGAAGCGCAAGCCGCGTGACGCTGGCGCTGCGACCGGTCCGGCTGTTGCGAGAGTTTCACTTTGCCTGCCTCATTCCTCCCGTTTGCCCTGAGCCTGTCGAAGGGCCGTCCTTCTTTTGCTGTGACGTCGCCAAAGAAGAACGGTGCTTCGACAAGCTCAGCACGAACGGATCAAGAGTGATTCCCTTCATCTCAGCAATGCCCTAGGGCGGCGCTATGGCTTTGGGCGTGGGCATCGACAGGCGTCGCCTGCTGATTGGCGGGGGCGCCGGCCTCGGGCTGCTCGTCGCCTGGGGCGTGTGGCCGCGCAGCTATGCGCCCAACCTCGCCGCCGCGCCGGGGGAGACAATCTATGGCGCATGGCTCAAGATCGGCGCCGACGGCCATGTCGCGGTCGCCATCCCGCAAACTGAGCATGGCCAAGGCGTCTATACCGCGCTGCCGCAGATATTGGCCGATGAACTCGGCGCTGACTGGCGCACCGTGTCGGTCGAACCTGCGCCGCTCAACCCGCTCTACGCCAATGCGCTCGGGGCCGAGGAATTGCTCGAAGGCGTGTTTGCAGGCCTGCCACCCGAACTGACGCGCGGCTATGCGACGCGCACCACCTTGATGCTGACCGCCGGGTCAACATCGGTACGCAGCTTCGAACGCGACCTGCGCCGCGCCGGGGCGGCGGCGCGCGTGCTGCTGTGCAAGGCGGCGGCCGTGCGCTGGGGCGTCGACTGGCGCGCGTGCAGCACTGCCAATGGCTTCGTCACCCATGGCAAGCAGCAATTGCGTTTCGGCCCGCTCGCCGCCGAAGCCGCAGCGCTTGATCTGCCTGACTCGCTGCCGCTGCGCACCGGCGACACCGGGCGGCTCACCGGCCAGTCGCTGCCCCGGCTCGACGTGCCCGCCAAGGTCGATGGCTCGGCCAATTTTGCCGGCGACATTCGCTTGCCCGACATGGTCTATGCCGCGATTCGCCAAGCGCCGCCCGGCAGCGGCCGCGTCAAATCATTCGATCGCAAGCGCACCGAGGGCATTCGCGGGCTCGTTGACATCGTCGCGACCGAAACCTGGGTCGCAGCGGTCGCCAGCAGCTGGTGGAGCGCGAACCAGGCGCTCGACGCGATCAACCTGCGCTTCGAGACCAGCGGCCCGCGCGCCTCGACCGCCAGCATCGACAAAGCCCTGATCGCGGCGCTCAACGGCCCCGGCGAGCGGATGGCATCGCGCGGCGATTTGCGGAGCGTGTTCAAGGGCGCGCGCGTCGTCACCGCTGACTATCGCGTCGGCATGGCCGTGCATGCGTCGATGGAAACAATGACCGCAACCGCGCGGCTTACGCGCGGTCAGCTCGACCTTTGGCTGCCGACACTCGCGCCTGCGCGTGCCCGCGCCGCCGCTGCCGCCGCGATCGGGATTGCCGAAAGCGCGGTGATCCTGCACCCGATGATGGCGGGGGGATCGTTCGGCGCCCATCTCGACCACGATGTCGCCGCGCAGGCCGCGCTGATCGCGCAACAGGTCAAGCGCCCGGTCCAGTTGATCTGGTCGCGGCGCGAGGATCTGGCGCATGATCGCTATCGCCCGCCCGCCGCCGCGCGGCTAACCGCGCGCGTCGGGCTCAACGGCAGCATCATGGGCTGGCTCGCCAAGATCGCCGCCCCTGCCACGGGCCGCGAACTCGCCGCGCGGCTGTTTGCGGGCGAGTCCGCCGTGCAAGCCGCGCTCGCGCTGCACGGCGTCGGCGATCCCTATGCGGTCGCAGGCGCGCTCCCCTTCTATCGCTTCCCCAATTTTGCGATCGATCACCACCCGGTCGAGATCGGCGTGCCGACCGGCCACTGGCGATCAGGCGCGCATAGCTACACCGCGTTCTTCACCGAATGCTTCCTTGACGAACTCGCGCATGTCGCGGGCACCGAGCCGCTGTCGTTCCGCGTCGCAATCACCGGCGAGCCGCGCCTTGTGCGCTGCCTGTCGACGGCGGCATCGCTCGGCGGCTGGGAAGGCGGCGTGGCGGGCAGCGGCCAGGGCATTGCCTGCCACTCGTTTCGCGGCAGCCATATCGCCGTGCTCGTCGAAGCCCATCTCGAAGCCGGACGCCCGCGCGTCGACCGAATCGTCGCCGCCGTCGATTGCGGCCGCCTGGTCAATCCCGATCTGGTGTTGCAGCAGATCGAGGGCGGCTTGCTGTTCGGCGTCGCGGCGGCACTCGGCGGCACGACCGGCTTTCGCGACGGCCAGGCGACGGTACATCATTTCGGCCAGCTCAACCTGCCGTTGCTGGCCGACATCCCCGACATCACCGTCGAGCTGATCCGCAGCGAAGCCGAGCCCGGCGGGGTCAGCGAGCTGGCGGTGCCGCCCGTCGCCCCCGCAATTGCCAATGCCTTGCAAGCTGCTGCGGGCTTTCGCTTCCGCAACTTGCCGTTTACGGCGCCGGTATGAGCCGCCCCGCCGACCATCCCCCCGTCAAGCCACGCCGGATTGGCGTGATGCTCACCAATCTCGGCACGCCGAACGGGCCCGATACCAAGTCGGTCAAAAATTACCTGCGCGAGTTTCTGTCGGACCGGCGCGTGGTCGAACTGCCCGCGATCGTGTGGCAGCCGGTGCTGCGCGGAATCATCCTCAACACGCGCCCGCAGAAATCGGCCGAGGCCTATCGCGCGGTGTGGAGCGAGGACGGCTCACCGCTCGCCGCCAACACCAAGCGCCAAGCCTTGGCGCTCAAGGATGCGTTCGGCGACGACGTGATCGTCGACTGGGCCATGCGCTACGGCAATCCGTCGATCGAAACGGTCATGCAGCGGCTGCGCGACGCGGGTTGTGATCGCATATTGCTCGCGCCGCTTTACCCGCAATATTGCGCGGCAACGACGGCGACCGCGAATGACAAGGCGTTCGAACTGCTGCGGGCGATGCGCTGGCAGCCCGCGCTGCGCACGCTGCCGCCCTATTATGACGACCCGGTGCATATCGAGGCCTTGCGCGCGTCGATCGTCGAAGGGCTGAGCAAGCTCGATTTCGAACCCGATGCGCTGATGGTGAGCTTTCACGGCATGCCTGCGCGCACGCTGGACCTTGGCGATCCCTATCATTGCCAGTGCCAGAAGACCGCGCGGCTGCTTGGAGAAGCCCTGGGGCGCGAGGTGACGGTGACCTTCCAGTCGCGATTCGGCTCGGCGATCTGGCTCGAGCCCGCCACCGATGTCACGCTCGAAGCGCTCCCCACCAAGGGCGTCAAGAAAGTCGTCGTGGTAGCCCCCGGCTTCTCGTCCGACTGCCTCGAAACGCTGGAGGAAATCGCGATTCGCGGGCGTGAGCAGTTTGAGGAAGCAGGCGGTACCCACTTCGCCTATCTGCCTTGCCTCAACGATTCACCCGGTGGAATCGCCATGTTGCGTGCCCTGCTTGCGCGCGAGCTTGAAGGATGGCGCGCGCCGGACTAGCCTTTCTCTAACGATAAAGAGGAGAGGTTTATGGCACGCGTTGCGATCGTTACCGGCGGCACACGAGGAATCGGCGAGGCCATCAGCCTTGGCCTGCAAGCACAAGGCGTTACCGTCGCGGCGAATTACGCTGGCAATGACGAGCGCGCGCGCGAATTCACCGAACGCACCGGCATCAAGGCCTATAAATGGGACGTCGCCGATTTCGACGCGAGCCAGGCGGGCGCCGCGCTCGTCGCCGAAGAGCTCGGCCCGGTCGACATCCTCGTCAACAATGCCGGCATCACCCGCGATGGCACCATCCTGAAGCTGACCTATCAGGCGTGGAAGGAAGTGATCGACACCAATTTGGGCGGTTGCTTCAACATGGCCAAGGCGGTGTTCCCCGGCATGCGCGAACGCAAATGGGGCCGCATCGTCAACATCGGCTCGATCAATGGCCAGGCCGGGCAGTACGGCCAGGTCAATTACGCCGCCGCCAAATCGGGCATCCACGGCTTCACCAAGGCGCTGGCGCAGGAAGGCGCGAAGTTCAACGTGACCGTGAATGCGATTGCACCGGGCTATATCGACACCGACATGGTCGCCGCCGTGCCACCCGAAGTGCTGGAAAAGATCGTCGCCAAGATTCCGGTCGGGCGGCTCGGCCAGGCCGACGAAATCGCACGCGCGGTGACGTTCCTGTGCTGCGATTCGGGTGCGTTCGTCACCGGATCGACGCTGAGCATCAATGGCGGGCAGCATATGTACTGACGGGCGCAGGCCCGCGTGCCGCGGGCCGGTGCGCGCCAAGCGCGCAGCGCCCGGCACGGCCGGCGGGTCGGGGAAACCCGAACCCGGCCGACGGCTTTGCCGGCGGCGGAGCAGTATCAATTCAGGCCGGAGATTCATAAAGCAGCCGGTCGCGTTCGCCCCAATAGCGGACGCTCAAAAAACGTGTCAGTTTATGGCGATGGACGCTGACCCGGAACAGATTGCATCCGACTGGATCGCTTATGCGCTGCTCGACCCCAGTGGAGCGCCAGACGATGTTCATGAGCGTGGCTGGGCATTATACGATGCAGCCTTTGATCAGCCGTTGCTGGCTTGGGCTGCCATCAAGGCCATTGTCGGTCGCTACCCTGAAGACAAACTTTTCGCGGACTACGACACGGAAGCCAAGCGCATTCTCAGCCGGGTCGCCGCAGGCCCGCTCGAAAATCTTCTTGCCGAACACGGCGCTGCCTTCATCGAAAGCGTAGAGGTTGAAGCGGGGCATGATCGTCGCATGTCATGGACCCTCGGATGCGTGTGGCAGAACAGCATGTCCGAAGATGTCTGGGCACGGGTGCAACGCTCGGCCGGTGGCATCTCGCGATAGCGTTGCGTCTGCTTTCCACCAATTACTGCCGTTCACGTTAAGCGTTTACGGCGAGCGTTTCCCTTCACGGGATGGCCTCAACCGACCCCGCGCGGCCCCCAACAACAAGGGGCGGGTTTCCTCAAGGAAACCCGCCCCCGCCCTCGATACGCTACGCGAGGGAAGCCTTACCGGCGGCAGCCGTCACGGGCGATGGCATTGCCTGCCAAGCCACCCGCTGCGCCGCCGATGATCGTGCCGACCGCGCGGTTGCCGCGACCCGCGACGCCATTGCCGAGCAGCCCGCCGACGATCGCGCCGAGCACGGTGCCGGTCGTCGCGTCGCACCGGTTGCGGCGGTAGCTGGAGCGGTAATCGTTGCGATAATCCTGCCGGTAGTCCTGCCGATAATCCTGCCGATAATCCTGACGATAATCCTGACGGTAATCGCGCCGGTCGTCGCGCCGGTCGTCCCTGCGGTCGTCGCGGCGATCATAGCCACGATCATCATAGCCGCGGTACCCGTCATTCTGGTAATAGCCGCCACCATAGGCCTGAGCAGCAGCAGGTGCGGCTGAAAATAGTGCCGAAGCCGACAGGGCAATTGCGACACTGGCGAGCGTGAACTTCTTCATCATCGCTATCTCCACTTCAAATCTTCGTACCCAGGCACGATGCCGTCGTTCGATGATGGAGATTTAGCTGAACGCTTTTGATCGCAGCCTGAATGCACTTGTTATCGCGCGTTCAGGCAATCTTGCCCTTTCCCGGGTCGCCAGTGCTTCTATGAGCGTGTCGATGCGCCTGTGGCATTCGATCCTGCTCGCCTATCTGTTCCTGCCGGTGTGGAGCGGTGTGCCGCGCACGCCCGCGCCCGATCCGCGCGTGCCGTTCGCCGTCGAGCCGGTGGCGTTGTTCCCCGACGCCCCGGCGCGCCTGCGGCTCGGCGCGCTGACGTTCGTGCGCGGCTATCGGCTCGTGAGCCCCGACGCGGCCTTTGGCGGCTTTTCGTCGCTCGCCACCGATGGGCGGCGCTTCACCTTGCTGAGCGATGGCGGGCAGGGCATTCGCTTTACGCTCAGCGCCGACGGCACGCTGACCGAGCAAAGCGCGTTCGTGCTGCCCGACGGCCCCGGCACTGGCTGGGAAAAGCGCGACCGCGATGCCGAATCGATGGCCGTCGATCCCACCAGCGGGCAAATCTGGGCAGGCTTTGAGACCAGCAACCAGATTTGGCGCTACAGCCCCGGCTTCGCGCATGCCGAGGCGCATGTCGCGCCGCCCGCAATGGCCGACTGGCCCGAGAATCGCGGCGCCGAAGCGATGATGCGGCTGCGCGACGGGCGCTTCGTCGTGATCAATGAGTCCGAACCCTGGTCCGGCAAACCCGGGAGCGCGGGGATTGTCTTTGCGGGCGACCCGATTCGCGAGTCGCGGCACGGCTTCCGCTTCAGCTATGTCCCGCCCGAGGATTTCAACACCACCGACATCGCCGAACTGCCCGATGGGCGCTGGATCGCGGTCAATCGCCGTGTCAGCATGTCGGCGGGATTCACCGCCTGCATCACGATCATCGACCCGCGCGGCCTGCGACCTGGCAGCGTGGTGCGCGGGCGCGAGATCGCCCGATTCGCGGCACCCGCGCAGCATGACAATTTCGAAGGGATTGCCGTCACCCGCGTCGGCAGCGCGACGCACCTGTGGATCGTCGCCGACGACAATCAGCTCCGCCCGTGGCAGCAGAGCCTGCTGCTCGAATTTCGGCTGGACGACGTGCGACCGAAGGGGGGCCCGCCCCGTCCAAGCCGCGAGCCGAGTCGTTAAGCGGCGGGGACCAACTTCTTCTTGATCTGGCGCTTCAGGCGGCGTGCGCGCAGCGACAGATCGTCGTCACCCGTCTTGACCAGCCAATTGTCGAGCCCGCCGACATGTTCGACCGAGCGCAGCCCGTGCGTCGAGACGCGCAGCCGCACGCTGGTGCCGAGCGCGTCGGAGATCAGCGTGACATTCTGCAAATTGGGCAGAAAGGTGCGCTTGGTCTTGTTGTTGGCGTGGGAAACATTGTGACCCACTTGCCGACCCTTGCCGGTCAGCTCGCAAATGCGCGACATCGCTTTAAATCCTGAAAACACGTGAGCGTGGAAAGGGCGCGCCGATACCGTGCCATGTCCGCCCCGTCAACCTTTTCCCGCCGCGCGCGATGCAACTCGCGCCGGCGTTGGGCGTTATTACGCTGACGATTTGGTTGGTGACAGGAGCCTTATGATGCGTTTTCTGCTTGGACTGGTCGGCGTGGCCGCCTTGTTGTTCCTCGGCGCCTGGGCGCTTGGTCTCGTGACGCTCAACCAGACGCAGGTCGCGCGGGCGCCCGAAGTGAAGGTCGAAGGCGGGCAAGCCCCCGGCTTTGCGGTGAATGTCGCAACCGTCGAACTCGGGACCGAGAACAAGACCGTCGCCGTGCCCACCGTCCATGTCACCAAGCCCGGCGAGCCCAAGCGAGACGCCCCCGCCAAATGATCGCGCGCTAGCCTAGTCGGCGCGTGGCGCGCATAAGGGAGCGATGTTCCCGCTGCCCGATCCGATGCGTGAAGCGCTTGCGGCTGCCATCGAGGCGGCTGACGAGGGCGAAGTCCCCGTCGGCGCGGTGATCACGCGCGGCGGCAAGATTATCGCGCGGGCCGCCAATGCCCCGCGTCGGCTCAATGATCCCACTGCCCACGCCGAGATTCTGGCGATTCGCGCCGCCGCACTCGTGCTCGACCGCGACCGGCTCGACGGCTGTGACCTATGGGTGACGCTTGAGCCCTGCGCGATGTGCGCGGGTGCCATCGCCCACGCCCGCATCGACCGCGTCTATTATGGTGCCGATGACCCCAAGGGCGGCGCGATCGCCCACGGCCCGCGCTTTTTCACCCAGCCCACCTGTCACCACCACCCCGAAATCTATCCGCACATTGGCGAGCGCGATTCGGCCGACCTGCTACGCACCTTCTTCGCCGCGCGGCGCTGATCGATACCAACGGTTGTCGCGCCGCGAGAAACCCGGCAAAGGGGGATCAGGGCCATGCAACCTTTTCCCTGGATTGATGTCGCGATCATTTTCGCGCTGGTGCTCGTCAATGGCGTTTTCGCCATGTCGGAGCTTGCCATTGTTTCAGCCAGGCGCGCCCGGCTCGAAGCGATGGCGCGCGCCAAGGTGCGCGGGGCGAGTACCGCGCTCGCGCTCGCCGCTGATCCGGGCAAGCTGCTGTCGACCAGCCAGATCGGCATCACGCTGATCGGCATCATCGCGGGTGCCTATTCGGGCGCGAGCCTTGGCGCCCCCGTCGGCCAGCGGCTGGATTGGATGGGCCTGAGCGCTGGCCTGGCCGAGACGCTCGGATTCACGATTGTCATCGGCATCACCACCTATGCCTCGCTCGTGATCGGCGAGCTGGTGCCCAAGCAAATCGCGCTGCGCAGCCCCGAAGCCATCGCCGTCGTCGTCGCGGCGCCAATGCTCTGGCTGTCGCGCGCCGCCGCGCCTTTGGTCTGGCTGCTCGATTCGTCGAGCGCGCTGCTGTTCCGCCTGATGCGGCTGCAGCGCGAGAGCGAAGACAATGTGACGGCTGAAGAGCTCCATATGATCGTCGCCGAGGCGAGCAAATCGGGAATTATCGAGGAGCATGAACGCTCGATCATCTCGGGCGTGGTCCGGCTCGCCGATCGCCCCGTGCGCGAAGTGATGACGCCGCGCACCGACATCGAATGGATCGACGCGACGCTCGACGAAGACGGCATCCGCGCCGCGCTGATGACGGCGGGGCACAGCCGCTTGCCCGTCGCCGAAGGATCGGTCGACGCGGTGATCGGCGTTGTCCAGGCGCGCGACATCGCGCAGGCGCTGTTCCGGGGCGAGGCGATCGATCTGCGCGCGCTGATGCGGCAGGCGCCCGTCGTGCTCGACCAGATCGACGCGATGGACGCGCTCGATGCGCTGCGCGCCGCCGAAGTGCCGATGGCCTTCATCCACGACGAATATGGCCATTTCGAAGGGATCGTCACGCCCGCCAATCTGCTCGCGGCGATTGCGGGCGAGTTTGCGTCGGACACCGATCCCGATGTCGAGCCGTCAGTGGTCGAGCGCGACGACGGCTCGCTGCTGGTCGCGGGCAATATGGCCGCCGATGCGCTCGCCGAGCGGCTCGGCATCAGCCTGCCCGAAGACCGCGACTATGCAACCGTGGCGGGGCTTGCGCTCAGCGTGTTCCGCCACTTGCCCGGCGAAGGCGAATCCTTCGTCGAACAGGGCTGGAAGTTCGAGATCGTCGACCTCGACGGCCGCCGCATCGACAAGCTGCTGGTAAGCCTCGCGCGGCGGCGGGAGGGCTGACGCTGATTGCGTCGTGATCAAGCCGCGATCAGTGGCCCGACAATATCAGCCCGGTTTGCGCGTTCCCCTCGACCCATTTGATGACGCAGACTGAGGCCGGGCTCATTGTGAATGGGCGCTTGTTCTCAAACGAGAAGGTAACGAGGTAGTGAGTTCCGCCACTGCCGTCTCCAACCTCTCGAAAGGCCGAAAATCCGCAACTGCGTGCGGCGCTCAAGAATGCTGGATAGCTGGCCGGGTTGCCTTCCAAAACCTCGACGGTTGTCCCTGTGGTAGCCGTAGCAGTTACGCAGCCACCGAGAGCAAGCATAGCCAGCAAAGCCACCTGCCTCACGCTGGCTTCTCGCGCGATTTATGCTTCATCAGTTCGATCATGCTCCAAAGCTGACAGCCATCTCAAATGGCCGCAATCAAGAAACGCGTAAAAGATCTGACTGGCCGACATTACTACAATAGCCGACCGGCCGCATTATGTGCTCGAAGCTCTACTCTCGTCATTACGCTCGCCGCAACGCGCGTAGCCCCACTAACGCACCGGCCTAAGCGCCCCAGCCAACTGCACCAGCTTGACGAACTCCGCGCGCGAGTAATTCGGCCCCTCGCCCGCCAGCGCGCCGATCTGCGCATAATCATATTTCGCGAGCAGATCGTCGCCGCGCAGCTTTTGCCCGAATGCCGCCACCGCGACCGCAAAGGCCATGTCGCCGCGCGGCGCCGCTGCCGCGCCGATCAACGACGCAGGCACCGGTCGCTGAAGCAGTTTCGACGCCGTCTCGCCGGGCAGCTTGTAGCGCAGCTTGACGAAGGCAAGTTCAGCCGCGTCGGCGCGCACTGGCGTGGGCTTGTTCGCGCCGTAGCGCCGGTCGCTCAGCCAGCCCGCCGCGCCGGTCGGCACGATCTCGTACAGCGCGGTCACTTGGTGCCCGGCGCCCATGTCGCCCGCGTCGACTGCGTCATTGGCGAAATCCTGTTCGGCGAGCGCGCGATTCTCGTACCCGATCAGCCGATATTCCTTCACCGCCGCCGGGTTGAATTCGACCTGGACCTTCACGTCCTTGGCGATCGTGACGAGCGTCGCCGACAATTCGTCGTCGAGTACTTTCTGCGCTTCGAGCGCCGAGTCGATGTACGCGTAATTGCCGTTGCCGACGTCGGCGATCTTTTCCATCAGCGCGTCGTTGTAATTGCCGGTGCCGAAGCCGAGCGTGGTGAGCGTAATGCCGTCCTCGCGCTGCGCTTTCACAAAGGCTTCGAGCGCCTTGGGGTCGCTGATCCCGACGTTGAAGTCGCCGTCGGTCGCGAGCAGAATGCGGTTGATGCCGCCTTTGAGGAAATGGCTGCGCGCGGTGCTATAGGCGAGCTTGAGCCCCGCCTCGCCCGCCGTCGACCCGCCCGCTTCGAGGCAGTCGAGCGCCGCCTTCACGTCATTGCGATTGTTGGTCGGCGCGAGCACCAGCCCACTCGCGCCAGCATAGGCAACGATCGACACGGTATCGCGCGGGGTCAGCTTGTCGGCGAGCAGAGTCAGCGCGCGCTTGACCAACCCGAGCTTGTCGTCCGACTGCATCGATCCCGACACATCGACGAGGAAAACGAGATTGGCGGCGGGGCGCTCGCTCGCGCTGGTGTCATAGCCGCGTAAGCCGATCCGCAGCAGCCGCGTGTCGGGATTCCACGGGGTCCGCGCAACATCGGTGGTGACGCTGAACGGTTCGGCGCGGCTGGCGGGCACGGGATAGTCGTAGCGGAAGTAATTGATGAATTCCTCGGTCCGCACCGCCTCGGCCGGGGGCGTCTGGCCCTGATTCAGGAAGCGACGGGCATTGGCATAAGCGCCGGTATCGACATCGATCGCGAAGGTCGAAACGGGCGCGGTCGCAACGCTCTGGACGCTCGCGACGGGCTTGCCGTCATAGCGTTCGGTGTTGGCGGGCGTGCCATAGCGCTGGTCGGCGGGAAGCCCGGCAACCCGCGACGAGGTGACAGTGACCGACTCCGCCGAGAGCGGCGCTGCCATGACTGGCGGCGGGGGAGGCGGCGGCGGGGGAGGCGGTCCCGGGGGTGGGGGCGGCGCCAGCCCCTTGCGGCGCTGCACCTTCGCGCCCGTCACCACGACGCTGCCCGACATAGAGTTCATGCCATAGCGCGGTTCAGGTTCGTTGCGATTGCAGCGGACGGCGCTTTCGGTCGGGGGGGCGATCTGAACCTGAGTCGCCTGAGGCGGGGGTGGCGGCGCGGCGGAAATCAGCAGGCTGCCGAGTGCCATCGTGGCGATCACCTTGCGCATCGTCGCTCTCCCTCAGTTTTGATGTGATAATATCACTTGGCTGAGATGAGCGCTAGCTGAACGACAGCGTCAGCCGCCGATTTTGCCGAACGCCGCTTCAAACCCGGTCAGGTCGCCCGCCAGGAGCAGCCGCGCCTGTTCGACCCACCGGTCCCGCGCGATCCGTCCCGCAAGCGGGCCGAGCTGCGCATCGACCGCCGCCGCGCGTGCGGGGTCGAGCGCGGCGAGATCGGCAACGCTGGCGATACCCTGCTCGGCGAGCGCCGCTACCGCGCGGGGTCCCAGCCCTTTGAGCGTCGTCAGCGGATAGAGGTCGGTCGCCCCAGCTTCGCCCGCCGGTGCCGCTACAGCCTCGACCACCGGCACGGCGACCGGCGCAAGCTCCGACGGCGCTTCGACCGCAGCCGACGGCTCGGGCGCGGGATCATCATCGGCTTCGGCCTCGCGGATCGCGGCTTCGTGGCGCTCGGATTTGGCGACCGCAGCGGCCTTGGCCGCGCGCCGCATCGATCCCCAGATCATCGCCAGGACGACGACCACCGCACTGATCGCGATGATCACAAGCGTACCGATGTTGAGTCCCATATAATTGATCGCGGCGTTATCCGTCATGTCGCTTGCTCCGTCCGCGCGATTTCCCGCCAGCCGATGTCGGTGCGATGGAAACCATCGGTATAGTCGATTTTCTCCACAGCGGCATAGGCTTGGGCCTGCGCCGCCGCCACATTGTCACCGCGCGCCGTCACCGCGAGCACGCGCCCGCCCGCCGCGACCAGCGCGCCATCGGCGATCCGCGTGCCCGCCTGGAACACGCGCGCGCCCTTTGCCTCGGCAGCGTCGATACCGCCGATGCGCCCACCGGGAGTCGGCGTGCCCGGATAGCCCTTGGCGGCGACGACCACCGTCAGCGCGACCGCACTACGGAACAGCGGGGGCGATACTTCACCCAAACGCCCCTCAGCCGTCGCGAGCATCAGGTCGAGTAAGTCACTTTCAAGCCGCAGCATCAACACCTGGCATTCGGGATCGCCGAAGCGCGCATTATACTCGATCAGCTTCGGCCCCTCAGGCGTCAGCATCAGCCCGGCATAGAGAATGCCCGAAAACGGCATGCCATCGGCGGCCATCGCCGCCAGCGTCGGCGCGATAATGCGGTCGATCGCCATGCGTTCGAGCGTGGGCGTCAGCACCGCCGCCGGGCTATAGGCCCCCATGCCGCCGGTGTTCGGCCCGGTGTCGCCATCGCCGACGCGCTTGTGATCCTGCGCCGAGCCGAACGGCACCAGAGTGGCGCCGTCGGTCAGGATGAACAGGCTCGCTTCCTCGCCCTCCAGAAATTCCTCGACCACCGCGCTGCCCGGCCCGTCGAAGATCGCCGCGAGCGCTTCCTCGGCTTCGGCGCGGGTCGCCGCCACCGTCACGCCCTTGCCCGCCGCGAGCCCATCGGCCTTGATCACCACCGGCAAACCAAAGCCGTCGAGCGCAACCAGCCCTTCGGCCCGCGACCCCACCGACACGAACCGCGCCGTCGGAATGCCCGCGCGCGCGCACAGCCGCTTGGTGAAGCCTTTCGATCCCTCAAGCTGCGCCGCCGCCGCACTCGGCCCGAACACCGCGATGCCACCCGCGCACAGGCTATCAGCGAGCCCGTCGACCAGCGGCGCTTCGGGGCCAATCACGACCAATGCGATCTCGCGCTCAACGCAAAACGCGATCACCGCAACATGATCGGCGACGTCAAACGTCACGCAGTCGGCGTGCTGGGCTATCCCCGGATTGCCGGGTGCGGCATAGAGCCGCGTCAGCCCCGGCGATTGCGCGAGCTTCCACGCCAGCGCATGTTCGCGACCGCCCGATCCGATCAGCAGGACGTTCATGAATTACCCTTCTTCCGACCCAATTTCCGGCACCGGACGGCTGGTAGCCGAGACGCCCCCCGGCGACAACGCAGCGCCGCTGTCGGTGTCCGAGCTGTCACAGGCGCTGAAGCGGATGGTCGAAGGGGAGTTCGGCCATGTCCGGCTGCGCGGCGAGATTTCGGGCTATAAGCGCGTCGCCTCGGGCCATGCCTATCTCGCGCTGAAGGACGATAGCGCGGTGATCGACGGGGTGATCTGGAAGGGGTCGTTCGGCGGCATTGCGTTTGTGCCGCAGGACGGGATCGAAGTGATCGCGACCGGCAAGCTGACGACCTATCCGGGGCGATCGAAATATCAGATCGTGATCGAACGGCTTGAACTGGCGGGCGAAGGCGCGCTGATGGCCTTGCTCGAAAAGCTCAAGGCCAAGCTGGCGGGCGAAGGGCTGTTCGATGCGGGCCGCAAGCAGGCGATCCCGTTCCTGCCGCGCACGATCGGCATCGTCACCTCACCGACGGGTGCCGTGATCCGCGACATCCTCCATCGCCTTGCCGATCGTTTCCCGAGCCATGTCATCGTCTGGCCGGTCGCGGTGCAGGGGGATGGCGCGGCGGCCCAAGTCGCCAAGGCCATCGCCGGGTTCGATGCGCTGGCCCCCGATGGCCCGATCGCCCGCCCCGATCTGATCATCGTCGCGCGCGGCGGCGGCTCGATCGAGGATCTCTGGGCGTTCAACGAAGAAGTTGTCGTCCGCGCGATTGCCGCCTGCTCGATCCCGGTCATTTCGGCGGTGGGCCATGAGACCGATACCACGCTCGCCGACTATGCCGCCGATCGCCGCGCCCCGACGCCAACCGCTGCCGCCGAATATGCCGTGCCGGTGCGGGCCGACCTGCTCGCGACGCTCGCCAACCTTGCCGCGCGCACCGAACGCACGGCGCGGCGCTATCACGAGCGCGGGCGCGAACGGCTCGCGGCGCTTGCCCGTCTGCTGCCCAAGCGCGATGCGCTGCTCGGGCCGCAGCGGCAGAAGGCCGATGATCTCGGCGCGCGCCTCGACCGCGCGTTGACCGCGCGGATTGCCCGCGCGCGCATGCCGCTCGACCGCGCGAGCGCCGTCTTGCGCCCGGCGATGCTCGACCGTCAGCTCAGTGTCGCGCGCGACCGGCTCGCGCGCACCGAGCGGCTGCTGATCGCGGTCAATCCCGACGGCCTGCTGCAAAAGGGCTATGTCCGCGTCTCGACCCGCGGCGGTACCGTGGTGACCAGCGCCGCCGCCGCGCGCGCGGCAGGTACCGTCACGCTCCATTTTGGGGATGGCGTGGTCGACGCACGACTTGAGCGCGCGGGCGGCAAGCCCTATGACAAGGGCAAGCCCGACCAGCCGACATTGCTCTAGATTGTTCTGCGCGCGAGCGCTTTTTGTTGGAATTACTGCATGCTTGTCTCAAACAGCGACCGCGCCGCGCGCCTGCATTACATGGCCAATGGCTTTCGCGTGCTGTCGCCCGGTGATCATGTGCTGTGCGCCGTCACCGGCGATCGGATCGCGCTTGATACGCTGCGCTATTGGAGCGTGGCGCGCCAGGAAGCCTATGTCGATGCGGCATCGGCGATGCAGGCGATGATCCGCTGATGCGGGGTTTAGCCGGATGAGCACGCGCCGCGCGATGGCCCGCCGGTCCACCCGGCTGCGCCTGACGATCGGCGCCGCGATCCTGCTGCTGCAAGGAAGCTGCCTCGCGCCCGCCGCAAGCCCGCCGCAAGCCGCCGCGCCGCGACCGGTGCCAACGCCCCCCAGTAAAGCGACACCTTGGCGCGCCGATTTCACCCTCGACGGCCCGATGATTCAGGGCGGCGCGATCATCGGCCGCGCACCGAGCAACACAACCCAGCTCAGCCTCGACGGTGAAGTGATCGCGCTCGCCCCCGATGGCCGCTTCCTGATGGCGTTCGATCGCGACGCCAAGCCGACTGCGCGGCTGGTCGCCACGCTTGCCGACGGTCGCAGCATTGCCCGCGCGCTGACGATCGCGCCGCGCGCCTGGGACATTTCGCGGCTGACGACCCTGCCCAAATATCCCCTGCCCGAGGCCGAGTTCGAGCGTGTGCGCCCGGCCGAGCTTGCCCAGATCAATGCAGCACGGGCCATCGTTACTGACGCCGCCGGGTGGGACCGGCGCTTTTCCTGGCCGGCGGTCGGCCGCATCTCAACGCTGTTCGGGTCGCAGCGCATCTATGCCAATGGCGAAGCGGGCAGCTATCATTCGGGCATCGACATTGCCCTGCCGCAGGGCGCGCCGGTACTGGCCCCTGCCGATGGCGTGGTGATCTTCGCCGCCGATCATCCCTTCACGCTGGAGGGCAATTTGCTGATGATCGACCATGGCATGGGGCTGAACAGCGCATTCCTGCATCTGTCGCGGATCGACGTGCATGTCGGCGAGCATATTCGGCGTGGCGAGATGATCGGCGCAGTCGGCAAAACCGGGCGCGCGACCGGGCCGCACCTGCACTGGAGTCTGCGGTGGCGCGACCGGCGGATCGATCCGCTGCTGATTGCCGGCCCCATGCCTGCCGCGCGCTGAAGCGCTCTGTCAACGCGCACCGCCCACGCAAGTTTTGTTGCGTATTCCCAATGTTTCTGACAGTTTTGTGCAAGAACCCGTCATAGTGTTGCCCGAGAGCGACAGTTGCCGCTAGAAAATTGCGCTTTGGGCAATCGGCGCTTTTCCATCGCTTAGAGCGTGCCTAGACCTGTCCAATCGGTGCGTTGTTCCAAGACGACAGGAAAGCGCGCCGCAGCACGCTCACGAGAGCGGCTTTGGTTCAACACTGTAGAGGGGCTCTCTATGCACTACCCACGCCAAGACAAAATTCGTTCCGGCCTGCGCGCGGGCATCGCGCCAGCCGCGCTGCTGCTCGCGATGGTCGCAACGCCCGCTTTCGCCCAGACCGCGCCGGCACCGGCACCTGCCGCCAATGACGATACCGCTGGCAAGGACGACGTCGTCGTCACCGGTACGCTGTTCAAGGGCGCCGATCCCATCACGCCGCTCACCACGGTGACCGCCGCCGAGCTCGATCGCCGCGGCATCACGACGACGCAGGACGCGATTCAGCAGCTTTCGGCAAACGGCGGCCCGGCGCTGACCAATAACTTCACCGCCAACGGCGCGTTTGCGGCCGGTGCATCCGCGGTGTCGCTGCGCGGCCTGTCAGTCAACTCGACGCTGGTCCTGTTCGACGGCCTGCGCGCGGCTTATTACCCGCTAGCCGATGACGGTTCGCGCAACTTCGTCGATCTGAACTCCATTCCCGATGACATCGTCGACCGGATCGAAGTCGTCCGCGACGGTGCATCGTCGACCTATGGCGCCGACGCGATCGCCGGCGTGGTCAACGTCATCACCAAGAAGCAGTTCAAGGGCTTTCAGGCGCGCGGCTCGACCGGCATTTCCCAGCGCGGTTCGGGTGCAGAATATCGTGCCAGTGTGACCGCCGGCTTTGGCGACCTGAAGGAACAGGGCTTCAACGGCTACATCAGCGGCTTCTACTATCAGACGACCGAGGTCAAAAATCGCGAGCTGGATGCGCCGTTCAATACCGACGACCACCGCGACCTCGTCCTCGGTGGCGTCCGCGACGGCAATTTCACTGTCAATGGCCGCGACGTGAACGGCCTTCTGCAGGCCGTCAGCCTGACCGCCGGCAACTTCTCGGTCCGTCCTTATGACGCGACCAACACGACGCCGCTGGGCAACTCGCAGTTGCTCAATCCGAACTGTGCGGCGGGTACGCTTACCACGGTAACGGCGGCCGACCGGGCCGTCACGGGCAACGCGACCGTGCCGAATGCTGTCTGCAATGTCGACTACACCAACTCCTACGGCACGGTGTCGCCGCGCATCCAGCGCTTCGGTGTTTCGGCTCGGTTCACAGCGCAGGTCACCGATTCGATCGAGGCCTATGCCGCGTTCAACTTCGTCCAGAACCAGTCGGCCTATTCGGGCTTCCCGGCGATTACCGTGGGCCTCGCCCCGACGGGCATCTTCTTTCCGCAGTTTGCGACCAATTCGGCCGCGGCGAACCGGGCAGTCGGATCGCAGATCCTCGCGCTGCCCGTATTCGTCTGCCCCGAACGCATCAATTGCGCGACGTCGCCGAACCGTCGCCTGAACCCGAACAATCCGTTCGCGGCACAGGGCCAGGTCGCGCGCCTCAACGGTCGCGATCTGTCGCAGGTTACCTATAACGAGAATACCACCCGGTCGTATCGCGTTGCGCTCGGCGTCAACGGCGCCATCACCGACAATATCTCGTTCGATGTCGCCGCCACCGCGATGCACATCGATCTGCGTCGCCTGACCGATGGCTATGTCCGCATTCAGCAACTGCTCGATGTCGTTGCCGATGGCACCTACAACTTCGTCAATCCCAGTGCGACGCCGCAGGCGGTCCAAGATTATCTGACGCCGGTCAACATCACCAACGCCTCGTCGGACCAGTATCAAGTGCAGGGTTCGTTCAGCGGAAAGTTCTTCGATCTGCCCGGCGGCAAGATCAACGTCGCGGTCGGCGGCTCGATCCGGTACGAGGCGGTCAACTCGCCCAGCGCCAACAGCGACGTCAACGGCCCGACGCAGCGTTACTACTCGCTCAACGCGTTCGGGACCGCAGGCAGCCGCACGATCTATTCAGCCTTTGGCGAAGCCAAGCTACCGATCCTGCGCATCCTCGAAGTCAATGCTTCGGGCCGGTACGACAGCTATTCGAGCGGGCAGAGCGCTTTCTCGCCAAAGGTCGCCGCGCTGTTCACGCCGTTCCGCCAGCTACAGATCCGCGGCAGCTGGTCGCGCGGTTTCCGCATCCCGGCCTTCGCCGAAGCCAACGCACTGCCGACGACGGGCTTTGTCAGCAACAACGTGTCGCTGTTCAACAATGCCTATCTGGCTGGCTATGGCTGCACCACGGCGACCTTCAACACCTGCCCCACCTATATCCGCACCGGTTCCTACGGCCAGACGACGCTCGCCAGCCCGAACCTGCGGCCGGAAAAGTCGCGTAGCTTCAACGCCGGGTTCGACTTCACGCCGATCAAGAACGTCACCATCTCGCTCGACTATTACAACATCCTCAAAACCGACGTGATCGTGCAGCCGAGCAACGGGCCGGCGCTGGCGGCCTATTACAACAACCAGCCGATCCCGGCGGGTTATACGGTCATTGCCGATGCGCCCGAACCGAACTTCCCCAATGCCCGTCCGCGCGTTGCGTTCGTGCAGTCGCAACTGATCAACGCGACCAGCTATCAGACCGATGGTATCGATCTGCGCGTTGCCACGAAGTTCGATATCTTCGGGGTCACGTGGCGCTCGGTGTTCGATGCAAACTACATCCTGCGGCTCGAGCAAGTCTTCCCCGACGGCACGCGTGAGCGGTACGACGGCACGCTGGGCAACTTCAACCTGACGTCGGGCAACGGCACGTCGAAGCTGCGCGGCAACTGGCAGAACACCTTCGAGTTCGGCAAGGACTTCTCGGTGACAGGCACCGCCAACTATTATGGCGGCTACAACCTGTCGGCGACCGATCAGGGTACCGGTTATAACGATTGCGGCCTGTCGTCCTATGTGGTGACGAATGCCGCCGGCGCTATCACCAGCGGCTATTGCAACGTCAGCGCCTATGTGACGTTCGATCTGAACGCGACAGTTCGCGTCAACGATCGCTTCACCCTCGCGATCACCGCACTCAACCTGTTCGACGCCACGCCGCCGATCGATCCGGTGACCTATGGCGCGCATTACTACAACGCCGTGCAGGGCGGCGGCTCGGGCGGCGCCGGTATTCTCGGCCGCTACTTCAAGGCGACCGTGACGACCAAGTTCTGATCGTCGCTTTCGCCTGAAACAAATCGGGGCGGCCATTCAATCGAATGGCCGCCCCTTTTTTGTGCCCGCGGCGCAAGTTAGCTGACGGTCAGCTTCAGTGCGCCTTCGCCGTCTTCGACGTGCACCGCCTGCCCGTCCTTGACCGCGCCCGACAGAATCAGGTCAGCGAGCGGATCCTGCAGATAGCGCTGCACCGCGCGCTTCAGCGGTCGCGCACCGTACACCGGATCATAGCCGACACGCCCCAGCCACAGCCGTGCACCTTCGGTCAGGTCGACGGTGATCTTGCGGTCGGCGAGCAGCTTGCCGACGCGCGCGACCTGCAAATCGACGATCGGCGCCATTTCGCTTTGCCCCAGCCGGTGGAACAGCACGATCTCGTCGAGCCGGTTGAGGAATTCGGGCCGGAAATGCGCGCGCACGACTTCCATCACCTGCGGCTCGACCGTCGAGACATCATCGCCGTCAGCGACAGCGGTCAAATACTGGCTGCCGAGGTTCGACGTCAGCACGATGATCGTGTTGGTGAAATCGACCGTCCGCCCCTGCCCGTCCGTCAGCCGCCCATCGTCAAGCACCTGGAGCAGGATGTTGAACACATCGCTGTGCGCCTTCTCGACCTCGTCGAACAACACGACCTGATAGGGGCGGCGACGCACCGCCTCGGTTAGAACGCCGCCTTCTTCATAACCGACGTATCCCGGCGGCGCGCCGATCAGCCGCGCGACGGCGTGCTTTTCCATGAATTCGCTCATGTCGATCCGCACCATCGCGGTCGGATCATCGAACAGGAATTCGGCGAGCGCCTTGGTGAGTTCGGTCTTGCCGACGCCCGTTGGCCCAAGGAACAGGAACGAACCAAGCGGGCGGTTGGGGTCCTGCAACCCTGCCCGCGCGCGCCGCACGGCGGTCGACACCGCGCGCACGGCTTCCTTCTGGCCGATCACGCGCTTGCCGATCGATTCCTCCATCTTGAGCAATTTCTCGCGCTCGCCCGACAGCATCCGCTCGACCGGAATGCCGGTCCAGCGCGCGACCACGCCCGCGATATCGTCGGCGGTCACTTCCTCGCGCAGCATCGCGCCCTTGGTCGCGCCCGCCGCTTCGTCGAGCTTGCGCTGGAGTTCGGGGATGCGACCGTAGGACAGCTCGCCGGCCTTGGCGAGATCACCCGCCCGCTGCGCCTGCTCGAGCTCGAGCCGCGCGGCGTCGAGCTGTTCCTTGAGCTTCGCCTCCGCCGAAATCTTGTCCTTCTCGGCCTGCCAGCGCTGGGTGAGTTCGGACGATTGCTGCTCGAGATTGGCCAACTCGCCTTCAAGATTGCCGAGCCGGTCGCGCGATGCCGGATCGGTCTCGCGCTTCAATGCCTCGCGCTCGATCTTGAGCTGGATGATCCGCCGGTCGAGCGTCTCGATCTCCTCGGGCTTCGATTCCACTTCCATGCGGATGCGGCTCGCGGCTTCGTCCATCAGATCGATCGCCTTGTCGGGCAGGAAACGATCGGTGATGTAGCGATGCGAGAGCGTTGCCGCCGCGACGATCGCCGCATCGGTGATCCGCACGCCGTGGTGGAGTTCGTATTTCTCCTTCAGCCCACGCAGGATCGAAATCGTGTCGGGCACGGTCGGCTCGCCGACGAACACCGGCTGGAAACGCCGCTGGAGCGCGGGGTCTTTCTCGACATATTTGCGATATTCATCGAGCGTCGTCGCACCAATGCAGTGCAATTCGCCACGCGCGAGCGCGGGCTTGAGCAGATTGCCCGCGTCCATCGCGCCTTCGGATTTGCCCGCGCCGATCAGCTGATGCATCTCGTCAATGAACAACACGATATGCCCCTCGGCGGCCTTCACTTCGTCCAGCACGCCCTTCAGCCGCTCTTCGAACTCGCCGCGATATTTCGCTCCCGCGATCAGCGACCCCATGTCGAGTGCCATCAGTTTGCGGTCCTTGAGCGTATCGGGCACGTCGCCATTGGCGATGCGCAAAGCGAGCCCTTCGGCGATCGCCGTCTTGCCGACGCCGGGCTCGCCGATCAGCACGGGATTGTTCTTGGTGCGCCGCGCGAGAATCTGGATGGTGCGGCGGATTTCCTCGTCGCGGCCGATGACGGGGTCGAGCTTGCCGTCGCGCGCCGCTTGCGTCAGATCGCGCGCGAATTTCTTGAGCGCATCATATTGGTTCTCAGCGCCCGCGCTGTCGGCGGTGCGCCCGCCGCGCAGTTCGTTGATCGCGGCATTCAGCGCCTCGGCCTTCACCCCCGCCGCCGCGAGCGCCTTGCCCGCCGCCGTCGTCGGCGACAGCACCAGCCCAAGCAATAACCGCTCGACCGTGACGAAGCTATCGCCCGCCTTGCCCGCGACTTGCTCGGCCTGATCGAGCACGCGCACGCTGTCATTGTCGAGCCCCGGCTGGCTCTGCGCGCCCGATCCCGACACAGCGGGAATCTTCGCGAGCGCGGCGTCGGTTTCGCTCACGGCCCGCGCAGCATCGCCGCCCGCCGCCTTGATCAGCCCCGACGCCATCCCCTCGTCATCTTCGAGCAGCGCCTTCAATATATGCTCGGGCGAAATCCGCTGATGGTTCATGCGGATCGCAACGGTCAGCGCCGACTGGAGGAAACCCTTGGCGCGATCGGTGAATTTTTCGATGTTCATGAATGGTCCCTGGCTTGCCCAACCCCTCGTCAACATCCCCGATATAGTGTTGCCCAATTGCAACACAAGGCGGGTCGAGGGCTATCCGGTTGGCGCGGCCCGCAGCGGGCGCTACACGAAGGCCCAAAGTCATAAAGGGGATGCGAATGCGGCGGATTTTAGCGCTTGGCGGCTGGAGTTTGTTCGGGCTGCTCATCGCGGTCGCGATTGGTCTGGCCGTGTGGGAGCCGCTCGTGGCGACCAGCGCCGAAGCCCCACCGCCGCACCGCTATAATACGCGCATCGTCCGCGACACTTATGGCGTGCCGCACATCTTTGGCACCACCGATCCCGATGTCGCTTACGGCATTGCCTATGCGCATGCCGAGGATGATTTTGAGACGCTCCAGCAAGTCATCGCGATGACGCGCGGGCGCTTTGGCGCGATTGCCGGGGCCGATGGCGCAGGCGTCGATTTCGCGCTGCACTTTGTCGGCGCACGCGAAACGGTCGACCGTGATTATTTGAAGCAGCCTGCCGATGTCCGCGCGCTGCTCGATGCCTATGCCGCCGGGCTCAATCACTATGCCGATCAGCATCCCGAAGAAGTGGCGCTCAAGAAGCTGCTCCCGGTCAATGGCCGCGACATTGCCACCGGCTTTGTGCTGCGGTCGCCCTTCTTCTTTGGGCTCGACGCGGTGCTCGGCGCGCTTGCCAAGGATGCGCCGCTGCCGCCGCAGACGGCGGGACCCAAGCCCGACGCGGAGGATCCGCCCGCGCTCGCCCCCGGATCGCCCGAGCCGCGCGCGACCACCGAAAATGGCTCGAACGCCTTTGCGGTTGCGCCCAAGCGCTCGGCCGATGGCTTCACGCGGCTGATTTCGAACTCGCACCAGCCCTATCGCGGGTCGGTCGCCTGGTATGAACTGGTGGTCCATTCAAAGGCGGGCTGGGACTTCGCCGGCGCGACCTTCCCCGGCGCGCCCTATCCGCTGCTTGGCCACAACAAGACATTGGGCTGGACCAACACCGTCAATCGACCCGACCTCATCGACATCTACAAGTTGAAGCTCAATGCGGCGGGCACGCAATATCGCTACGACGGCCATTGGCTCGATCTCCACGCCGAGCGCGTCTGGCTGCCGGTCAAGCTATGGGGGCCGTTCGTGCTGCCGGTGCCGCGCACCGTGTATCGTGCGGTGCAAGGGCCGGTGTTCCAGAACAAGAGCGGCGCTTTTGCCATCCGCTACGGCGGCGAAGACCAATTGAAGATGGTCGAGGAATATTACCGCCTCAACAAGGCGCGCGACTTCGCCGAATGGCAAAAGGCGCTGAGCCAGCAAGGCGTGCCCGCGACCAACTTCATCTACGCCGATGCGGCGGGCAATATCGCCCACATCTACAATGCGTCCTTCCCCAATCGGCGGCCGGGCTTCGACTATCACACCGTGCTGCCCGGCGACACGTCGCGCGACATCGTGCCGGGGACGGTGGGCTGGAGCGAGGTCCCGAAGAACATCAACCCCGGATCGGGCTTCGTCATCAATTCGAACAACACGCCGTTCCAGGCATCGGGCGCAGGCTATGAGCTCGATCCCAAGGCCTTTTCGCCGCTGCTGGGGATTGAGACCTACACCACCAATCGCGGCACCCGCGCGATCGAGCTGATGGGCGCTGATCCGTCGATCACCGCGCAGGAGTTGTTCGACATCAAGTTCGACACCGCCGTCAGCCGCCGCAGTTGGGCGGCGAAATGGTTCGGGTTGCTGGGCGCGGTCGATCCCAAAGGCGATAAGCAAATCGCCGAGGCCAAGGCACTGCTCGCCAAATGGGACTGGAATTTCGACGGCAAAGGCCCCGCCGATGCGCTCGCGGGTATCTTACTCCGCGTCGGCAACCGCTGGCACTATCCGGCGCGCGCGCAGACCGATCCGCGCGAGGAACTCGGCAAGGCCGCGGCCTATCTCAAGTGCTATTTCGGGCGGCTCGATCCACCGCTCGGCACGGTTTTGCGGCTGCGGCAGGGGAAGGTCGATCTGCCGATGGATGGCGGCGCCGATGTGCTGCGCGCCGCCGCCAATTGGGATGAGGATGTCGATGGCCGCTTGGCGGTGAAGCACGGCGACAGTTTCATCATGTTCATGGCGTGGGACAAGGCGGGTCGGGTCCGTTCGCAATCAATCCAGCCTTATGGCGCGGCGACCACCCGGCCAGCGTTGAAACATTATGCCGATCAAGCGCCGCTGTTCGTCAAACACCAACTCAAGCCGGTCTGGTTCGATCCGGCGGAACTCGAAGCACATAAAGAGCGCGACTACCGACCTTGAGCCCATTGCCTGCCACCGATTTGCCGATATACCCCGCTACGCCACCTTGATCAGAGGATATTCCATGTCGTTGAAGTCGATCGCTCGCGCCGGTGTCGCGCTCGCCGCCATCACGCTCCCGCTTGCCGCCGCGCACGCTCAGGATGCCAAGCCTGCCCCGGTTGCCTCGCTGATCGCCAAGGTCGACATTCCGTATCAGCGCTTCACCTTGCCCAATGGCCTGCGCGTCATCGTCCACACCGATCGCAAGGCGCCCGTCGTCGCGGTCAGCGTCTGGTACAACATCGGGTCGAAGTTCGAGCCCAAGGGCCGCACCGGCTTTGCGCACCTCTTCGAGCATTTGATGTTCAACGGATCGGAAAACGCCCCCGGCGATTTCTTCGAGCCGCTCAAGCAGGTCGGTGCGACCGATCTGAACGGCACCACCAATTATGATCGCACCAATTATTTCGAAACCGTGCCGACCCCCGCGCTCGAAAAGGCCTTGTTCCTCGAAAGCGATCGCATGGGCTATCTGCTCGGCGCGGTAACGCAGGAAGTGCTCGATGAGCAGCGCGGCGTTGTCCAGAACGAAAAGCGCCAAGGCGATAACCAGCCCTATGGCTTGCGTCAGTACAAGCAGCTCGAAGGGCTGTTCCCCGCCGATCACCCCTATGGCCACTCCGTCATTGGCTCGCTCGCCGATCTTGATGCCGCGAGCCTTGACGATGTGAAGGGCTGGTTCCGCGATCACTATGGCCCGAACAATGCCGTGCTGGTGCTCGCAGGCGACATCGATCTCGCGACCGCCAAGACGCTGGTCACCAAATATTTCGGCAAGATCAAGGCTGGCCCCAAGACCGAGCTCCCCGCCGTGTCGATCCCCGACCTGCCCGCCCCCAAGAGCGACGTGATCCACGACCGCGTCGGCGCCGCCCTCGTCACCCGCCAATGGGCGGTGCCGGGGCTGAACGACAAGGATGCCGCCTCGCTTCAGGCGGGCGCATCGGTGCTCGGCGGGCTATCGAGCTCGCGGCTCAACAACGCGCTGATCCGCAAGGAAAAGCTCGCGATCCAGGTCAATGCCGGGGTACAGTCGCTGGCGCAGATCGGCATTTTCCAGGTGATCATGGTCGTGCGTCCCGGCGTCGATGTCGATGCCGCGAGCAAGCGGCTCGACGAACTGGTCGCCGACTATATCAAGACCGGCCCGACCGCCGACGAACTCCAGCGCACGGTCACGAGCAGCGTTTCACGCCGTATCGCGGGCCTCGAATCGGTCGGCGGCTTCGGCGGCAAGGCCGTCGCGCTGGCGCAGGGCGAACTTTATTCGGCCGATCCGGGATATTACAAAAAGCAGCTCGCCGCGCTTGCCGCGCAGACCCCAGGCACAGTGACGACGGCGATGCAGAAGTGGCTGACGCGCCCTGTCTATAACCTCTCGGTTGTTGCAGGACCCCGCGAAGCAGGCACTGATGTCGCCGCAGCGCCCAAGCCGCTCGTCAGCCCGCCCGATCTGAAGCCCGCCAATTCGCGCGCCGAAACCAACCCCGATGTCGGCGCCGTGGGCAATCTGGTGTTCCCCAAGGTGCAGCGCGCCAAGCTGTCGAACGGCATTGAAGTCGTTTACGCCCAGCGTACCGCCGTGCCGATCACGCGCGCGCTGATCAGCTTTGATGCGGGCGCGGTCGCCAATCCCGCCGACAAGCTCGGGGTCCAGCAACTCACCCTGTCGATGCTCGACGAAGGCACGATAACGCGCGATTCGATCGCCATTGCCGAAGCGACCGAGCGGCTGGGGTTGTCGTTCGGCACGGGTGCGAGTGCCGATCGCACTTATCTCAGCGTGCAGGCGCCGACTGCCAATGCGGCGGGCGCGTTCGATCTGTTCGCCGATATCGTCCGCAATCCTTCCTTCAAGCCCGAGGAAGTTGCGCGGCTGCGCAATAGCCAGCTCGCCGGCATCCAGCAGGAGCTCACCAATCCCGGCGGCCTTGCCGGGCGGGTGCTGCCCAAGCTGATCTATGGCCCCTCAGCCTATGCCAAGACGGCGGGCCAGGGCGGCGATCCGGCGGCGGTCGCCAAGCTGACGCGTGACGATCTGGTCGCCTTCCAGCAGGCGTGGATCCGGCCTGAAAAGGCCAAGATGTTCATCGTCTCCGACACCCCGCTCGCGCAGCTCTTGCCGCTGCTCGACCGCGAGTTCGGCGACTGGAAGGGTGTTGGCGCGCCGGGGGCCAAGGACTTGAGCACGGCGGCGGTCCAGTCGGCGCCCAAGATCGTGCTGATCGACCGCCCCGATTCGCCGCAGTCGCTGATCACCGCCGGGCAGCTCACGCCGCTGAAAGGCAGCGACAATCTGCTCGACTATCAGACCGCCAATGATGTGCTCGGCGGTGATTTCCTGTCGCGGATCAACATGGATCTGCGCGAGACCAAGCATTGGTCCTATGGCGCGGGCGGCGGCTTTGGCCAGACGCAGGAACTGGTGACCTATCGCATCAACGCGCCCGTGCAGGCCGACCGCACGGGCGACGCGATCAAGTCGCTGCAAGCCGATCTGAAGGAGTTTCTGGGCAGCAAGGGCATTACGCCGGCCGAATTCACCCGCACGATCAACGGCGCGACTCGCGAACTGGCGGGTAACTTCGAGACAGCCGACGCGGTGCTGACGGCGATGCTCGACAATGATCAGTATAAGCGGCCCGATGATTATTACGCGACGATCAGCCAAAAATATCGCGCGATGACGCGCGAACAGCTTGACGCTGCGGCACGCAGGGCACTCGACCCCGACAAGTTCGTTTGGGTCGTCGTCGGCGATGCCAAAGTCGTGCGCGCGCAGCTTGACTCGATTGGCTTGCCGGTTGAGGTGGTGCCCGCCGCGTCCGTGGCGGGCGCGAAGTAAATCAGGAGAGACGCACATGTCCGCAGTGGATGGCACCTGGGAAACCGTCGTCAAATCGCCGCTCGGCGACCAAAAGTCGACGATCACCGTGAAGAGCGACGGCAATAGCTGGACCGGCACCAGCGTCGGCCAGATGGGCACGACCGAAATCACCGACGGCACGCTTGATGGCAACACCATCAACTGGACGATGGCGATGACGGTGCCGATGCCGATGACGCTGACGTGCAGCGCGACGGTCGACGGCGACACGATCACCGGCTCGATCGGCGCTGGCGCGTTCGGCAGCTTCCCGATGTCAGGCAGCCGCGTCGGCTGATTGCCGCTGACATTGTGATTCCGCAACGGCCCGCTTTCCACCCGGAAGGCGGGCCGTTCGCTGTTGCGCGCCCCCCATCCCCGCGCCATCCTCCCCGCCAGAACAGCAAGGGGAATGACGATGATCGGCAAGATGCTCGGCGGCGTGGCCGTCTTGGCGTTGCTCGCGGGGTCCGCGACCGCGCAAAGCTATACCGAGCGTCCCGCGAACCCCGTCGTGGTCAACGAAGGCGGCAATTACGACCGGATGAGCGTCGATATCCCGATGCGCGACGGCGTCACGCTCCACACCGTCATCCTGACGCCCAAGGGCGCCAAGGACGCGCCGATCCTGATGACGCGCACGCCGTACAACGCCGAAGCGCTGAGCATGAATGCCAAGGCGGGCGACCTCGCCACCGCGCTCGAAGGCTATGACAATGCCTATGACGTGATTGCCGAAGGCGGCTACATCCGCGTCCTTCAGGACATTCGCGGGAAGTACGGGTCGAAGGGCGATTATGTGATGAACCGGCCGCTGGTCGGCACGTCGCTCAACCCGACCAAGGTCGATGATTCGACCGATTGCTACGACACGATCGACTGGCTGGTGAAGAACCTGAAGGCATCGAACGGCAAGGTCGGCATCCTCGGCATCAGCTATGACGGCTATGAGCCGCTCGCCGCGCTGATCAACCCGCACCCGGCGCTGAAAGTCTCCGTGCCGATGAACCCGATGGTCGACGGCTGGCGCGGCGATGACTGGTTCCACAATGGCGCGTTCCGCCAGATGGGCGCCGCCTATATCTGGGAACAAGTCGCCACTGCCGACAATAGTTCGCCTTGGTTCAACAATCATGCCGACCAATATGACGAGCTGCTGAGCGCAGGCAGCGCGGGCGAATATGGCCGCCGCCACGGGCTCGACCAGATCGGCTTCTGGAAGAAGATTACCGAACACCCCGCCTATGACGCGTACTGGCAGGAACAGGCGATGGACAAGATCCTCGCCAAGGCGCCGCTCAAAGTGCCCGTGATGGTCGTCCACTCGCTATGGGACCAGGAGGACATTTACGGCGCGCCCAAGGTCTATGCCGCGCTTGAAGCCAAGGATAGCGCCAACGACATGGTCTATCTGTCGATGGGGCCATGGTATCATGGGCAGGAAATCGGCAAGGCGAGCAATCTGGGCAATGTCGACTGGGATGCCGACACGGGTAAGTGGTGGCGCCATCAGGTGCTCGCCCCCTTCCTGTCGCATTTCCTGAAGGGCACGCCGATGGATGTCGCGCCGGTGACGGTCTTCCAGTCGGGCAGCAACCAGTGGCAGCGGCGGAATGATTGGCCCGCTGCACCCTCCACGACGCCGCTTTACCTCAAGCCCGGCGGCGGGCTCGGCTTCACCAAGGCCGAAGGCGCTGCCGCGACCGAGGATTATGTCAGCGACCCCGCGCACCCGATCCCCTTCGTCCCGCGCCCGATCGATACGGTCAATTATATCGGCGATCACTGGACCGCGTGGCTGACGAGCGACCAGCGCAATGCGTCGGCCCGCCCCGATGTACTGACCTTCACCACCGACGTGCTGACCGCGCCGGTGACGATCGCAGGGCAACCCGAAGTGCATCTCAACGCCGCCACCAGCGGCACCGACAGCGACTGGGTGGTCAAGCTGATCGACGTCTATCCTGATCAGGTCGCGGGCGACCAAAAAATGGGCGGTTACCAGCTCGCCGTCGCGATGGACATTTTCCGCGGCCGCTACCGCGAAGGTTTCGACAAGCCCAAAGCCATCGCCGCCAACACGCCGCTGGCCTACACCTTCGGGCTGCCGCATGCCAACCATGTGTTCAAGCCCGGCCACCGTATCATGGTGCAAATCCAGTCGAGCTGGTTCCCACTCTATGACCGCAACCCGCAGAAATTTGTGCCCAACATCTTCTTTGCGAAGCCCGGCGATTATCAGAAAGCGACCCAGCGGGTGACGGTGGCAGGCGCCGACGCGAGCTTCATCGCGCTGCCGGTGGTGAAATAGCAAGCGCGGGATGGCTTTCGTTTAACCCAGACCAACCCCGTTAGTGTCGAGCGAAGTCGAGACGGGGCTTGGCATCGCGCGCTGCCTGTTTCTCGACTGCGCTCGAAACAAACGGGTCGATGGGGTTTAGCGCAACAGCCGCGTGATATGCCCCATCTTGCGGCCCGGTCGCTGCGTCTTGCCATAGAGGTGGAGGTGCGCGTCGGGGCTCGCGAGCGCTGCGGCCCAACCTTCGGCCTCGGCGCCGATCAGATTGTCCATCACGACTTCGCGCGCCGTCAGCCCGGTGTCGCCCAGCGGCAGGCCGCAAATCGCGCGGATGTGGTTCTCGAATTGCGAGGTCACCGCGCCCTCGATCGTCCAGTGCCCCGAATTATGGACGCGCGGCGCCATTTCGTTGAACACTGGCCCCGCCTCGGTCGCGAAGAATTCGCACGCCAGCACGCCGACATAGTCGAGCGTGTCGGCGATACGGCCGGCCAGCACCGCCGCTTCGCTCCACAGTCGCGCGATCTCGGCCGGGGCGGGCAATGTCGAGCGCGCGAGAATGCCGTCCCGATGCTCGTTCCACGGCGGCGGATAGCTCACCATCGACCCGTCGGCGCCACGCGCAACGATGATCGAAAACTCATGGCTGAAATCGACAAAGCCTTCGAGAATCGCGGGCCGCTTGCCGATCGCGCTCCACGCGGCTGCCGTATCGGCGGGGCTGGCGATCCGCGCCTGCCCGCGCCCGTCATAACCGAGCCGCAAGGTCTTGAGGATGGCGGGTGCACCAATGTCCGCGACCGCCGCCTCGACATCGGCCAGCGTCGACACCTTCGCCCAAGGCGCCGTCCGCCCGCCGAGCGCCGCGACGAAGCTCTTCTCATTCACCCGGTCCTGCGCAATCGCCAGCGCCGCCGGGGCCGGATGCACGGGCACTTTTTCCGCCAGATAATCGATCGGGTCGAGCTCGATATTCTCGAATTCATAGGTGATCACGTCGCAGGCAGCGGCGAAATCGTCGAGCACGATGCGGTTCTGGTAATCTGCACGGATGAAGCTCGACGCGGTCTGCGCGGCGACGGCTTCCTCGTCGGGCGCGAGCACCAGGGTGCGATAGCCGAGCTGCGCGGCGGCGGCGCCGAGCATCCGCCCGAGCTGGCCGCCGCCCAATATGCCGATCGTGCTGCCGGGCGGAATCACGCCGGGTCGGTCGCGACGCTATCGGTCTGGGCTGCGCGCCAAGCTTGGAGGCGCGCGCTCAGTTCGGCATCGCCCAGCGCGAGGATTGCCGCCGCCAGCAGTGCCGCATTCTTCGCCCCCGGCTTGCCGATCGCGAGCGTGCCGACGGGAATACCCGCGGGCATCTGGACGATCGAGAGCAAGCTATCCATCCCGTCGAGCGCCTTCGATTGCACCGGCACGCCGAGCACCGGCAGATGCGTCATCGACGCCGCCATGCCAGGCAGATGGGCAGCGCCACCCGCGCCCGCGATAATGACCTTCAGGCCCCGCTCGGCAGCACCCGTCGCATAATCATAGAGCCGCTGCGGGGTGCGATGCGCCGACACCACTTTGCTTTCGAAGGCGACGCCGAGTTCGCCCAGCAGATCGGCGGCATGGTGCATCGTCTCCCAATCGGAGGTGCTGCCCATGATGATGCCGACCTGCGCGCTCATGGCATGGGGTTAGCGGGGCGGACGCGTCGGGGCAACTGCGCAGCGTTTCTGAGCTTTGCTCGACGCTGACGAGAGTGGGGCGCGTTAATCAACGCGGGCAAGCCAGTCGCTGAGCAGCGCATTGACGCGCTCGGGGGCTTCCTGCTGCACCCAGTGCGACACACCGGGCAAGCGGCGTAGAGTCAGCTGCGGCACCCATCGCTCGACCCCCTCGGTACACCAGATGCCGAGCGCCTTGTCCTCCTCGCCCCAGATCAACAGCGTCGGCGTTTCGATCCGACCATCGCCGATATTGGCGAAATCGGGGGTACGTAGAAGCGCGCGGTAATAATTGATCATCGCGGTCAGCGCGCCGGGGCGCAGCGCTGCCGCGCGGTAAACATCGGTCACGGCGGCGGGGAATTGCGATTTGTCGACCGCCATACCGGCAAAGGCCGCGCCGATCCGCCGCGCACCGCCCTGCTTCAGGCCGAATTCGGGCAGCCACGGCAGTTGGAAGAAGAAGATGTACCAGCTCATCGCCAGCTGGCGCCAATTGCCGCGTTCACGCCGCGCGACCATCGGGTGCGGCACATTCATGATCACCAGTCGTGCGAGCGGGCGAAGCTGCTTGATCGCAAAGTGCCAGGCGACGACCGCGCCCCAATCATGCGCGATCAGCATCACTTCGCGCGCGCCGCTGGCGTCGATCAGCGCGGCGACATCGGCGGCGAGTGTGTCGAGCCGATAGGCCTCGATCCCCAAGGGCCGCGACGAGGCGCCATAGCCGCGCATGTTCGGCGCCCACACGCGCCAGCCGCGCTTGCTCAGCAGCGGCATCTGATAGCGCCAGCTGAAATTGAGTTCGGGGAAGCCGTGCAGGCACAGCGCAAGCCGATCGGTGCCGCCGTCCGCCGCATCCAGCTCGGCGAGTTCGAAGTCGATGCCGTTGGCGCGCAGCATCCGGACGCGGATCCCGCTGTCGCCGGGCGGGGTCCACGACCAATCGCTCAAGCCGCGAACGCCTCGGGTTCGAGCGCGTAGAGCTGGGCGGATGATGCCATCGCCGCCGCCTTCAGCCCCATGGCCTCGGGCACGATCTGCGCAACATAGAAGTCGGCGACCGCGCGCTTCATCTTCAGATATTCGGGATCGCCCTCGGCGCTCGCCGCGGCGCGGCCCTGAGCTTCCATCAGCCAGCCGCACACCGCGGTCGAGAGCATCGTCAGGAAGGGATAGCTCGCCGCAAGCCGATCATCGACAGCGGCGGTGAGCAACCGCCGCGCGACATCGTCGCAAGCGTCGATCAGGCCGCGCAGCCCCGCATCCTCGGCAGCCCCGCGCATTTCCGAAATCAGCCCGAGCATCACCCCGCCATTGTCCATGCTGAGCTTGCGCCCGACCAGATCGGCGGCCTGAATGCCATTGGTCCCTTCGTAAATCGGTGTGATCCGCGCATCGCGGAAGAACTGGGCGACGCCGGTTTCCTCGACATAGCCCATGCCGCCATGCACCTGGACCGCCAGGCTCGACACTTCGCAGCCGATGTCGGTGCCATGCGCTTTCGCCAGCGGGGTCAGCAAGTCGAGCCGCTTGTGCGCGGCTTCGTCGCCCAAGGTCGCGCGATCGACTTGCCCCGCCGCGAGATACACCAGCGCGCGCGCGGCCTGCGTCTGCGCCTTCATCCGCATCAGCATGCGGCGGACATCCGGATGCTCGATGATCGCGACCGGATCCCGGCCGCCGCCCGCCCGCGCCGACTGGACGCGCTCGCGGGCATAAGCCACCGCATGCTGGGTCGCGCGCTCGGCGATCTGCACGCCTTGCAAGCCAACATTGAGCCGCGCGTTGTTCATCATCGTGAACATCCCCCGCATGCCGCCGAGCTCCGGGCCGATCAGCTCGCCGACACAATCGCCATTGTCGCCAAAGCTCAGCACGCAGGTCGGCGAGGCATGCAGGCCGAGCTTATGCTCGATCGACACCACGCGGACATCGTTCAGGTCACCTGGCTTGCCCTCTGCGTCGAGCCGGTACTTCGGCACCAGGAACAGCGACAGCCCCTTGGTCCCCGGCGGCGCATCGGGCGTGCGCGCGAGCACGAGGTGGACGATATTCTCGGCCATGTCGTGATCGCCGAACGAGATGTAGATTTTCTGCCCGGTGATCGACCATTTGCCATTCCCCAGCGGCTCGGCCTTGCTGCGCACCGCGCCGACATCGCTCCCCGCCTGCGGTTCGGTGAGGTTCATCGTGCCGGTCCATGCGCCGGTCGCCAGATGCGGCAGGTAGAGCGCCTGCTGCTCGGGCGAGCCATGATGCGCCAGCGCCTCGATCGCGCCGACGGTCAGGGTCGGGCAGAGCGCAAAGCCCATATTGGCCGCGCCCAAAGTTTCCAGCACCGCTGTCTGGATGATGAAGGGCAGCCCCTGCCCGCCAAACTCCTCGGGCACGCCGATCGTGCCCCAACCGCCCTCAACATAGGCCTGATAGGCCGCCCCGAAACCTTCGGGCATCACCACGCCGTCGGGAGTCCATTTCGCGCCGACGGTGTCGCCCAAGCGGCTGAGCGGCGCCCATTCGCCCTCAGCGAAAGCGCCTGCGCCTTCGAGCACGGCGTCGATCACATCGGGGCTGGCGGCGGCGAAACGATCGCTCGCGGCGATTTCGCTCAGGCGCACGACATGATCCAGAACGAAACGCTGATCGGCGACGGCGGCAGTGAAGGGCATCTCAATCCTCTCTTGTCGAACTCTCCCGGTCGCTATAGCTCGCAGCTGTGGACGCCACAAATTCCTTCGCGACACGATGCCGGGCTTATGACGCGGCGGCGCTTGCCGAAGCGGCGCGACTGATTGCCGAAGGCCAGCCGGTCGCCGTTGCGACCGAGACGGTGTACGGCCTTGCCGCCGACGCGACCAACCCGCGCGCGGTCGCCGCCATTTATGCTGCCAAGGGGCGCCCAAGCTTCAACCCGCTGATCGTGCATGTCGCCAGCCTTCCCGCCGCCGAGGCACTCGCCGACTTCGATGCGGGCGCGCGGGCACTGGCCGAGGCGTTCTGGCCGGGGCCGCTGACGCTCGTGCTGCCGGCGCGTCGCGGGTCGGGGATTGCCTCGCTCGTGACGGCGGGGCTGCCGACGATTGCGATCCGCGTGCCTGCCCACCGCGCGATTCAGGGACTGATCGAAGCATCGGGCAAGCCGCTCGCGGCACCATCCGCCAACGCCAGCGGCGGCATCAGCCCGACGCGCGCCGCGCATGTGCTGATGAGCCTTGAAGGCCGCATCCCGCTGGTGCTCGACGACGGGCCTTGCCCCGAAGGGCTTGAGTCGACGATCGTGCTGACCGGCCCGACGCCAAGTTTGCTCAGGCCCGGACCGATTTCGGCAGCGGCGATTGCGGCGGTGATCGGCCAACCGCTGGCGAATGCCGTCGGCGGCATCATCGCGCCGGGCCAGCTCGCCAGCCATTATGCCCCCGCCAAGCCGCTGCGGCTCGACGCGACCGATGCCGCAGCGGACGAATGGCTGATCGGCTTCGGCCGCGTCACGGGCGACGACACGCTGTCCGCCACTGGCGACCTGACCGAAGCCGCCGCGAGCCTGTTCGACACGCTCCACGGCGCCGACGCGAGCGCCAAGCCGAAGATCGCGGTGGCGCCGGTGCCCGATGAGGGGCTGGGCGCGGCAATCAACGACCGGCTCGCGCGCGCGGCACACTGACTTTTCGTCGTCACCGAAACGAGTTATGCCTTGCCTCAACTTCGGGGGAGTTCGAGCAATGGACATGGCACGGCGCGGGGCAGCGGAATTTATCGGCACTTTCTGGCTGGTGCTTGGCGGCTGCGGCAGCGCCGTGCTGGCGGCGGCTTTCCCGGACGTCGGGATCGGTCTCGCGGGCGTGTCGCTCGCGTTCGGGCTGACCGTGCTGACGATGGCCTATGCGATCGGCCATATCTCGGGCTGCCACCTCAACCCCGCCGTGACGATCGGCCTGGTCGCGGGCGGGCGCTTTCCGGTGAAGGACGTGCCGCTCTACATCATCGCGCAGGTCGTCGGCGCGATCGCCGGCGCCTTCGTGTTGTCGGTGATCGCGGGCGGCAAGCCGGGGTTCGATCTGGTCGCGAGCGGCTTTGCGGCCAACGGCTTCGACGCGCATTCGCCGGGGCAATATTCGATGGTCGCGGGCTTCGTGACCGAAGTGGTGATGACCTTTTTCTTCCTGATCATCATCATGGGATCGACCGACGGCCGCGCCCCCGCCGGTTTCGCCCCGATCGCGATTGGCCTCGGCCTCACGCTCATCCACTTGATCAGCATTCCGGTGACCAACACCTCAGTCAATCCCGCGCGCTCGACGGGGCCTGCGATACTGGTGGGCGGCTGGGCAGTGGAGCAGCTGTGGCTGTTCTGGGTGGCGCCGATCCTCGGCGGCGCGCTCGGCGGGATTGTTTACAAGGCGCTGGGCGCGGACGTATCGCCGAAGCCGCCGATCGAGGGCGATGCGCGCTAACGTCGATTGAAACCGCCGCCCTTTCGCTCCACCGTCACCCCGGCCTTGTGCCGGGGCCCACTCTTCCAAACGCAACACCCTAGAGCCTTGCGCGGATCGCCCAGCGGCAAGGTGGGCCCCGGCACAACGCCGGGGTGACGACTAGTTGGTTCAGGCGAACCCCCTCACCCCACCGCCTGCGCCGACTTCGACCGTGCGGCAAAGCTCTTGCGCAGCTTGTTAAGCTTGGGCGGGATCACCGCGATGCAATAGGGATTCCGCTGACCATCACCGTCCCAATATTCCTGGTGGTAATCCTCGGCCGTATACCATTCGCTCAGCGGCTCGATCGTCGTCACGATCGGTGCGGGCCAGCCGGAAGCGGCGCGCTGCATTGCCGCCTTGGCTTCCTCGCGCTGTTCGTCCGAATGCGGGAAGATCGTCGAGCGGTACTGCGTGCCAACGTCATTGCCCTGGCGGTTGAGCGTCGTCGGGTCGTGCGTCGCGAAGAACATGTCGAGGATGTCGCCATAGCTGACCTGGTCGCTATCGAACGTCACCCGGATCGCTTCGGCATGGCCGGTGTCGCCGCCGCAGACCTGGCGATAGGTCGGGTTGGGGACATGGCCGCCGATATAACCGCTTTCGACCTTTTCGACGCCGATCACGTCGTTGAACACCGCTTCGGTGCACCAGAAGCACCCACCGGCAAGCGTCGCGATTTCCGTGGCCATCAATTGCTCCTTTAATCTGTCACCGCATTAGATAGGAACGCGCAGGCGACACGCAATCGGGAGAACCAAGCATGGACGGCGCGATACTTGTTACCGGCGGCGCGGGCTATATCGGCAGCCACGCCGTGCTGGCGCTGTGCGATGCCGGGCACCGGGTGGTAGTGGTCGACAATCTGGTCACCGGCTTTGCCTGGGCCGTCGATCCCCGCGCGACGCTGGTGCAGGCGAACATCGAGGATGAGGCCGTTCGCGACGCGATGCGCGCCCATGATGTCCGCGCGATCATGCACTTCGCGGGATCGGTGGTGGTGCCCGAATCGGTGAGCGACCCCTTGAAATACTACCGCAACAACACCGCCGCGAGCCGATCGCTGATCGAAAGCGCCGTCGCCTGCGGCGTTGCGCATTTCATCTTTTCATCGACGGCAGCGACCTATGGCATTCCCGAGGTGGTCCCGGTGCGTGAAGACAGCCCGAAGCGCCCGATCAATCCCTATGGCATGTCGAAGCTGATGACCGAGCATATGCTCGCCGATGTCGCCGCCGCGCATCCGATCAATTACTGTGCTCTCCGCTATTTCAACGTCGCGGGCGCTGATCCTGAAGGACGATCAGGCCAATCGACCGCGGGCGCGACGCATCTGATCAAGGTCGCGGTCGAGGCCGCGACCGGCAAGCGCGGCCATGTCAGCATCTTCGGCACCGATTTCGCGACGCCCGACGGCACCGGGGTGCGTGACTATATCCATGTCAGCGATCTGGCGGCGGCGCATGTCGATGCGCTCAACCTGCTGGTGGCGCGGGCCGACGAGAGCTTCACGATGAACGCAGGCTATGGGCGCGGCTATTCGGTCAATGACGTGCTCGACGCGGTCGACCGGGTGACGAATGTGACGATCGAGCGCCGCTACGAAGGCCGCCGCGCGGGCGATCCCGACGCGCTGGTGGCGGACAATGCGCGGATTTTGGCGACCTTGCCGTGGCGGCCCAAGCTCGACGATCTCGACACGATTGTCGCGCATGCGCTGGCATGGGAGCGGCAGTTGGCGGAGCGGGGGTAGAGTTGGGCTAACTTTCTCATTCCCCTCCCTGTTAAGGGAGGGGGTAGGGGGTGGGTTGGCTTCAGGAGCGCGTTCCGCTCCACCACGGGCCGACCCTCCCCCTGCCCCCTCCCTTGTCCAGGGAGGGGAGTTTGTTTGGATACCAGTCCCTAAATCCCGAACCGCACCGTCACGCGGATGTCGCGCCCGGGAAGCGGCGCGAAATCCTTCAGGAAGCTTGCATGCCGCCGCGCGTCGACGTCGAACAGATTGTTCGCCGACAGCGTCAGCGTCGTCTGCTTGTCGCTGAACGGTTTGAACTCCGCCGAGAAATTGACGAGTGTGAAGTCGCGCGTGCGCGTTTCGAACGGCGCGAGCCGCCCTTGCGGGAAGACATGCTCGACTTCGATCCGCCCGCTCAGCCGGTCGGACTGCGCTTCGATGCCGCCCAGCACGCGCGCCGGCGGAATGCGCGGGGCGGGGCCGCGATTGGTGAGCGTGGCATTCACATAATCGCCCAGCGCGTCGACGTTGATGGCATAGGCGCCAAGCTGCGCGACCTTCACCGATCCGCTCGCTTCGAAGCCATAATAGCGCGCATCGCCCTGCGTCAGCTGGAAGCACGGCAAGTCGACATCACGCCCGCTTGGCGCGGCGGCGGCTTCGCACACAGCCTGATCGGTCTGATTGTCCGAAATGAAGTTCGAGAACCAGTTGTAATAGGCCGACGCGTCGAAGCTGTATCCATCGCCATGCGCGTGGAACGTCGCTTCGAGGCCCCAGCTCTTTTCGAGCCGGAAGTTCGGATTGCCAAGCTCATAGGCTTGCGTGCCCGCGTGCGCGCCGTTCGAAAACAGCTCTTCGGCGCTCGGCGCGCGCTCGGTGCGCGACAGGTTCAGGCCAATGCGCACCGCGTCGCTCAAGCCATAGGATGCGCCGACCGCGCCCGAGAAAGCGCCGAAATTGCGTTCACCCCGGAAATAACGCAAATCGCCAATCTCAGCGCGCGATGACAGATCGGTCCATTCATAGCGCGCACCCGCTTCGGCCTTGAAGCGCCCGAAATCGAGCTGCTGCTGGGTGAAGATACCGGTCTGCGCCGTCGCATTGCGCGGCACAAAGGCTTCGTCGCCGATCACGTTGAATTCGCGGTTGGAGAATTGCACCCCCGACGCGCCGAGCCACGCGCCACGCCGCGCCTGGATGATTTCGAGCCGCGCTTCGACGCCCTTGTTGAAAAAGGTCGTGCCGACAGCGCCATCGGGTTCGAGCTCGGCATGGCGATAGGCGGCATAGCCGGCGCGCAGCCGCAGCGTCTTGATGAAGGCGCCGTCAGTATCGACTTCGCCGCGCAGATCGATCCGGTCCTGCCGGATGTCGAGCCGCGGGCCTTCCTGCTCCTGGCCAGGCTGCGTCGCATAGCGGATCGGCAGGCCATAGAAGCTGTTGTAATGGCCATAGGAAATGCCCAGCGTCCCGCGATCGGTGACCAGCGCGCCGCCGACGCCCGCTGTCCATGTCTCGCTCGCCGTGTTGGGCAAGCGCCCGCGAATGGCGGCATTGGCGGCGAAATCGATCGGCTCTTCGCCCGGCGCGACTTGCTGCGGCAAGCCGACGCTGGCGAGCGCCTCCGCCCGGCGCTCCGGCGTCAGCGCAAAGCCGCCGATCCGCAGATCATCGGTTCGGCTATAGCTGCCATTGGCGTTGACGACGAATTGCTTGCCGAGCGCAACATTCGCGCTGCCCCCGACCGATCGTTCATTGGCGGCCGAGCCATAGGTTGAAATCGTATCGAGCGTGTAGCCTTTCTCGGGCACGATGCGGGGAATGCGCGTGTCGATGACATTGACGACGCCGCCAACCGCCGATGAGCCATAGAGCAAGGCGGCAGGTCCGCGCAGTACTTCGATCCGCTGGGCAAGGAGCGGATTGATGACGACCGCGTGATCGACCGAGGTATTCGACACGTCGATCGAGCCGATGCCGTCGGTCAGCACGCGAATGCGGTCACCCTGGAAGCCGCGCAACACCGGGCGCGAGGCATTGGGGCCGAACGACGTTGCCGAAACGCCGGGCTGGCGCGCGAGCGTATCGCCGATCGTCGGCAGCAGGTTGCGCGTCAGCTCGGCACCGCTGAGCACCGACGTGCCCGACAGCACGTCGCGCTCGCTATGCGCGACCACGCCGGTCACGATCACTTCGGTCGGCTGATCGGCTGGGGCGGCGGTTCGGGCCTGGCCCTCGGGCGCTTCGGCAGGCGCCGGCGGCTCCTTTGCCTGCGCGGCGGTTGCGGACAAAACGGCAAGGGCAACGCCCGCCAGCCAGTGATTCGAACGCTTCACGCAAACCCTCCAATGATGACGCGCCGCAGCATTAGAAGCGATGATATACAATATCAATACGCTTCACCGCTTCCGTCGCACGGCTTGGCCATGCTAGCGCACGCATCACAAGTTGAATGAGGCCAACCCGATGCCACGCCTGCGATCCTTGCTGTTCGTCCCCGCAGACCGACCCGACCGCATGGCGAAGGCGCTAGCACTCGGCGCCGATGCGCTGATCCTCGATCTTGAGGATTCGGTGGCCTTCGCGAACAAGCCAGCCGCCCGCGCCGCCGTTGCCGACTTCCTCAGCGGCGCTCGATCAACGACGCTCTTCGTCCGCATCAACCCGCTCGACTCAGGACTTGCAGACGACGATCTCGCCGCCGTGCTGCCCGCGCGACCCGACGGCATCGTGCTGCCCAAGGCCGAAGGCGGCGCCTCGCTCGCCGCGCTCGATGCCAAGCTCACCGGCGACATCATGATTCTGCCGATCGCAACCGAAACCCCGGCGGCGATTTTCGGCCTTGGCAGCTATGGCAGCGTGACGCCCCGGCTGGCGGGGCTGACCTGGGGCGCCGAAGACCTGCCCGCCGCGATCGGCGCGAGCAGCTCGCGCGAGGGTGACGGGAGCTACACCGCGCCCTATCAGCTTGCGCGGTCGCTCACTCTATTTGGGGCGCATGCGGCGGGTGTGCCGGCGATCGAGACGGTCTATCCCGATTTCCGCGATATCGACGGGCTCGCCGCCTATGCAGCGCGCGGGCGGCGCGATGGTTTTACGGGCATGATGGCGATCCATCCGACGCAAGTCAGTGTGATCAACGCCGCCTTTACGCCGACGCCTGAGGAGATCGCCAAGGCCCAAGCCATCGTCGATCTGTTCGCGACAAATCCCGGTGCGGGCGCGCTCAGTCTCGACGGTCGGATGGTCGATGCGCCGCATCTGAAAGCGGCACAGGCCCTGCTCGCGCGCGCCTGACACGCAACCACGCCCCGATCCACCACCAGCCGAGCGCCCATAGCGTCCCAAAACTCCAGCCGGCGATCACGTCGCTCGGGAAATGCACGCCCAGATAGACCCGGCTGACGCCGATCACGCCAACCAGCAGCGCGGCGACCGCGACAAGGTACAGCCGCGCCGCACGCCGCTCGACGATCTGCATCAGGATCAGCGTGATCGTCAGGTAAACGATCGCGCTGTTGGCGGCATGGCCACTCGGGAAACTCGCCGACCAGACATCGACCAAATGATCGATCAATGCGGGTCGCGCGCGACCGACCATGTCCTTGAACACCGCCACGAGCATCGATCCGCTGATTGTCCCGCCAAGCACCAGCCCGAGCGTCAGCCATCTGCGGCCAAGCGCGAGGAAGCCGGCGGCGAGCAATACGACGACGACCAACACCGTCTCCCCGCCGAGCGCCGTGATATCGAGCATCGCCTGTTTGAGCCACATTGGCCCTTCGGGGATGCGCATGTCCTGAGACTCGCGCATCGCCAGCATGATCTCGCGGTCGAAAGCGAACAGCTGCCCGCGCGCGACTAGCGCCCCCAGTCCAACCAACAACAGCGTCGCAGCGGCAAGCGCGGCGGCGGCGTAATAGCCCCACGGCGGATGGCGCACCGCCGCGATAACGGGTTCGGCGCGCTCGGCGGCGTCAGCCATGGCTGTCCTTCGGCTTGGTGGGCCCGTCGGGATTCGAACCCGAGACCTACAGATTAAAAGTCCGTTGCTCTACCGACTGAGCTACGGGCCCGCACCGTGCGCGGTTCTGGCCGCGAAGGGCTGCGCGTTAGGCTGGACGCCGCTTGCGGTCAATGGCGCACAACTGCCGTATCGTGTGCCCGGTTAGCGGATCACGCCAGTCGGCGGCGATCTGGGCCAGTGGTGCGAGCACGAAGCCGCGACCCCGATACGCCGCGTGCGGGATGATCAGCCCCGGCGTGGCCCAAGCACCGCCCGACCAGAGGATGATGTCGAGATCGATCACACGCGCGCCCCAGCGGAGCCCGGGACGGCGACCAAAGGCGTGCTCGATCGCCTTCAGCCGCGCGAGCAGCTCTGGCGGCGCCTCGTCGCTGTCGATGATTGCTGCCTGATTGGCGAAGCGGCGGGAGGACGGCCCGATCGGCGCGGTGGTCATCACGCGCGATACCGCACGCACCCCGCCAATTGCCCCAAGCGCTGCCGCCAGTTCGGCTTCAGGGCGCCCGTGACGACCGCGCCGGTTCGACCCGAGCGCGATGGCATAGCGGGCCGGAGGATTGCTTGTCGGCGCCATCGCCCCGGCCTATCGCCGAGGGATGTCCGCGCCAAGCCCGTTCGCCGCCACCGCGCCGTCGCGCGACTGCCCCCGCTGCCCGCGCCTCGTCGACTTACGCCAAGCCCTGCGGATCGAGCAGCCCGATTGGTGGAACGCACCCGTGCCTGCGATCGGCGATCCTGACGCGTGGCTGTTGGTTGTCGGCCTCGCCCCCGGCAAGCACGGCGCCAATCGCACCGGCCGCCCCTTCACCGGTGATGCGGCGGGGGGGCTGCTGTTCACCACGCTCGGCAAATTCGGGCTGGCTGTCGTGCCGGACGAAGGCGACGCGCAGCTCATCGGCGTGGCGATCGACAATGCGGTCAAATGCCTGCCGCCCGGCAATCGGCCCAGCCCTGAGGAGCGCCGTGCCTGCCGGCCCTTCCTCGAAGATTCGCTCGGGGCCTTGCCAAAGCTTCAGGTCGTCATCGCGCTCGGCGAGATCGCGCACCAATCATGCGTAAAGGCGCTCGGCGGCAAGCTGCCCAAGACGCCGTTCGCGCATCTGGCTGAACACCGCATCCCCAATGCCCCGACCCTGATCGACAGCTATCATTGCAGCCAACTCAACCAGAACACCGGGCGGCTGACGACCGAGATGTTCGAAGCCGTTTTTGCGCGCGCGCTTGCGCTCAAGGGCTGACGCTGAACCGCGTGATCGCAAGGGGACCGCCGACGCTCATCACTGGCATTTCAACACTTACTCGATTGGCCGAGTTCCAAATACTTGCTACGCAAGTACAAGTTAGCGAAGGGAATTACCGATGCGCAACTTGTTGATCCTCGCCATACTCGTCAGCACGCCCGCTGGCGCGCAGAACGCACCGAAGCCCGAACTCGGGAAGGCCGATTGCCGCGTCCCAAGCGCCCAGCGGGTTCGCACCCCGCCTGTCGCGGGGCCGCAGCGGCTCGACCAACTGCCCGACGCGAGCCTGTTCCGGGCGGTCGATTATCGTGAGGGCGGCTGCTCCAAGCCCATCATGATAAGCCGCACCCTTCGCCGATAAGGCACAACGGCGGTCGCGGTGCGCCGGACGGAGCGGGATCAGATATCCTGCACCAACCGCCCATATAGCTCCGGGCGGCGATCGCGGAAGAAGCCGAAGGCGGCGCGGTGGCGCTTGACGCGGTCGAGGTCGAGCGTCGCGGTGATCACCCCTTCCTCGTCGCGGCCAAGCTCGGCGAGGATGTCGCCGCGCTCATCGGTGATGAAGCTGGTGCCGTAGAAAATCTGGCCGTGCTCATTGCCGATCCGATTTGCGGCGACCACCGGCACGACATTCGACACGGCATGGCCGACCATTGCGCGGCGCCACAGCCGCGCGGTGTCGAGGCCCTCGTCATGCGGCTCGCTGCCGATGGCGGTGGGGTAGAACAGCACCTGCGCGCCCATCAGCATCATCGCGCGCGCGGTTTCGGGATACCATTGGTCCCAGCAGACGCCGACGCCGAGCGTCGTGCCAGCACCGTCGTTGGTCGTGCTCGGCCAGACCTTGAAGCCGGTGTTGCCGGGGCGGAAATAGAATTTTTCCTCATAGCCCGGCCCGTCGGGGATGTGGCTCTTGCGATAGACGCCTTGGACAGCGCCATCAGGGCCGATCATCGCCAGGCTATTGTAATAATGCGGGCCGTCAGCTTCGAAGAAGCTGGTCGGGATCGTGACCTTTAGCTCCGCAGCCAGTGCCTGCATCGCCAGCACGGCGGCGTGTTCATCCACCGGCTTGGCCGTGGCGAACAGCCCCTCGTCCTCGACGCGGCAGAAATATTCGCCCTCGAACAATTCGGGCGGCAGGATCACTTGCGCCCCTCTGCCCGCTGCCTCGCGCACCCCGGCGCTGACCTTGGCGATGTTGTCGGCGATGTCGTTCGAGAAGCCGAGCTGGAGCGCGGCAACAGTGATCTCGGTCATGCGGGTCCTTCAGCCGGGAATCTGCTGGCTGATGCAGTGGAAGCTGCCCCCGCCAGTGAGGATATGGTCGGCACGCAGGCCGACGACGTTGCGCGTCGGGAAAATCTCCGCGAACGCGGCGACCGCCGCTTCGTCATCGGGGGCGCCATAGATCGGCACGACGACGCTCGCATTGCCGATGTAGAAATTCATATAACTCGCCGGCACGATTTCCTCATCGCGCAGGATTCGCCCCGGCGACGGCACGCGCACCAGCTCGACATCGGCGCCCGAGAAGCGCACGCGTTCGGCGGCGAGCTGATAGACGCGCCAGTTGGGGTCATTCTCCGCCCCTTCGGGAATCGCCAGCCGCCCCGGCGCCACGAAGCGCGCGATATTGTCGACATGGCCATCAGTATGATCGTTGAGCAGCCCGTTGCCGAGCCAGATCACCTGCGAAAAGCCGAGGTCTTCCTTCAGCCGATGGACGATATCGTCGCGGGCCAGCCCCGGATTGCGGTTGTAGTTGAGCAGGCATTGCTCGGTGGTGACGACCAGACCCGTGCCATCGCCGTCGATCGCACCGCCTTCGAGGATCCAGTCGCACGCCTCGGCCTCGATCCGGCGCGATTTCGCCAGCCGTTCGCCGATCGTGTCGTCGCCCGGCAGATCATATTTGCCGCCCCAGCCATTGAAACCGAACAGCCGCGCCTCGCTTTTCGAGACCATGATCGGCCCGGTATCGCGCAGCCAGATATCGCCGAACGGCTCGAGCAGGACTTCGGCAAAAGGCGCCAACTTCGACGCCGCATCCGCCGCATCGGCATCGGCGGCGACGAGGATGACCTTCTCCCCCGCGCCGTCAGCATGCACGGTGCTGGCAAAGGCCACCACTTCGGCCCGTGCAGGCTCGATATCGTCGAGCCACAGCTCGGCATGGCTCGGAAAACCGATCCACACGGCCTTGTGGTGCGCCCATTCGGCGGGCGGGATCAGCTTCGCCACAGATCGCTCCCTTATTTGCCGCTGCGCTGTTTGTCGCGCACGCTGCGGAATTCGCTCGTCTTATACCAGTTCGGCCAGCTTTTGCCCTGCGCCAATTGCCGACCCAAGCCATAATAGACGGTCAGATCCTGCACCGCACCCGACCAGTCCCACGACGCATCATATTCGTCCTGCGGCTTGTGATAGCGGTTGGTGACATAATCTTCGGTCGCTTTGTGCCCCGCCGCGACGCCGCCTTTGACGAGGTCTTCGCCCGATCCGGCATCGAGCATCGGCACGCCGAGCTTTGCGAAGCTGAAATGGTCCGAGCGGAAATAGCCGCCGCGCTCAGGATTGGGCTCGGGCTTGATCACCCGGTTCTGCGCCGCGACGAAGGGCTTTACCAGATCCTCGAGCTCGGACTTGCCCGCGCCCGTCACCACAAAGTCCTTCACCGCGCCGCGCACGTTGAGCGAGTCCATATTCACCCCGCCAACGGTGCGCGCGAGCGGATAGACCGGGTGCTCGGCATAATATTGCGAGCCGAGCAGCCCCGATTCCTCCGCTGTCACCGCGACGAAGGCAATCGAGCGCGCGGCGGGGCCAGCCTTGGCATGCGCCTGCGCGAGCGCGATCAGTCCGGCGATGCCGCTCGCATTATCGACCGCGCCATTGCAGATGCCGTCGCCCTTCACCGGCGTGCAGCGGCCGAGATGATCCCAATGCGCGGTGTAGAGCACATAGTCCTTTGGCGCGGTCCTGCCCGGCAGCACGCCGATCACATTCTTCGACTTCTGCCGCTTGATCGTCGCCGTCATCGACACCGATGCCTTCAGCCCGAGCGGTACGGCCTTGAAGCCCTTGACCTTGGCGGCCTCGCTCAGGCTTGCGAAATCTTTGCCTGCGCTCGCGAACACGCGCTTGGCGGCGTCGAGCTGCATCCAGCCAATCGCCGCGCTCTGATCGAGATGATCGCCCGGCACATCGAGTTCGAGCGAGGGCCGGGTGTTGCTCGATTCGACCACGCCCCAGCCATAGGCCGCTGGTTCGGTATCATGGACGATGATCGCGGCGGCTGCGCCCTGCCGCGCTGCTTCCTCATATTTATAGGTCCAGCGGCCATAATAGGTCATCGCGCGACCTTCGAAGAGGCCTTGGCGGCTCGGCGTCTGCCAGTCGGGGTCGTTGACCAGAATGATCACCGTCTTGCCGCGCACATCGACGCCGGCATAATCGTTCCAGCCGCGTTCGGGCGCGTTGATGCCATAGCCGACGAACACGACCTCGCTGTCCTTGACCGCGAACTGCGGCAGCACGCGGTAGCTGCGCACCACCATGTCGGTATTCGGCGCAAGGCTGACGGTCGCGCTGCCGCCGACGAACACCAGCGGGGTGATGTTGCCGAAGGTCATTTCGACCATCGGCACATCCTGCGTCCAGCTGCCCTTGTTGCCGGGCTTCAGCCCTGCCGCCTTCATTTGCGCGATGATATAGGCGACGGTCTTCTCTTCGGCCGGGGTCGTCGGTGCGCGGCCTTCATACGCATCGGAGGAAAGCTCCTTGTCGACGGCCTTCAGCGTTTGGACCGAGATTTGCGGGCTCGGGGCGGCAGCGGAGATAAGCGCGAACGGCAGCAGGCAAACAATGGGCGCACGCATCGCGGCTCTCCGGAAAAGTCGGTGGATCAGGCGCGCTTTTTGGCAGGACGGCACGCACGGCGCAAGCGAGCGCACCTGCCGAGATATTTCGCGCCAACCGCTTGATATGTAGGATTTGGTTCGGCATCGTTGCGGCGTTCGCTGCGGGGAAAGACTCATGATCAGATTGCTCTTCGCAGCATTGGCGCTCGTGTCGACGGCCGCGCTTGCCGCGCCCAGCCCCGAAGCCATCGCGTTCGGCGCACGCGAATCGGTCGAACAAGCCAGCCTTTCGCCCGACGGCAAGCACGTGGCCGTCGTCGCGCCCGCCGGGCCGCGCGGCAGCTATGTCTACGTTGTCAATCTGGAGGGCGATCCGGGCCTGAAACCGGTGATGCGATCGAGCGGCTCGCCCGATCGGCTGCAATTCTGTCGCTGGACGACCAATACCCGACTGATCTGCGGCGTGTATTTCATCGCCTTTGACGGGGACAGCAACACGAGCTTTTCGAGGCTGGTCGCGGTCAACAGCGACGGTAGCGACTTGAAAGTCTTGACCGCGCGGACCGGAGAAAACGCACTCCAGGCCAATTATCGCGGCGGCGAGGTGATCGACTGGCAGGTCGATGGCGATGAAGGCAAAGTGCTGATGACGCGGCAGTGGATACCCGAGGTGACGACGGGCTCAGCGATCGGCCAGGATCGATCGGGCCTTGGCGTCGAACTGGTCGACACCCGTACCTTGTCGCGTCGCATGGTTGAGGTGCCGCGCGATGCGGCGGTCGCCTATATCTCGGACGGTCATGGCCAGGTCCGCATCATGGCGACGCGCCCGCGCGACTCGGCCGGCTATTTCGGCAACAAGACCAATTATCTGTACCGCAAGAAAGGTACCAAGGAATGGCTGCCGCTCGTGACCGAGACCTTCACGCCAGACGGGCTGGGTATCGGATTTCGCCCGGTTGCAGTCGATAGCGATCTCAACGTCGCTTATGGCTTTGATGTGGAAAAGGGTTACACTGCGCTGTTCAAGATGGCGCTTGATGGCAGCATGAAGCAAGAGCTGGTGTTCGCCCGTCCTGATACCAATATCGACGATCTCGTCCAGATCGGCCGCCAGAAACGGGTGGTCGGTGCCAGCTTTGCCACCGATCGACGACAAAATGAAATGTTCGATCCGGTGTTGCGACGCTTCACCAACGGCATGGCGAAGGCAGTGCCGGACAAGCCGCTGATATCGATCGTCGACGCAAGCGCCGATGAACAAACGCTGCTGCTCTGGGCCGGCAGCGATTCGGACCCCGGTATTTTCTACCTGTACACCCGCGCCGACAAGCATCTCACCGAATTGCTGCCCGTGCGATCGGAACTCGCGGCGCGCCAGCGCGCTTCGGTCAAACCGGTCAGCTACCCCGCCGCCGACGGCACGATGATTCCTGGATATCTCACTTTGCCCCCGGGCAGCGATGGCAAGAACCTGCCCGCGATCGTGCTGCCGCACGGTGGCCCGGCGGCGCGCGACGAATGGTCGTTCGCCTGGCTGCCGCAATTTTTTGCCGCACGCGGCTATGCCGTGCTGCAGCCGAATTATCGCGGATCGTCTGGCTATGGTGACGGCTGGTACCAGAAGAATGGCTTCAAGAGCTGGCGCGTCGCGATCAGCGATGTCAACGATGGCGGGCGCTGGCTGGAAAAGCAGGGCATCGCCGCCCCGGGGAAGTTGGCGATCGTTGGTTGGTCCTATGGCGGCTATGCCGCGCTGCAAAGCCCCGTGCTCGATCCCAATTTGTTCAAGGCGATTGTCGCCGTCGCGCCGGTGACCGACCTCGACATTTTGCGGCGCGAAAGCGAACATTACCTCAATTATGCGATTGTCGACAAATTCATCGGGAAGGGGCCGCATGTCGAGGAAGGATCGCCTGCCCGCCACGCGGCAGCGATTACGGCACCGGTGCTGCTGTTCCACGGCGACCAGGACCAGAATGTGGGGGTGCGCGAATCGCGCGTGATGGCATCGCGGCTGAAAGGCGCGGGGCGCGAGGTTGATTATGTCGAGTATAAGGGACTCGACCATTATCTGATCGACAGCAGTGTCCGCGCCGAAATGCTCGACCGCGCCGATTCGTTTCTGCGGCGTGTGCTGGCGGTCAAGTAATTGGCGTGCTGGCGGACGGCAGTGAAAAAGGCACTGTTCCGCAACCATAACGATCCCCGCGAAAATGCCATCGCGCGGTTGTTTCGGCAGTGGACAGCGGCCCAAAAATGGGCCAGCTTGGGTTAAACAAAAAGGGGGGAGCCGACCACATGGCAGAACCGTTTATCGCCGAAATTCGGATGATGTCGTTCAACTTCCCGCCCAGGGGCTGGGCGCTGTGCAATGGTCAGCTTCTGCCGATCAACCAGAACCAGGCATTGTTCTCGCTGCTCGGCACGACCTTTGGCGGCAACGGACAGACAAACTTCGCGCTGCCCAATCTTCAGGGACGCACCCCGATCCACGTCGGCAATAGCCATACCCTCGGCGAAGCGGCTGGGACGCCGACGGTCACGCTGACGACCGTGAACCTGCCGCAGCATGTCCATAGCGCGACGGCGACGACCGCAAATGGTACGGTGGCCACACCCACGAACAACCTGCTGGCAAGCTATCTGAACGGCTATGCCCCAGGCGCCGGGTCGACCGCGCTCGCGCCTGGATCGATCAGTTCGGTTGGCGGCAGCCAAGCGCACGAAAACCGGCAGCCGTTTCTGACCATCAACTTCTGCATCGCGTTGCAGGGCATTTTTCCGTCGCAGAACTGAGGGAGCAGACCAATGGCACAACCCTATGTCGGCGAGATTCGCATGTTCGGGGGCAATTTCGCCCCTGCTGGCTGGCTGTTCTGCGACGGATCGCTGCAGGCCATCTCTGAAAATGAGACGCTTTTCCAACTGATCGGCACGACGTACGGCGGCGATGGTCAAAACACCTTTGCGCTGCCCGACCTGCGCGGTCGATTGCCGATCCATTTTGGCAGTGGTGGTGGGGGTTCTTATCAGCTGGCGGAGACCGGCGGTCTTGAGCAAGTGACGCTGACGTCGAACCAGATCCCCAGCCACACGCATAATTTCGTCGCGGTCGCCGCTGCCGGGACATCGAACAACGCCACCAACAATCTGATCGCGGCCAGCCCGTCGGTCGATATGTTCGGCGGGATTTCGCCCGACGTGAGCCTCAACGCGGCGGCCATCGGGCAGGCGGGCGGCAACCAGCCGCACACCAATTTCCAGCCCTATCTGTGCGTCAACTTCATCATCTCGCTGTTCGGGATTTTCCCCAGCCCAAATTGAAGGACTGTCCGATGGCTGACCCATTTGTCGCGGAAATCCGCATCTTCCCGTTCAATTTCGCCCCACGCGGCTGGGCCTGGTGCAATGGCCAGCTGCTGCCGATTTCCCAGAACACCGCGCTCTTCTCGCTGCTCGGCACCACTTATGGCGGCAACGGCAAATCCACCTTTGCGCTCCCCAATTTGCAAGGGTCGGCGCCGATGCAGCCCGGCCAGGGGCCAGGCCTCTCGCTGCACGATCTGGGCGAGGTCGGCGGTGTTGAGACGGTGACGCTGCTGCAAAGTGAAATGCCGCAACATAATCACACGATGAACGCCAACAGCCAGGATCCCGCCGACGTGCAGGCGCCATCGCCAAGCGTTTTTCTCTCGTTGAGTTCCAAGGGGCGCGGCTATGCACCAGCGGCAGCCACGACACCCATGTCACCCCAGACGGTTGCCGTCACGGGGGGCAGCCAGCCCCATAATAATATGATGCCGTATCTGACACTGTACTTTAACATTGCGATGCAGGGCGTCTTCCCGCCACGGGGTTGAGGATCGTTACGCCGATTAGCGAAGGCGATTTGCCGATCCCGGCCGCTGCCGGGATCGGCGTTTCTCTGCGCCTGATGACCGACGCCGATCTTGCCTTTGCCGCCCGGGTCTATGCCTCGACACGGCTGGAGGAAGTCGCCCAGACGGGCTGGCCGCAGCCGATGATCGACGCCTTTCTGGCGCAGCAGCATGACGCCCAGCACGCGCATTACACCGCGCATTACCCCGGCATCATTCGCTATGCGATCCAGCACGCGGGTGCCAATGTTGGGCGGCTTTACCTGTATGAAGGCGCCAGCGACCTGCGCATCGTCGATATTGCCCTGCTCCCCGACGCGCGCGGCAGCGGCATCGGCGCGGCGCTGCTCACCGATGTGATCGCTTACGCACAGGCGCGCGGGCTAACCGCGTCGATCCATGTCGAGCAGCAAAATCCGGCGCGACGGCTGTATCTGCGTTTGGGTTTCGAGTTCGAAAAGACCGCCAACGATATCTATGACTTGCTGATTCGCCACCCCGCGCCCGCGCCGGTCGATCAGTAGAACACAGCCTCATAGACCAGGCCGTCGGCCTCGGACGCGATCGGCACGATGAAGATTTCGACCGGCTCGGCGCCCGCTTCGGCGAACGCATAAATCGCCTGCGGCAGATAAGGCGCGCTGGGTCCGACGAATTCGAGCCGGAACGACCCACCGGGCCGTCCCGAATCGTTGAGCGGTTCAAACGCCCGCAGCGTCAGCGGCACTGCGCCGCCGTCGCCGAGCGCGACCTGATAGGTCGTGCCCAGCTTGGCGGCGAATTGGTCGTGCGTCAGCCCGGTCATGGGCAATCCTTAGCGCGAATAGAATTCGACGACCAGATTGGGTTCCATCTTTACCGGATAGGGCACTTCGTCGAGCGTGGGGACGCGCGTGAAGGTGACCTTTGCCGCACCATCGGGGGCGACATAATCGGGGATTTCGCGCTCGGCGAGGGCCTGTGCTTCCATCACCAGCGCCATTTCCTGCGCCTTGCTGCCCAGCGTCACTTCTTCCCCCGGGAAGACGCGGCGCGAGGCGATGTTGCACTTGACGCCGTTGACGCGGACATGGCCGTGGCTGACGAGCTGGCGCGCGGCAAACACCGTCGGCGCGAACTTGGCGCGATAGACAATCATGTCGAGCCGCTGTTCGAGCAGGCCGATCAGATTCTGGCTGGTATCGCCCTTCATGCGGCTGGCTTCATGATAGCAGGCGCGGAACTGCTTTTCGGTGACGTCGCCGTAATAGCCCTTCAGCTTCTGCTTGGCGCGCAGCTGCAGACCGAAGTCCGAGGTCTTGCCCTTGCGGCGCTGGCCGTGCTGGCCGGGGCCATATTCACGCTTGTTGACGGGGCTTTTGGGGCGACCCCAGATATTCTCGCCCATCCGGCGATCGAGCTTGTACTTGGCGCTCTGGCGCTTCGACATGATAGTTCCTTCAATTGCCAACAACGCCCCATGCCACCACGACACAGGGTTTCCCGGTCATCGCGCTGCTGGGTCTTGGAGGACGGCAGGGCCACCGCTTCACCGGGGTGCGGGGCCAATTGCGAGCGCGCGCCTTTCGCAGAGCGGAACGGGAACGTCAAGAGCGGGGTCAAGAGCGGAGGGCACGGGCTGGACACGCCCGCGCGCGCGGCTATCAGGGCGCGCATGACAGATACTCTTCCCGGCCCCGCCTGCACAACGATGGCCGAGGTGCGCGCCGGTGTCGATCACGTCGACCGCGAGCTGGTCGCGCTGCTCGCGCGCCGCTTCGCTTACATGGATGCCGCCGCCCGCATCAAGCCAACGCGCGAGGCCGTGCGCGACGAAGCGCGCAAGGCGCAGGTGATTGCCAATGTGCGCACGCACGCCCGCGCGGCGGGCGTCCCCGAGTCGGCGGTTGCTGCGCTGTGGGAAACGCTGGTCGAAGCGTCGATCGCCTATGAATTCGACGCTTATGATCGGCGCGGCTGACGAGGCCGCCGATTAGGGTCCGGGATTGCCGGCGCCCCGCTGAAGCGTCTGGCGGTCATTGCTGCCGTCGGTCGACTCGCTCGTCGCGCGCCATTCCTCGACCGTCTTGCAAACACGGTCGCGGAACATCGATCCGGTATGGTCGATTGAGCAGCGCGCTTATCCGTCTGCCCGACCGGCGGGGCACAGTTACCGTCGCGAGGCCCACCAAGCGAAATACACCCTACGCTCTTGCTAGCATCGCGACATGGCCCGAACGGCTGATGGATTATTGGGGGCGGTTGCCCCGCACGCCCGATTCACCATCACTACCATCAATCAGCCCCCATTCTTCGGCCGTCTTGCAGATCCGGGTCGGCAGCCGCGATCCGGACTTTTCATCCGCGCGACACACCAGCGGCGGCTTCTTCTTTTTGACGACCGGCGCTGGCGTCGTGGGTGGCGGGGTGGCATCGGATGGCCCGGTCGTTTGCGCGATAAATGCCAAAAAAAACAGCCCGGTCATCTTCGACTCCCTGTGATTCGCGCTAGCTTAGCGAGACTTACCGACGACAGAAGCCCCTTTCAGCTTCGGTCGCGCGGACGATCGATTGCTGAAAGCACGCCGCGCAAGGTTCGCACTTCCTGGCTCGACCAGCCCGGCTTGGTCAGCAACGTCCGCAACGTCCGCCGCGTTACCGGCGTGCGGTCGGGCGGGTGGAAGAAGCCGGCCGCGTCGAGCATGACATCGAGCTGGGCGATCATACCGTCGAGCTCTTCCTGCGGTGCGGGCAAGGGCAGCTCGGTTTCGGGCGGCATCGCGAGATTTTCGCCCTTCGACCATTCATAAGCGACGAGGATCACTGCCTGCGCGAGATTGAGCGAGCCAAAGGCGGGGTTAATCGGCGCGGTAATGATGGTGCGGGCCAGCGCGACATCGTCGGTTTCGAGCCCCGCGCGTTCGGGGCCGAACAGGATCGCGCTTTTGCCGGGCTGCGTGCGGACCAGCGCTGCGGCTTGCTCGGGCGTGACCACCGGTTTGGTGACGCCACGTTTGCGCACCGTGGTTGCGTAAACATGCGCGCTATCGGCAACCGCCTCGGCCACGCTGTCGAAGACTTGCGCTTGCTCGATCACAATATCGGCGCCCGACGCGGCTGGCCCGGCCGAAGGATTGGGCCAGCCGTCGCGCGGGGCCACCAGGCGCAACTCGGTCAGCCCGAAATTGAGCATGGCGCGGGCCGCCTTGCCGATATTCTCGCCAAGCTGCGGGCGGACGAGGACGATCGCGGGGGGTGGCGGCGCGCTCAACTCTTGCCGACTTCGCTCACATTGCCGGCGAATTCCTCGAAATCGCGGGCTTCGCGGAAGTCCTTATAGACGCTGGCGAAGCGGATATAGGCGACCGAATCGAGGCCCTTCAGCCCCTCCATCACCATTTCGCCGATCAGCTTCGACGCGATTTCGCCGTCGCCGAGCGTTTCGAGCTGGCGCTGGATACCGCTCACCAGCTTTTCGATCCGCACCGCGTCGATCGGTCGCTTGCGGCAGGCGATCGAGACTGATCGCATCAGCTTGTCGCGTTCGAACGGCTCGCGGCGGGTGCCGCCGCTGCCCTCGTTCTTGACGACCACAAGGTCGCGTAGCTGAATCCGCTCGAACGTCGTGAAACGCGCGGCGCAGCCTTCGCACTGGCGCCGCCTGCGAATCGCGGCGCCATCCTCGGTCGGGCGGCTGTCCTTTACCTGACTGTCTTCATGGCCACAGAAAGGACAGCGCATCGCTTAGCGGTTCGACTTTCGGTAAGCGGCATAGCCCGCGCCGAGCAGCGCGCCAGTGACGATCGAGAACGGCAGGAAAATGGCCGCGAGCGCGCCGACGGCCGCGCCGCCGATCAGCTTGTTGCCATTCTCGCCGCCGATCAACTTGCTAGTCTGATTAACCGCTGAGTCGAGCGCCTCGACCACATCCTCGCCGACGGCGCGCACGGTGTCTTCGAAATTGGTCTTGGGTTTGTCGTCCTGGGGTTGTTCGGTCATGTCATGCCTCCGGATAGATCGGGAACCGGTGACATAGTGCAATAACACGCTCACGTACAGCCATTTCAACTTGTGCGTCGCCCTGCTCGCCGTTTTTCGCAAGGCCATCAAGCACATCAGCGACCATATGGCCGATTTCGCGGAATTCGGCGGGGCCAAAGCCGCGTGTCGTGCCCGCCGGCGAGCCGACGCGGATGCCGCTGGTCTTGGTCGGCGGCAGCGGATCGTTGGGGATGCCGTTTTTGTTGCAGGTGATGCCCGCGCGTTCGAGCGCTTCATCGGCATCCTTGCCGGAGACGCCCAGCGGCGTCAGGTCGACCAGCGCGAGATGCGTGTCGGTGCCGCCCGCGACAAGGTTGCAGCCGCGTTCATTGAGCGTCGCCGCCAGCACTTTGGCATTTTCGACGACGGCGGCGATGTAGCTTTTGTAGCCCGGCTGGAGCGCTTCACCGAACGCGACCGCCTTGGCGGCGATGACGTGCATCAGCGGCCCGCCCTGCAGCCCCGGGAACACCGCCGAGTTGAACTTCTTGCCGAGTGCTTCGTCGTTCGACAGGATCATGCCGCCACGCGGCCCGCGCAGCGTCTTGTGCGTCGTCGTCGTCACCACATGCGCGTGCGGCAGCGGCGAGGGGTGCAGGCCCGCCGCGACGATCCCGGCGAAATGCGCCATATCGACGAGGAAATAGGCGCCGACTTCATCGGCAATCGCGCGGAACTTCGCAAAATCGATCTGGCGGGGATAGGCCGAGCCGCCCGCGATGATCAGCTTTGGCTGGTGCTCGCGCGCGAGGGCGGCGACTTCGTCATAGTTGATCAGATGGGTGACGGGGTCGACGCCATATTGCACCGCGTTGAACCATTTGCCGCTCATCGCTGCCTTGGCGCCGTGGGTCAGGTGGCCGCCCGCGTCGAGGCTCATGCCCAGGATCGTCTCACCGGGCTTCACCAGCGCGAGCATCACCGCGCCATTGGCCTGCGCCCCCGAATGCGGCTGGACATTGGCATAGGCGCAGTCGAACAATTGCTTGGCGCGGTCGATCGCGAGCTGTTCGACTTCGTCCGACGGGTGGCAGCCCTGATAATAGCGCTTGCCCGGATAGCCTTCGGCATATTTGTTGGTGAAAACCGACCCTTGCGCTTCGAGCACCGCTTTCGAGACGATGTTTTCGCTCGCGATCAATTCGATCTGCGTTTGCTCGCGCGTGAGTTCATGCTGCACGCCTGCGAAGATCGCGGGATCGGCATCGGCGAGGCCGCGGGTGAAAAAGCCGTCGGGCTGGACGTCGTGGAGATCGCGGGGGTTGGTGCTCATGACAAAAATCCTTCGGTCTGGCTGAGCTTGGCGACCCGTGCGGCATGGCGACCGCCTTCGAAATCGGTGCTCAGGAAAGCAGTGATGCAGGCGCGCGCCATTTCCTCGCCAATCAGGCGCGCGCCCAGCGCAATCGTGTTGGCATCATTGTGCTGGCGCGCGAGCGTCGCCGAGAGCGGCTCGCTCACCAGCGCGCAGCGGCAGCCGGGGATACGGTTGGCAGCGATCGAAATGCCGATCCCCGAGCCGCACAGCGCGATGCCGCGTTCTGCCGCGCCATGGGCCACGGCGGCGCCGACCGCGTGGCCGAAATCGGGATAATCGACGCTCGCGGTGCCATGCGTGCCGAGATCGTCGACCGCATGACCCTGGTCCTGCAACCAGGGCACCAGCACCTGCTTCAGGGCAAAGGCAGCGTGATCGGATGCGATAGCGATGCGCATGGTCGGCGCTGTACTCCGGCTGGTCGAAAGGCGAGCCGCGCTTCTAGCGAAAGCGTTCGCGCATTGCCACACCCGCTTTGGTCTGCCCCGGCACCAAAGGGCAGGCGATGACGGCGCTCGGTACGGATTTTGCCCCCAAAAACATTTGTCGCTTGCACCCGTGGCGGCTAGTCAAGCGCGCGTGAGCCAGCCTGTGACCGATGCCAATGCCGCGCGTGCCCGGCTTGCCGAGCTGCTCTGGCGCGTCGGCCAGGAAGACCGTGCCGCGATTGCGCCGCTATATACCCTCACCAGTGCTAAACTTTTTGGGATATGCCTTCGTATCTGTGGGGAAAGGCAGGCTGCGGAAGACGTGTTGCAGGAAGTATATCTCACGGTGTGGAAGCGCGCGGGCGGCTATGACCCTGGCCGTGCGAGCCCGATCACCTGGCTGGCGACGATCGCGCGCAACCGCGCGATCGATTGGCGGCGTGCACAGGGATCACGTCAGATGACGGCGATCGACGATGCGCTGCCGGTGGCCGATGATCGCCCGCTCGTCTCCGAAACAATGCTCGCGGATGAATCCGATCGGCGGCTGCACCTGTGTCTCGATCAGCTTGAGGACAAGCAACGACTGGCGATCCGCACAGCCTTTTTCGACGGCGTGACCTATGCCGAGTTGGCCGAGCGACTGGGCGTGCCGCTCGGGACGATGAAGAGCTGGGTGCGGCGCGGCTTGATGCGGCTGAAGGAGTGCGTCGAGGCATGACCGACACGCCGCTCCCCCCTGAAGACGACGCGCCGATGACGATGGCCGCCGAATTTGCGCTTGGCCTGCTCGAAGGTGATGAGCGCGCGGTCGCGATGCGCCGGATGCTCGCCGAGCCGGACTTCGCGGCCGAGGTTGAGCGCTGGCGCGACCATTTCGGCCTGCTGTTCGAGGCATGGCCCGAAGCGGCGGCACCCACCGGTGGCGCAGCGCGGATCGAAGCCGCGCTGGCGCCGAAGCCCGTGGTCGCGAACGACAATGGCAGCGCGCTGCTGTGGCAGGCGATCGCGGGGCTATCGACGGCTGCGGCGGCGGTGCTGCTCGGCTTCATGATCCTCACCCCGACAGCAATCACGCCGCCGGTGGTCAATGCCGCGCCCAATCCGGTGTTGATCGCGGCGATTACGCCGACCGCCAAGGGCGCGCCGGTTGCAGCCCTTTATGATCCGCGCAGCGGCGCGCTGCGGATCGGCGCTGCCGCGCTGGCCGACAGCGCCCATAGCGCCGAGCTTTGGGTGATCGGTGCTGAGGACAAGAAGCCGCACTCGCTCGGGGTGCTGCGCGCAGCGTCGGAAACCCAAATCGCACTGCGTGATGTCGATCGGCGGCGGCTGATCGCTGGCGCGACGTTGGCGATCACGATCGAAGTGCCGGGCGGCTCGCCGACCGGGCTCCCGCAAGGGCCGCTGGTTGCGGCGGGGCCACTCGCGCGCATCTGACGCGAGCCAAATCCCGGCAGTGCATCCTTTGGGGGAGCGCCCCCGTATCTCCGCCGCACCCCGACAACGGGTGCACCCCTTCAGGAGATATTCCCCATGAACACTGCCCTTCGCTTTTCGCTCATTGCTAGCGCCTTCACGCTCGGCGCCGGTTCGCTGATTGCTGCCACCAACCCGATGGTCGGCGGCGCCGCGATGTTCCCCACCAAGAACATCGTCCAGAACGCCGTCAATTCGAAGGATCACACCACGCTGGTCGCCGCCGTCAAGGCCGCTGGTCTGGTTGACACGCTGTCGAGCAAGGGCCCGTTCACGGTGTTCGCGCCGACCAATGCCGCTTTCGCCAAGCTGCCCGCCGGCACCGTCGAGACGCTGCTGAAGCCTGAAAACAAGGGCACGCTGACGGCGGTGCTGACCTATCATGTCGTCGCCGGCAAGGTCAGCGCAACCCAGCTCGCCGCCAAGGTCAAGATGGGCGGCGGCAAGGCGATGCTGACGACCGTCCAGGGCGGCACGCTGACCTTTGCCAAGGCAGGCAAGGGCTACACCGTCACCGACGCGAAGGGCAATGCGGCCAACATCACGATCGCCGACGTCAACCAGTCGAACGGTGTGATCCACGTGATCGACGGCGTGCTGCTGCCGTAATTTTTTTGAACTGCTCAAAAAAATATGCGGCGGCTGAAACCTTTCGGGGCGGGCCGCCGTATTGAATGATGTCCCCTTCGAGCGGACATCAGTGGCGCCGGTCCCTCCCCCTTGTCGGCGCCAGATCGGGGTCTGCCATCAACACGGTGGCAGACCCCATTTTGTTTGGGGGCGATCATCGACTTTGTTGGCAAAGATTGTCACCGCCGCCCCATTGGCTTATCGGGGCAATGTGGCGCCTTGTCCCGATTGCGGCGCCAAGGAGATCGATAGGCATGAAACCCCCGCGCAACCGCGCTGTCCGCAGTGCGGTCCACCGCCATGATCATTTGAGCAAACAGGGCCTGCTCGAACGCGCCTTCACCTTTGCCTTTCGCGGGCTGGTCTATGCGCAGATCTGGGAAGATCCGGCGGTCGACCTCGAAGCGCTGGCGGTGACGCCCGATTGCCACATCGTCCAGATCGCCTCGGGCGGGTGCAACGTGCTGAGCTATCTGACGGCCGATCCCAAGGCGATTACCGCCGTCGATCTGAACACTGCACATATCGCGCTCAACAAATTGAAGCTCGTCGCGGCGCGCGAGCTGCCCGATTATGCCGCGTTCCACCGCTTTTTCGGGCGCGCCAACACGCGTGAGAATATCGCCGCCTATCGCAAATATGTGCGGCCGCATCTCGACGAGACGACGCGCCGCTATTGGGAAGGCCGCGACATTATCGGTCGCCGCCGCATCTCGGGGTTCGCCAAGGGCGTTTACAAGCGCGGGCTGCTCGGCAATTTCATTGGCGCGGCGCATTTTCTGGCGCGCATCAACGGCGTGAACCCGAAAATCATCCTGCGCGCCTCGTCGATGGAAGAGCAGCGCGAGATTTTCGACCGCGACTTCGCACCGTTCTTCGACAAGGCCTTTGTCCGCTGGTTGACCGACCAGCCCGCGTCGCTGTTCGGCTTGGGCATTCCGCCCGCACAATATGAAGCGCTAGCGGGCGACTCCAAAATGGCGGTCGTGCTGCGCGAGCGGCTCGAAAAGCTCGCCTGCGATTTTGACCTGCGCGAGAATTATTTTGCGTGGCAGGCCTTTGGGCGCGGCTATGAAGATGCGCCCGATGCGTCGCTGCCGCCCTATCTGCAACAGCACAACTACGAAGCCGTGCGCGCGCGCGCCGACCGGGTCGAAGTGCGGCATGCCAATTTCATCGATTATCTGAAGTCGATGCCGGCCCAGTCGCTCGACCGCTATGTGCTGCTCGACGCGCAGGACTGGATGACCGACGAAATCCTGACCAGCCTGTGGACCGAGATTACCCGCACCGCCAAGCCCGCCGCGCGCGTGCTGTTCCGCACCGCCGGTGCACCCTCGATCCTGCCCGGCCGCGTGCCCGAGCCAATTCTGGGCCAATGGGATTACCGGGCCGAGGACTCGCTCGACTATACCCGCCGCGACCGCAGCTCGATCTATGGCGGCGTGCATCTTTACGTGCTGAAGGACTGACATATGGCGAGCGCCACCGGCGATCATGCCGGGCATATGGATGCGATTTATCGCAGCCAGCGCCATTTCTATGACCTGACGCGCAAATATTATCTGCTGGGGCGCGACCGTCTGATCGCCGAGTTGGCGCCCCCGCCTGGTGGCACGGTTATCGAGATTGGCTGCGGCACCGGGCGCAATCTGATTGCGGCGGCGAAACGCTTTCCCGATGCGCGCTATTTCGGGATCGATATTTCAGAAGCGATGCTGACGACCGCGCGTGCCAATGTCGCCAAGGCGGGCTTGAGCGACCGCATCACGCTGGCGCAGGGCGATGCGACGGCATTTGACGCGATGGCGCTGTTCGGCGTCGCGCGCTTCGACCGGGTGTTCCAAAGCTACACGCTGTCGATGATCCCTGACTGGCAGGGCGCCCTGCGCGAAGGGGCGAGCAAGCTTGCCCCCGGCGGGCGGCTCGATGTCGTCGATTTCGGCCAGCAGGAGCGGTTGCCGGGGGCGTTTCGCGCGCTGCTGTTCGGCTGGCTCGCGCAGTTCGACGTGTCGCCGCGCGCCGAGCTCGCCGCGACGCTCGACCGGATCGCGGCAGCCAATAGCCTGACCGCGCGCTTCACGCCGCTCTATCGCGGCTATGCCTGGTCGGGACGGCTGAGCGCCTGATGCCGCCGACGATTGCCCGTCTGCTCGGCTTTGCCGGGTTGCTGCCGCACATTGCAGTCGTACTGGTTCTGCTTGAGCGCAACAACGAACTGCGCTTCTTCGCGCTGGCGATGGGCTATGCCTATGCCGCGCTGATCCTGAGTTTTCTCGGCGGCATCTGGTGGGGTTTCGCCGCGCGTGCCGAGCGCGCGCCGCTGTGGCTGTGGGTTGCCGCAGTACTACCGTCGCTGATCGCGCTCGCGAGTTTTCTGCCTTGGGCAACCGGCGAGCCTTGGCCGGGCCCGTCGCTGATCGTTATCGGTGTCGCGCTGATCGGGTCGCTGGGTGTCGACTGGCAACTCCATCGGATCGGCCTTGCGCCCGAGTGGTGGCTGCGGCTGCGATTGCCGCTGTCACTTGGGCTCGGGACATTGTCGATCGCGATGGCGGCGCTTTAGCCCGCGACACACAAGCGAGTTGGGCTAAGGCTAAGCGCTGTGCTGACTCGCCTGATCCTCACCGATTTCCGCAACCACGCGGCCGCGACGATTGCGCCGGGGCCGGGTTTCGTCGTGCTGACCGGCGAAAATGGCGCGGGCAAGACCAATGTCCTTGAAGCGGTGTCGCTGCTCGCCCCCGGTCGCGGCTTGCGGCGCGCAGCCCCCGGTGAGATGGCGCGCCAGGGCGGGAACGGCAGCTTTGGCGTCGCCGCAACGCTGGCGAGCGATGTCGACATCGCCACGGGCACCCAGCCCGACGCGCCCGAGCGGCGGCTGGTGCGGGTGCAAGGCGCGAGTGCGGCGGCGACGGCGCTGGCCGACTGGGTGACGATCCTTTGGCTGACCCCCGCCATGGACCGGCTGTTCGCCGAACCCGCGAGCGAACGGCGCCGCTTCCTCGACCGGCTGACGCTGGCGCTGTTTCCCGGCCATGCGGTGCATGCCAACCGCTATGAAGCCGCGATGCGCGCGCGCAACCGGCTGCTTGCCGAGATGCTCGAGGGCGGGCAGCCCGATCCGGCGTGGCTGAGCGCCCTCGAAGCGCAAATGGCCGAGCATGGGCTGGCGATCGACACGGCGCGGCGGGAGTTGGTGGCGCTGCTTGCGGCGCGCCTAGCCGACCAGCCCGACGGCGTGTTCGCGCGCGCGGGGCTGGCTTTGGAGGGCTGGTCGGGCACCGCATTGGCCGACGAGCTGGCGACCGGACGGCGCCGCGATGCGGCGGCCGGACGTACGCTTGCGGGGCCGCATCGCTGCGACCTGATCGTCACCCATCTCGACAAGAATCAGGCAGCGAGCCTGTGTTCGACCGGCGAGCAAAAGGCGCTGCTGCTGGGGTTGATCCTCGCGCACGCCGAACTGGTCGCCGCGCGGACCGGGCGCGCGCCGGTGCTGCTGCTCGACGAAGTGGCAGCGCATCTCGATCCGCGCCGCCGCGCCGCGCTGTTCGATCGGCTGTCCGGCACGGGTCAGGTCTGGATGACGGGGACCGAGCCGGGGCTGTTCGCCGAAGTCGGCGCGGACGCCACCCGGCTGCATCTGGGCGACGGCGGGATGACGGCGGCTTGACCAAATCGGCCGCAGGTTCGAAACCGAACGCCATGAAGCGAGACAAGCGCGAGGATCTGCTCGATCGGCTGACCGACCATGTGCTGGCAAACGGCATGGGCGACACCGGCTTGCGCACGCTCGGCAAGGCAATCGGCACCAGCGACCGCATGCTGCTCTATTATTTCCCCGACAAGGCCGCGCTGATGACCGCGCTGATGCACAATGTCGCCGCGCGGCTGACGGGCCAGCTCGGCGTCCTGGCCGAAGCGCCGCCGCAGCCCGCACCCGTACTCGCGCGCGAGCTGACGACGCTGGCGATGGGCGATGATTTCTGGCCCTATATGCGCTTCTGGCTCCAGACGGCAGCAATGGCGGCGGGTGGCGACGAAGTTTGCCGATCGGTGGGGGAAGCAATCGGGCGCGGCTTTCTGGTGTGGATTGCCGGACGGATCGATGGCGATCCCGCGCGGCGCGATCAGCAAGCGGCGTTGTTGTTGCAATTGATCGAAGGGTCGATCCTGCTGAACTCGGTCGGCTTGGCCGATGTCGTCACCGTGGCGACGGCACCCCGCGTCGATCGATAATCAGCGGGTGCGCGGCTGCATCGCGAAGCCGAGCGCAAGGGCGACGCCAACCGCCCAGAGCAATGCCCCGGCGCACGCCCGCGCCTGCACCGGATCGGCCGAATAAAGCGCGGGGAAATAGCCAATCACGATGCCGTCGATCAGCAGCGCGGTCATCGATACCACGGCAATCGCGCTGACGGTGTCGCTGCGGGAGAGACCTGCGAGACGAGGCGTCAGCGGGATCAGCGGAATCGTGCCCGCAACGATCAGCGCATAGGCGAGCACCTGCGGCGTGCCGTGCAGCGCGTCCATCGATACCAGCCAGCGGAGAATCAGCACGCCGCTCGCCCAGAGCAAGGCGCCCCAGACGATCAAAATGGTCATGGGTTTCACGCCCAAGGGACTGAGTGTAGCGGGCGCTTCGGACATCGGGCGACTCCTGTGTAGTAACTGCTACGATGCTACATTATTCATGTAGCGTATGCTACATGAATCTACTGTCGGAGCTTTGCCGTGCTAGTCGCGCGCCGCGTCGAGCGCGATGCGCAGGCGCCGAAGGATCGGCAGAATGGTTTCAACTTCGCCCGGATCGACGATGCCGTCGAGCAGGGGCAGCACCGTCCCGACAGCGATCATCGCGGCGTCGCGCGCCGCCCGCCCCTGCGCCGTCAGCGACACCAGCTTGGCGCGCCCATCCGCCGGATCATCACGGATCGCGACCAGCCCCTCGCGTGCCAGCCGCGACAAGGTACTTGTCATCGTCGGCCGCGTCACCTGAAACGCGCTCGCGAGTTGCGCGGGCGAGCGTTCGTCATGGCCGAGCCGCACGAAATGGTTGAGCACGGCGAATTGCGCACGCGTCATCCCCGCAGGCAAAGCGCGCTCGAGAATCGTGCCCGCGAGCTGATCAATGATCCCGATCTCATTGAAAAAGTCGAAGGCGATCACGGTCTCAGCCATGTCGCATCATATCAGATGCTTTTCCAGCAGCCAGCGCGGCGCAGGGCCGGCGGGCGCGGCCATGCCGACCCGCGCGAGCATCTGGAGCCGCTGACTGCCCGTCAAACCGAACATCGCATGCACCCGCGCGTAATCCGCGCGCATCTCGGGATATTCCTGCAGCGCCTGGCTGAGCGGGTGCATCCACAGCCCGAGCGTCGTCGCGCGTAATTGCGCGCGGACATAGCGGCGCCCCGCGTCCAACTGCTCGGCGCGGCTGTTGCCCGGGGTGGCGATCCAGACCACGGCGGGCACCGATCCGCAGCTATCCTGCACTTGCTTCAGCCCCATTTTGAACGACGAACTCGACGGATCGGCGAGTTGTGCCTGATCGATCATGCCGAGCGCATGCAACCCCTCCACCAGCGGCCCGCCGATCGGCAAGCCATCGGGTGTTGCGTCCATTTCGGCCGCGCCGATCCGCATCACATTGACGCTTTCCATGAAGGTGCGGTGGGTAACGGTTTCGGTCGTCATCGCGCGCACCGCGAGCGTGCGGACCTGCGCGATCAGCTTCGGATCAGCGCTGGTCATCGCATCCTGCTGCCCGACCATGGCGAGCTGGCGCGGCGTGGGCGGGGTCGGATCATAGAGGGTGCGGTTGGTGTGGCGATGCGTGATGGCGGCGAACAAGGGGTCACGCGCGACGCTGGCGTCCTTGCGAAACATCAGCCGCGCCACGGGTCGGGCATCGAGCCGAGGCTGCGGCGCGCCATCGGGGAAGGGCAGCGCGTCGACGGCATAGCCTCGCTCTGCTGCCGCTATCCGGGTCAGTTCGATGAAAGTGCCAAAGCCCATGATGATCTGGCGGTCAAAGGGATCGGTCTCAGGCAGCCGCTTGGCGAGATCGCAGGTCAGCTCGACTTGGTCTGCGCCGACCAACCGGATCAACCAAGGCTGCCGATTATGCGGGTTGGGCGCAAGGATTGCGTAGCGCAGCACGTCGAGCCGGATGTCAGCGAGCGGTTTGGGATCAATCGCCCAAGGCGCAAGTGCCGTGGTCGGCTGGCGCATCACCCGCCACACCGCGCCGCCGCCGACCAGCGCAGCACCACCGCCGATTCCGAGGATGATCGATCGTCTGGAGAGCGCCATAAATCACCTCATTTAGATTAGATATCGAACTATCTAGATAGATATCTAATCAATTGCAACCGGCAAGGGCGCGGCTGTCCATTTTGCTTTCGTTCCGGCAAGCGAATCCCTATATGCTCGCTATGGCAGAAGACCCCAATACCAACGACTATGGCGCCGATTCGATCAAGGTGCTCAAGGGCCTCGACGCGGTCCGCAAACGCCCCGGCATGTATATCGGCGATACCGATGATGGATCGGGCCTCCACCATATGGTGTTCGAGGTATCCGATAACGCGATCGACGAAGCGCTCGCCGGGCATTGCGACCGGATCGACATCACGCTCAACGCCGATGGCTCAGTCTCGGTCGAGGATAATGGTCGCGGCATCCCGACCGGCATCCACACCGAGGAAGGCGTCTCCGCCGCCGAAGTGATCATGACCCAGCTCCACGCGGGCGGGAAGTTCGAGAATACGTCGGACGACAATGCGTACAAAGTTTCGGGCGGGCTGCACGGCGTGGGCGTATCGGTGGTCAATGCGCTCAGCGAATGGCTCGATCTGACGATCTGGCGCGACGGGCAGGAGCATTACATGCGCTTCGCGTTCGGCGATGCCGTGGCGCCGCTCAAGGTCGTTGGCGAAGCACCGGGGCGCAAGGGGACCAAGGTCACCTTCTTCCCCTCGCCCGCCACTTTCAAGATCACCGAATTTGATTTCGACAAGCTCGAGCATCGCTACCGCGAACTGGCATTCCTCAATTCGGGCGTGCGGCTGTTCCTGTCCGACGCGCGGCACGAGCAAGTGAAGACGGTCGAGCTTTACTACGAAGGCGGGATTGCGGCCTTCGTCAAGTATCTCGATCGCAACAAGATTCCGCTCATGCCCGAACCAGTGGCGATCAACGGCACCCGCGAGGATGTGACGATCGACGTCGCGCTCGAATGGAACGACTCATATTATGAGAACGTCCTGTGCTTCACCAACAACATCCCGCAGCGTGATGGCGGCACGCACCTCGCCGCGTTCCGCGCGGCGTTGACGCGCACGCTCAACAATTATGCCGACAAGTCGGGGATGCTGAAGAAGGAGAAGGTCACCCTTACAGGCGACGATATGCGCGAAGGGCTGACCGCGATCGTCTCGGTGAAACTGCCGGATCCGAAGTTCAGCAGCCAGACCAAGGACAAGCTCGTCTCGTCCGAGGTGCGCCAGCCGCTCGAAAGCCTGATGGCCGACAAGCTCGCCGAATGGCTCGAGGAAAATCCCGCGCATGGCCGCTCGATCATCGCCAAGGTGATCGACGCCGCTGCCGCGCGCGAGGCCGCCAAAAAAGCGCGCGAGCTGACCCGGCGCAAGGGCGTGATGGATGTCGGCGGCCTGCCCGGCAAGCTCCACGACTGCCGCGAGCGCGATGCGTCGAAGGCCGAGTTATTCCTTGTCGAAGGTGATTCGGCGGGCGGCTCGGCGAAATCGGGACGCGACAGTGAATATCAGGCGATCCTGCCGCTTCGCGGCAAAATCCTGAACGTCGAGCGCGCACGTTTCGACCGGATGCTGTCGTCGAAGGAAATTATCGGGCTGATCCAGGCGATGGGCACCGGCATCGGTCGCGACGATTTCAACATCGAGAAATTGCGCTACCACAAGATCGTCATCATGACCGACGCCGATGTCGACGGCGCGCATATCCGCACGCTGTTGCTCACCTTCTTCTACCGGCAGATGCCCGAGATCATCACCCAAGGCTATCTCTACATCGCCCAGCCGCCGCTCTACAAAGCAGCGAAGGGGCGGTCCGAGGTTTATCTGAAGGACGACGCCGCGCTCGACGAGTTTCTGGTCAACAATGGCGTTGCCTTGTCGGTGCTCGAAGGGGCCGGCGGCGCGCGATCGGGCGCCGATCTGCGCGCGCTGGTCGAACATGCGCGGCGGATGCGCACGCTGATGCGCTATGTCCCGCGCCGCTATGACGCGACGATTGTCGAGGCGCTGGCAATGGGCGGGGTGCTCGACCCCGCGCTTGGCCGCGACGCGCGCACGGCGTTGCTGGCAACGGCAGTGACCGGGCTCGACGCGGCGGATGCCGATGCGCGCTGGTCGGCGAGCCTGACCGAGGAAGGCAGCATCCATTTCAAGCGGGTGTGGCGCGGCGTGACCGACCACCACATCATCGAAGCCGCGTTCCTGATGTCGCAGGAAGCCCGCAAGCTGCATGCGCTGGCGGTCGAGCAGGGGGATGCCTTTGCGCAAACGGCGAAGCTGGTTTCGACCAAGGCGGCGGCAGCGGTGCAGGCCGAAGCCGATGCTGCAATCGAAGAGGAGGACGACGCCCCCGTCGCTGTTGGCAAGGGCGAAACGATGGTCGCGCGCCCCAGCCAGTTGCTCGACGCTATCCTTGCTGCCGGGCGCAAGGGCTTGTCGATCCAGCGCTACAAGGGGCTGGGCGAGATGAACGCCGATCAGCTGTGGGAAACGACGCTCGACCCGCAGAACCGGTCGATGCTGCGCGTCGAAGTCGATCAGGCAGACGTCGCGGATGAGATTTTCACCCGGCTGATGGGCGATGTCGTCGAGCCGCGCCGCGAGTTTATTCAGGACAATGCGCTCAGCGTCGCCAATCTCGACGTTTAGTCAGCGACGGACGTCGAAGCGCCGAGCGGGTTAGAGCAAGCTGTCCTGCGCCGTCTGGCGGCCAATCGAGCCGCCACCGCGCCGCCGCGCTTGCTCGGTCTCGGCGGTGAAGCGGACGTCGGGATCGCGATCGGCGGCGAACACCGCCAGCGCTTCTTCTTCGAGCTCGCGCCATTCCTTGCCGCGATCAGGGCCGTTGCGCACGCGCGGGAGCAAGCCGGGCAGCCTCGACCATTCGATCAACTGAGCGACACCGACCGCGTTGAGCATGTCGCGCAAATGATGTGCGGTGACGTAGGAATCAGGAAAAGCGCGGTGCATCGGCAGGCCGCGCTCATGCTCCAGCCCGTCGGGCCGCCGCCAGTAACGCAGCACCTGGTTGGAGAAGGACGGCGAATCGGGCCACAGTCGCAGCGCGCACTTCCAGGTGCAAATCCAGTCGGCGCCGTGCGTGAGCGACGCCGTGCAGAATTTCTGCTCAAAATCGGCGCGGTGCGCGGCCAGCGCGACGCGGCGCGGCCAGGGATCGAGCACGGGCCGCGCGACATCATGCCAGAACGGCGCGTCGGCGACTTGTTCGTCGAGAATATGGTGGATCGCCTGGGTGATCGGCGGGATCGGGCGCCCCGGATTGACGTACAGCGCGCCGCCGTCGCCATAAAGCGCCCAGTGCCCGTCAGCGCCCAGCGCCACATCCTGCCAGCCGATCTCGCACACCCCATGCGCGGGCGGCGCCTGGCCCGTGGTTTCGAGATCGATGACGCGGATGATCTGGGGGGCGCTGGCCATGATCCTAGGTGACGTGTTCAAGCCGTGAATGCCACCCCCTTTCCAGTTACGGCTGTTGCGGTTTATCATGACGATGTTGCAACAAGGAATGCCGACAGCTCGGGAGAGGGCATGATGCGAGAAGCAGGGACGGGCCAGCCATGATCGGCTGGATCACGGGGCGCGCACGGTGCCTGACGGGCGAACACCAGCGCTCTGGCAGCCGCGTTTTCCGGCCGGAAGGATCAGACCGCTATGAAAGCGTCTGCACCTATTGCGGCGTCCCGATGGTGCGGCTGGCCAAGCGCAACTGGGTGGTCAAGACCAAGGACCGCGACCCGAGCTAATCGTCCGGGCTGGTGGCGCTCAATGCGCCGCCTGCGCGCCCCGCGCGACGCCGCTGGCGGCGAGTTCCACGTCGATCATCGCCAGCAGCCGGTCCAGGCTTTCCTGCGAATGCGCCTCGGCACGCGCAACCAGCACATCCTGGGTGTTGGACGCCCGCAGCAGCCACCAGCCATCGGGCGTCGTCACCCGCGCGCCATCGGTGCGGTCGACCTTGGCGCCTTCGGCTTCGAGCCGGGCGAGCACTTCGTCGACCACCGCAAATTTGCGGCTTTCGTCGACCTGAAAGCGCATTTCGGGCGTGTTGACGAGCGCAGGCATCGCGCCCCGGATCTCGGTCATCGACTTGCCGATCATATGGACGGCGCGGATCAGCCGGACGGCGGCATATTGCGCGTCGTCAAAGCCATAATAGTCATGCGCAAAAAAGATGTGGCCGCTCATTTCGCCCGCCAGCGGCGCACCGGTTTCGCGCATTTTGGTCTTGATCAGGCTGTGCCCGGTCTTCCACATCAGCGGCACGCCGCCGAGCTCGGTGACGCGATCGAACAGCGCTTGTGACGCCTTCACATCGGCGATGATCGTCGCGCCGGGGAGCTCCCGCAGGATAGGTTCCGCCAAAATGGACAGGATTTGATCGCCCCAAATCACGCGGCCCAGCCCGTCGATCGCGCCGATCCGGTCGCCATCGCCATCAAAAGCGACTCCGAAATCGAGCTGCTTGTCGGCGACGAGCGCCTTCAGATCGGCGAGATTCTTTTCTTCGGTCGGATCGGGATGATGATTGGGAAAATTGCCGTCGACATCAGTGAACAGCAGGTGATGCTCACCCGGCAGCAGCTTCACCAGCTTCTCGATCACCGGGCCGGACGCACCATTGCCGGCGTCCCAACCGATCCGATAGGCGCCACCGGCATAGCCCGCCATCAACCGGCCGACATAATTGTCGACGACATCGGCGGTTTCAACCGAACCCGCGCCGCTCTCCCAATCGCCGCTCGCCGCCAGCCGCGCCAAATCCTGAATATCATCGCCGAAAAACGGGCGATGCTGGAGCACCATCTTGAAGCCATTATACTCGGCGGGGTTATGGCTGCCGGTTATCTGGATGCCGCCATCCACTTCTAGCACGCTTTCCGCATAATAGAGCATCGGCGTCGGCCCCATGCCGATCCGCACAACATCGACGCCGCTCGCCGTAAGCCCCGCGACCAGCGCGGCTTCGAGTTCGACCGACGTATTGCGCCCGTCATAGCCAACCGCGACCCGCGTGCCGCCTGCGCGCCGCACGCGCGTGGCAAAGCCGCGACCGATCGCGGTCGCATCCGCCGTCCCCAGCGATTTGCCGACAATCCCGCGAATGTCATATTCGCGAAGCGAAGTGCGATCGAATTGGTGCGTCATCAGCTTGGGGAGCCTTTTGGCTAGGGGTTCGGGCGTCGTTACGCCCCGGATTTGAGCAACACATCACGCGCCAGATTGATCCGCCGCATAAGTTCGGTCGAGCCGCCGCGATCGGGATGGACAGCAGCGGCAAGCCGCCGATGCGCAGCGCGAATGGCCTCGGCATCATCGGTCGGCCCGACGCCCAAAATCTCGCGCGCCTCCGCTTCGTCAAGGCTGCGTTCGAAGCGCGGCCCACGATCGGCGCGTGGCGGCGAGAGATAGGGGCGCAGCCACCACCAGGCGACGGCCGCCAGCGCTGCAAAGAACAGCAGCTTGGCCATCAGGCGAACAGCGGCAAGGCGGGCTCGGGCAGGCCCAGCGCTGCCATCATCTCACGCAGTTCCTGGCGCGCCGCGACATGGCCCAGCCCCATCTCGCCAAATTCGCGCGAATCGATGAGCGTCAACCCATTGGGGAAAAGCTCGCGGTAGACAACGCGCTCGCCCAAGCCCGGGATCACCCGAAACCCGACACGCTTGGCGAGTTGGCCGAGCGCATCCGACACGCGGCGCATGTTGCGCGCTTCGATGTGCTGGAGGCGATTGCGCAGCACGACCCAGTCAATCGTCGCGCCATCGGCCTTCGCGCGGGCCTTGCGCGCCTCCCAGATCAGCTCGGCATAGAAGCTCGGCCGCGTGACTTTGTACGTGGTCGGGTCGACCTGGCCGATCAGGTCAAAATCGACGAAGCTGTCGTTCATCGGCGTGACCAATGTGTCGGCACGCTGCGCCGCCATCCGCGCGAAGCGGTCGTCACGGCCCGGCGTGTCGATGATCAGGAAATCGGCGCCTTCGCCAAGTTGCTCGAGTTGTTCGGTAAAACGCGGCAGGCTCTCGCCATCATGGGTTAGATACGTCGGCATCGGCAGCTCGCGCCCCAGCCGCTTGATCGTGGCCGCACGATTGTCGAGATATCGCCCCAGCGTGCGCTGGCGGTGATCGAGATCATAGGCGGCGACGCGCGCACCCTTGGTCGCCAGCGCAATCGCGACGTGCACGGCGGTGGTCGATTTCCCGGTCCCGCCCTTTTCGTTCGCGAACACAATGACGTGCGTCTTGGCCAAACCGCTTCCCTTGTTGAATCGCGCGCCGTGTCTCCATAGAAGGCCGCGCTCGGCTCCTTATCGAAGGCTCAACGCGCGTGCAAACCATCCGTCAGATCAACCAGCTCCGGGAAGAAATCGCAGGCTTGCGCGCGCAAAATCTGCGGGTGGCGCTGGTGCCGACGATGGGCGCACTGCACGCCGGCCACATCGCGCTGATCGAAGCGGCGAAGCATGTGGCGGACAAGGTCGTCGCCTCGATCTTCGTCAATCCCAAGCAATTTGGCCCTTCCGAAGACCTCGCGCGCTATCCCCGGCGCGAGTTGCAGGATGCGCGGATGCTGTCCGACGCGGGTTGTGCAATCCTGTGGCTGCCATCGGCTGAGGAAATGTACCCCGACGGTTTTGCCACCAATATTTCAGTATCGGGCGTCAGCGACGGGCTCGATGGCGCGGCGCGGCCGGGCCATTTCGATGGTGTTGCGACCGTTGTCGCCAAGCTGTTCAATCAGGTACGACCCGATGTCGCGCTGTTCGGCGAAAAGGATTTTCAGCAGCTGGCGGTGATCCGGCGCCTTGTCGCTGATCTTGATTTCGGGCTCGATGTTATCGGCGTGCCGACGCAGCGCGAGGATGACGGTCTCGCGCTGTCGTCGCGCAACGCCTATCTCGCCGAGGATGATCGCGCGCGCGCCGTGGCGCTGCCGCGCGCCTTGGGGGTGGCGGCGCGCTCGATCGCGCGCGGCAATGATCCCGCCGCCGCGCTCGCGACAGCCGAAGCGGCGCTGCTCAGCGGCGGTTTTGATGCGGTCGATTATGTCGCCCTGGTCGATGCCGAGACTCTGGTGCCGACGACCGATCTTGGCCGACCGCTGCGCCTGCTCGCCGCGGCAAGGATCGGCGGGACACGCCTCATTGACAACATCGCGGTCGAATTAATCGAACAGGGTTAACCGCGTTAACCATTTGTTGAAGCTCTTCGCGCCAAAACCCGCATCACTAGGGTGCAAAAGGGGTGGCGAAGATGGCGCATAGCCTGAAGAGCGCAACGTTCCTGATCGAAAGTCGGATCGCGGACGCAGCGCGCGGAGACTGCAATGCCTGTTATGATCTGGGCATTATTTATTCGACCGGCGCGAGCGGGACCGCGATCGATCTGATCGAAGCGCATAAATGGTTCAATCTGGCTGCGGTCTGGGGGAGCGACGCCGCGCAAGCGTGCCGCAGCGACATCGCCGAAGACATGACCGCGCGCGAAATCGCCGAGGCACAACGCCAGGCGCGCGCCTGGCTCGTCCAGACGGCGAGCCGCGCCGCCTGAACTTGTTGCGACGCCGCGCTTGCCATAGGCTGGTGCGATGCCCGACCCGACGCCGACAATCGATGCCGCGCTTGTTGAGGCATTGATTCACGAGCAATTTCTGCAATTTACCGATCTGCCCGTCACAGCAATCGATGGCGGTTGGGATCATCGCAGCTTTCGCCTTGGTGCTGACCTGAGCGTGCGGCTCCCCAGCGCTGAGCATTATGCCGCGCAAGTCGGGCGCGAACATCGCTGGCTCCCGTTTCTTGCACCGCAACTCGACATCCCGATCCCGCACCCGGTCGCGCTTGGCGCGCCGAGTCTGATTTTCCCGTGGCGCTGGGCGATCCGCACCTGGCTTGCCGGGGTTCCCGCAACAGGAGAGCCACTGGGCGATTCGATCGCGTTCGCGACGGAGGTTGGCCAATTTCTGCGGCGGCTCCAGGCGATCGCGCCGCAAGCCGGGATCACCCCGGGCGACGATAATTTTCATCGCGGCGGTCCGCTCAGGCACTACGCCGACGAAGCCGCAACCGCACTGACGCACTTTGGCGACCCGATCGCGCGGCGGCGCGGCGAAGCGGTTCTCGCGCAGGCATTGGCATCCGGCACTTCGACCGCGCCCCGCTGGCTGCATGGCGATGTGTTGCCGGGCAATTTGCTGGTCGAGCATAATCGGTTGATCGGGGTTATTGATTTCGGTCTGATGGCGGTCGGCGACCCGGCGTGCGACCTGATGATTGCCTGGAGCTATTTCAAAGCAGCAGCACGAACGGCGTTTTTCGACGCCGCTGGTGCTGATCGCGCGATGATCGCGCGCGGGCGTGGCTGGGCGCTGTGGAAAGCCGTCATCATCATCGCCGGCATAACGCCGCGCCCGCCCGCTGAAATCGCCTGGGCGCGCGCCATGCTCGACGCGGTGCTCGCCGACTGATTCGATTTGCAGCCGGGCGCTTTCCGCCCGATAGACTGGTGCCAGCCAATAACCGCTGGAGAGACAATGCACTTGATTATCACCGCGGCCACTGCCGCCGCGCTTGGCCTGTTGCTGATCGCACTGTCGATCGACGCCATCAACCGCCGGATGGTGTTGCGCGTGCCCTTTGGCGACGGCGGTGACCGGGGGCTGATGGCGGCGATCCGGGCGCATGCCAATCTCACAGAATATATGCCGATCGGTCTCGCCCAGATCGGTCTGCTCGAATCGAACGGCGCGCATCCGCTCGCGCTGTCGATCGTCGCGGCGCTGTTCGTGCTTGTCCGGCTGGCGCATGCCTATGGCCTGCGCGGATCGCACGACAAGCTGACACTCGGGCGCTCGGTGGGGATTATCGGCACCTTGCTGGTGCTTGCCACCATGTCGGGCTGGCTGCTTGCCTTGATCGCGCGGCCCTATCTGGGCTTCTGACCGCGACAAAAAATACTGCACTTGCGAAATAGAACGATTCGTGGTCGCTTGGCTTGAATAAGGCCCCGCCGCGCGCTGACGTGAGACGGGGTCAGCGATGATCGGGCAAGACCGAAGGGGGTGGCGCGTGCAGGGACCGGGACCGATAATCAGCGATCCGAGCCGCGCGGCGTGAGCAGCACCAATCCGGTCAAGACTCGCGCCGACTGGGAAGCCCAGCGCGCCGCCGCCCTCGATGATCCGGGCGCTTTCCACGGCGAAATTGCGGCGACGACGCTGCATTGGTTCGTCTGTTCGGTCGGCGCTGAAGGCGCTTGGCTCACCAAGGGCGACGATAGCCGTTGGACGGGCTGGGATGCGGCTAGTGGTGCCCCGATTGCGCCCGAGCTGCCCGGTGATTTCGCTCCCTGGACGACCGCCTTCGACGCGAGCGAGCCGCCGCACTGGCGCTGGTTCGTCGGGGCGCGCACCAACGCCTGCTTCAGCGAAGTCGACCGGCACGTCCTGAACGGGCACGGCGACGAGAGCGCGATCATTTTCGAAGGCGACCGCTGGGACATGGCCGCCGATGGCGGACGCGGCGCGCCGGTCGATTGCTTTGCGGTGTCGCGCAAGCAGTTGCTGCTGGAAACCGCCAAATGCGCGGTCGCGCTTGAGGCGCTGGGGCTGAAGGCAGGCGACCGCATTGCGCTCAACATGCCGAGCATCGTGCCGCAGATTTACTGGACGCAAGCGGCCAAGCGGCTCGGCATCGTCTATACCGCCGTGTTCGGCGGGTTCAGCGACAAGACCTTGTCCGACCGGATCTGCGATGCGGGTGCGCGGGTGATCGTCACCTCCGACGGCAGCTATCGCAATGCGCAGGTCGCGGCGTTCAAAAATGCCTATACCGACCCAGCGCTCGACAATTATGTACCCGTGTCGACTGCGCTGGCAATTTTGGCCGACACCGATCTCGGCTTGCCCGACGAGGATGCGGCGACGATCCGCGATACCGTCAAGGAAACGCTCGCCGGGGAAGTCACGGTCGAGCGATCGGACGTGATGCGCGGGGTCGGGCGCGCGCTGATCGCGCTCGGCAAGGACGGGCGGATCAGCACCAGCGATGCCGCGCGCGTGCGGATTGCGATTGCCTCCAGCCTCGTCACGCTGCCGCCGCGCGTCGAAGCCGTGATCGTCGTGCGCCATACCGCGCAACCCGATGTGATCTGGCGCGAGGAGCGCGACCGCTGGAGCCATGAGCTGACCGATGCCGCGCTCGACACGATCCTCGCGAAGGCGCGCGAGGCGGGTTTTGCGGTCACGACGCAGGCCGAATTATTGGCCCTGCCCGACCCCGAGTTCGTCTGCGCGATCTGGGCGTCGTCGCGACCGCTACCGGTCGATGCTGATTATCCGATGTTCTTCATCTACACCTCGGGATCGACGGGCAAACCCAAGGGCATTGTCCACGCGCACGGCTATGCCGCCGGTGTCGCGCATACGATGAAGGTGTCGTTCGATGCCCGCCCGGGTGATACGCTTTACGTCGTCGCCGATCCGGGCTGGATCACCGGGCAGAGCTATCTGATCTGCGCGCCGCTCGTCACCCGCGTGACGACGGTCGTTGCCGAAGGATCGCCGGTGTTCCCGCACGCCGGGCGCTTCATGGCGATGATCGAGCGGCACAAGGTCACCATCTTCAAGGCCGGCGTGACGTTCCTTAAATCGGTGATGTCAGACCCGGCAAACCTCGCCGATGTCGAGCGCTACGACCGCTCGAGCTTGCGCGTCGCAACTTTCTGCGCCGAGCCGACCTCGCCGTCGGTGCAGGCGTTCGGGATGGCGCATGTCGTGTCGCAGTACATCAACAGTTACTGGGCGACCGAGCATGGCGGCATCGCCTGGACGCATTTCTTCGGCAATGACGACTTTCCGCTGCGGCCCGATGCGCATGCCTATCCGCTGCCGTGGATTTTGGGCGACGTCTGGGTGGAAGAACCCGACGCAGCCATAGATTTCGTGCCGTTCGCGCGCGACAGCGACGACGGCGTCGCGTGGCGCCCCGCCGAAATGGGCGAAAAGGGCGAGATCGTCATCGCGGCACCCTATCCCTATCTCGCGCGCACGATCTGGGGCGATGTCGGCAACTTCACCGTCGAGAATGGCAGCGTTTCGTCCGTATGGCGCGGCGATGCGGCGCGCTGGATCGATGGTTACTGGCGGCGCTGGCGCGGGGCCTGGGCCTATACGCAAGGCGATTTCGCGATCCGCCACGCGGACGGCTCCTTCTCGCTGCACGGGCGCAGCGACGATGTCATCAACGTCTCGGGCCACCGCATGGGCACCGAGGAAATCGAAGGCGCAGTGCTGCGCGACAAGGCGCTCGATCCCGATTCGCCGGTCGGCAATGTCCTCGTCGTCGGCGCGCCGCACCGCGAAAAGGGGCTGACCCCGCTTGCCTTCGTGGTGCCGGTCGCCGGGCGCAAGCTGACGATCGACGACAAGCGGCGGCTCTTCGAGTTGGTGCGCAGCGAAAAGGGCGCGGTCGCGGTCCCCGCCGACTTCATCGAAGTCAGCCAGTTCCCCGAAACCCGCAGCGGCAAATATATGCGCCGGATGGTCCGCGCTTTGGTCGAAGGCGGCGATGTCGGCGACGTGACGACCTTGCGCAATCCGGAAAGCCTGACCGAGCTGAAGACCGCGATCGACATCTGGCAGCGCAAGCAGAAGCTGTCCGAAGAGCAATCGCTGTTCGAGCGCTACCGCTATTTCCTGATCCAGTACAATGTCGTGTCGCCCGGCAAGCGCGTCGCGACCGTCACCGTCACCAATCCGCCGGTCAATGCACTCAACGAACGCGCGATCGACGAGCTGGTGATCGTGGTCGAGCATCTGTCGCGCAAGGATGATGTCGTCGCGGTGGTGTTCACCGGCCAGGGCACCGCCTCGTTCGTGGCGGGCGCCGACATCCGCCAGATGCTTGAGGAAATCCACACCCGCGATGAAGCGATGGTGCTGCCCAACAACGCCCAGCTCGCCTTCCGCAAGATCGAGACGATGGGCAAGCCGTGCATCGCGGCCGTCCAAGGCGTGGCGCTCGGCGGCGGCATGGAATTCGCGCTCGCCTGCCACTACCGCATCGCCGAGCCAACCGCGCGCTTCGGCCAGCCCGAAATCCGGTTGCGGTTGCTGCCGGGCTATGGCGGGACGCAGCGGCTCGTGCGGCTGCTGGCTGAAATGCGCGATGAAGAGGGTGTACGCGACGCGCTCGACTTGATCCTCGGTGGACGCAGCATCGATGCGGCGACCGCGCAGCATATCGATCTGATCGACGAAATCGCCGAGGGTACGACCGATGCCTTGTCAGAAGCGCATGCGATGGTCCGCGACTTTGTGAACGACGGCGATCGATCGATGCTCGGCCGCGCCTATGCTTCGCGTCGCGCGATGACCGAGCGATGGGAACAGCCATCGCCGGTCGATCTCGATGCGGTGCTGGAGGACGACTTCCTCCAGCGCATCCTGCGCCAGCTCGACTGGGCCGGGCGCGGCAAGGCCGGTGAGCGGGCGCTGGACGCGGTTCGCACCGGGCTCGAACAAGGCATGGCGGCGGGCCTCGCGCGTGAAGCCGCACTCTTCGCCGATGCGATCGTCGACCCCGAGGGCGGCAAAACCGGCATCCGGCAATTCATCGACAAGGTCAGCCCGCCGCTCCCCGTCCGCCGCGATGGCGTTTGGATCGACGACGAGCATGAAGCGCGCGCGGAAGAGTTGGAAGCATCAGGCGAGCTGCTCCCGGTCGGTGCGCCCTTCTACCCCGGCGTCACTGCGATCCCGGAATTTCAATATGCCTTCGGCATCGCCCGCGATCCCGAAACCGGCGCGCCACGCTTCGGCCCGCCCGCGACGCACGAGCGCGAGCTGATCGTCAAGGTGCCCGAACCGGCGCCCAACGAAGCCTTGCTCTACATGCTGACCAGCGAGGTCAACTTCAATGACATCTGGGCGCTGACCGGCATCCCGGTGTCGCCTTTCGATTCCCATGAGGAGGACGTCCAGATCACCGGCTCAGGCGGTATCGCGCTAGTCGCCGCACTCGGCAGCGAGACGCGCGCTGAGGGGCGGGTGAAGGTCGGCGATCTCGTCACCGTCTATTCGGGCACCAATGATCTGCTGTCCCCGCAAGTCGGCAACGACCCGATGTTCGCCGATTTCTCGATCCAGGGCTATGAGACCCAGACCGGCAGCCATGCGCAGTTCCTGACGGTGCAGGCGCCGCAGATGCACGCGATTCCGCCCGATCTGACGCTCGAACAGGCGGGCAGCTATGTCCTCAATCTCGGCACGGTTGCGCGCTGCCTGTTCACGACGTTGCAAATCGCGCCGGGGCGGACCTTGTTTGTCGAGGGCGCCGCGACAGGCACCGGGCTCGACGCGCTGCGATCGTCGGTGCGGACGGGTCTGCAAGTGACGGGCCTCGTGTCGAGCCGCGAGCGCGCCGATTTCATCACCGGCCAGCAAGGAGCAACCGGCGCGATCGACCGCAAGGATCCGCGCTTCGCCGCGCTCTACACCGTCGTGCCCGAGGATGCCGAGGAGGCGCGCGCCTGGGAAGCGGCGGGCGCGCCGCTGGTCGCCGAATATGAAGCGCTCAACGGCGGCAAGCGCGCCGATTATGTCGTCAGCCATGCCGGCGAAACCGCCTTCCCGCGCAGCTTCCAGTTGTTGGCGCACGGGGGGACGCTCGCCTTCTACGGCGCGTCGTCGGGCTATCACTTCAGCTTCATGGGCAAACCCGGCGAGGCGTCGCCGGAGGACATGCTGCGCAAGGCGGGCTTACGCGGCGGCGAAGCGGTGCTGATCTATTACGGGCCGCGCTCGACCGACTTGCTCGATGAGATGGGCTTGCAGATCATTGAGGCTGCGCGGCGCTTCAATGCGCGCAGCGTGGTCGCGACCACCACCGATGGCCAGCGCGAATTCCTGCAATCGCTCGGCCTCGAAGACGCGATCGAAGGGATCGTCAGCCTGGAGGCGATCCGGCGGCGCGAAGGCGCGAATTTCCTCTGGCCCGACACGATGCCGCGCCTGCCTGATTCGAAGCTCGACATCGAAGTCTTCAAGGCAGCAGTGCGCGATTATCAGGACCGGGTGATGAAGCCGTTCGGGTCGGCGGTCGGCAAGATCCTGCGCTCGCCCGATAATCCGCGCGGCAGCCCCGATCTGATATTCGAACGCGCAGGCCAAGATACGCTCGGCGTGTCGACCTCGCTGGTGAAGCCCTTCACCGGTCGCGTGGTGTTTGCCGAAGACCTGACCGGCCAGCGCTTTACCTTCTACGCGCCGCAGGTCTGGACGCGGCAGCGCAAGATCCTGATGCCGACCGCGTCGATCCTCGGCACGCATCTGTGCAACGCCTATGAAGTCGCGCGGATGAACGACATGATCGCGGCGGGCCTGCTCGAAGTCACCGAGCCCAACGTGGTGCCGTGGGAAGGCCTGCCCGAAGCGCATCAGTCGATGTGGGAAAACCGACATGCGGGCGCGACCTATGTCGTCAACCATGCGCTGCCCGAACTCGGCCTGCGCAGCCGCGACGCGCTGCTGGAGGCATGGGCGGCGGCGGAAGCGGGGCCGCCCGATTGAGCCGCTCCGTCAGCATTGCCGTGGTGATGCGATCCGCGATATGTCTCGAAACGCCCTCCCCAGGCCCTGACAGCATCAACTTGGCGAAAATCGACCTTTCCGCCGCGATTTACTGGAGCGTGACATGGCCAAGGCACCGACCCCATCGACCCCGGCGACCAGCGGACGGCTGGCGGGCAAGATCGCTGTCGTCACCGGTGCTGCCGGCAACCTCGGCGGGCATATCGTGCGCCATTATCTGGCCGAGGGCGCGACAGTGGTGATGACCGGGCGCACGCCTGCCCGCACCGATGCGGCGGCAGAAGCGATTCGCGCCGATACGGGCGTTGCGCCCGAACGGCTCGCGACGGTGGCGCTCGACGGCGGCGATCCGGAGTCAGTGCGGGGCGCAATCGCCGATATCGTCAAGCGCTTCGGCCGCATCGACGTGCTCGTCAACAATGCCGGGTCGGCGGGGCCCAAGGCGCCGCTGGAGCAATTGCCGATCACAGCCGATGACCTCGCCGCGCTACAAGCCGCCGGATCGACCGATAGCGAAACCGTGGGCGACGCGATCCGCAACATCTTCGGCGTCGCGTGGAACGTCTCGCGCGCGGCGGCCTCGGCGATGGGTGAGGGCGGGTCGATCATCAACGTGTCGACGATCTTCTCGCGCACCCCCTATTACGCCCGCACCGCCTATGTCGTGCCCAAGGCGGCGATGAACGCTTTCTCGCGCGAATTGTCCTTGGAACTCGGCCCGCGCGGCATTCGCGTCAATCTTGTCTTCCCCGGCCCCATCGAAAGCGAGCGCATCCGCAGCGTGTTCGCGACGATGGACAAGATGCGCGGCGACGAAGCCGGCACCACCGCCACGCAATTTTTCGACATGATGTCGCTGGAACGCGCGACCGGCGGCAACGCCAAGGCCAAGACGTTTCCCACGCCCACCGACATCGCCACCACCTGCGTCTTCCTGGGCAGCGACGAATCGGCCGCGTTCAACGGCCATGATTTCGAAGTCACCCACGGCATGACCGTGCGCAAGGAAGAGCGGTCGACCTATCTCTCGCGCCCGACGATGCGGTCGATGGATGGATCGGGGCTCGCGGTACTGATCGCGGCGGGCGATGGCTGGGAGGAAGCGCTCGAGATGGCGCGCATTCAGATCGCATGCGGCGCCCAAGTGCTGCTCGGCCTGACGCGGCAAGCCGATGTCGCGATCGCGCAGGCGCGCGCCAAGGCCGAGGATGTCGGCGACAAGCTGACCATCATCCGCTTCAACCGCACCGAACCGGCGGCGATGGAAGCCGCGCTCGAAGCCTATACCAACGACAATGCGCCGATCACAGCGGCGGTGTTCATGCCGGTGCTAGGCCCCGGCGAGCTGGTCGGCGATCTGGTCGATGCGACCGACGAGGATGTCGTCAGTTTCATGGATGTCGAACTGGCGGGCAGCATTGCGCTGGCCCGCACGCTCAGCCGCTACTGGAAGCGGCACGACAATCTACTGCAGGAACCGCGTTTCGTGTTCCTCACCAACCCGAGCGACGGCAAGGGCGATGTCTATGCGCAGATGCTGCGCGCGAGCGTTGAGCAGCTGATCCGCATCTGGCGCGACGAGTCCGAAATCGACGTCGCGCATGGGCGGCGGCGGCAGGCCGAATGGGGCAACCAGATCGTCCGCTTCACCAATGCCGAAGCCGAGAATACGCGCTTCACCGCCGGGCATGCCGCGCGCATCCTGCTGAAGGAAAGCAAGATCCGCGAAGTCACGCTCTATGTTCCCACCAGCATCGGCGACGCGACCGGATCGCGCAAGGCGATGCCGGGGTTCAGCGAGAACATCACCGGGCTGCATCTCGGCAAGGTCGCGCTGATCACGGGCGGGTCGGCGGGGATCGGCGGGCAGGTCGCGCGGCTGCTCGCGCTGGCGGGTGCCAAGGTGATGATGGTCGCGCGGCGCGACAGCGAACTCGCGGTGGCGCGGGCGCGGATCGTGTCCGAGCTCGAAGACATCGGCTTTGCCGGGGTCGAACGCCGGGTGCAGACACTCGCCAATGTCGATGTCAGCAATTTCGAGTCGCTGAAAGGGGCGGTCGACGCGACGCTCAAGGCATTCGGGCGCATCGATTATCTCATCAACAACGCTGGCGTTGCGGGTGCCGAGGACATGGTCGTCGATATGAGCGTCGACGCGTGGAACTACACGCTCGATGCCAATCTGGTGTCGAATTACTTCCTGATGCACCATGTCGTGCCGCTGATGAAGGCGCAGGGTTCGGGCTATATCCTCAACGTCTCGTCCTATTTCGGCGGCGAGAAATATCTCGCGGTCGCCTATCCCAATCGCGCCGATTATGCCGTGTCGAAGTCGGGCCAGCGGGCGATGGTCGAGAGCATGGCGCGCTACCTCGGCCCCGAAGTCCAGTTCAACGCGATTGCGCCCGGCCCGGTCGACGGTGATCGGCTCGCCGGGACCGGCGGCAAACCCGGTTTGTTCGAGCGGCGCGGCAAGTTGATCCTCGAGAACAAGCGGCTGAACGCGATCCATGCCGCGTCGGTGAGGGCACTGCGGCGCGGGGTGCGGGTCGAGGCGCTGCTGACGCGGCTCGCGCGCAACGACACCGTGCGGATGTCGCACGACACCAACAATCCGCGCGAGATCCGCGATCTGGCGCTGGCCTGCGCGCGCGAAGGCGACGGCGTATGTACCTGGGATCAGTATTTGCTCACGCCGCCGATCGCCGCCGCACTCGTCTCGCGGTTGCGCAAGGGTGGCTATTTCCTCGATTCGCCCGGCTGGGCGGACCGACCCGATACCGAGGAAGCGAACAGCAGCTGGCTGCTGCGCTCGCCGCCTGCCGACAAACCCTTCCTGCCCGCCGAAAAGATCGCGATCGAAGCCAAGAAGGTCGGCGGCGGGGTGCTGTCGAAGCTCCACCTCGGCAAGATGCCGACCGAAACCGATGTCGCGCAGGCAACGGTGTTCTTCCTCGCCGACCGCGCCGTCTCGGGCGAAACCTTCATGCCGTCGGGCGGGCTGAGCGTCGAACGTTCGACCACCGAGCGCGAATTGTTCGGCAGCCCCAAGGCCGAACGGCTCGAGGCGATGCGCGGCAAGACCGTCTGGATCATCGGCGAACATCTGGTCGACTATGTCGCCGAAACGGTGCGGGCGTTCGTCAATGACTGCCATGTCGCGCGGGTGGTGCTGATCACCAAGACGGCGGAAGGCTATGCCGCGCTCAAGACCGAGCTGGCCGATCTGCCCGATGCCGATCTGCCGTCGATCGTTGCCGAAAGCGGCATCGAAGGGGCGATGAATAGCGCGCTGCTGCACTGGGGCCGCCCGACGACGATCCTGTCGACGCCGTTCGAACCCCTGCCGCAGCGGCTGTTCGAACTCGACGCGCCACTGTCGCCCGACGCGTTCCGCCAGCTTGTCGCCGACAATCTCACCAATCACTTCCGCGTCGCGCGCAAGGCATCGCTCTATGACGATTGCCAGCTCGTGCTGGCCTCGCCCGACGTTGCAATGGGCGACAAGAGCCCGGCCTTCGCACTGGCGAACTTCATCAAGACGACGCTGCATGCCTTCACCGCGACGCTCGCGGTTGAGAATGAGCGGCTGGTGCATGATGTGCCCGTCAATCAGGTCAACCTCACCCGGCGCGTCCAGTCGGAAGAGCCGCGCGACCTCGACGAGCATCTCGAAGAAGTGAAGCGCTTTGCCCGTGCGGTGCTGCTGCTCGGCGCGCCGCTGCCCGATGCCGAGGATTCGCGCTACCGTGCGCGCATCTATCGCGGCATGGCGATGACGGTCTGACGGAAGCGCGCATGCACTATCTGCCCTTCGAAAAAGCGATCGAGCTGCTCGACAAGAACGCCGTCCAACTGCGGCGCGACGGCGCGCATGAGAATGAAGCGCGGCAGATGGAGGAACGCGCGCAGCGGCAGCTCGCGCACCTCTACAGCCAGTTGACACCGTGGCAGCGCGCCCAAGTCGCGCGCCACCCGGCTCGGCCGCATTTCAGCCATTTCGTGGGCGGCCTGTTCACCGACTTCATGCCGCTGGCGGGCGACCGCGCCTTTGCCGATGATCAGGCGCTGATCGGTGGCCTCGCCAAGTTTCAGGGCCGGTCGGTGCTGGTGATCGGCCATGCCAAGGGCGAGGACACCACCACGCGCCTCAAGCATAATTTCGGGATGGCGCGGCCCGAGGGTTATCGCAAGGCGATCCGGCTGATGGATTTGGCCGATCGGTTCGGGCTGCCCGTGATCACCTTGGTCGACACCCCCGGTGCTTTCCCCGGGCTCGATGCCGAAGAGCGCGGCCAAGCCGAGGCCATCGCGCGCTCGACCGAGCGGTGCCTGTCGCTTGGCGTGCCGATGATTGCGATTATCACCGGCGAAGGCGGATCGGGCGGCGCGGTGGCGATCTCCTCCGCCGACCGCGTGCTGATGTTCGAACATTCGGTCTATTCGGTGATCTCGCCCGAAGGCTGTGCGTCGATCCTGTGGCGCAGCGCCGATCACGCCGCCGATGCGGCCGAAGCGATGCGGATCACCGCCGCCGACTTGTTGCGGCTCGGCGTGATCGACCGGATCATCTATGAACCTGCCGGTGGCGCGCACCGCGACCATGCACTGACGATGCGGCGCACGGCCACGGCAATCGCCGAAGAACTCGCGCCACTGGTGCTGCGATCACGCGACGCGTTGGTCGCGGGGCGGCGCGAGAAGTTCCTGCGGCTCGGCCGCGCGCTCTGAGCGTCGGTCGAAACATTTGTGTAACTGAATGTTTTCATTACGGCCCTTGCAAATCACGAGACGAATTCGCACCTTTTGAATTAATGTGAGCATGTGCAGCATCTCTGCGACGCGTTCACGGGCCGGGGCACGGCTCAATGCGACAGGGGATCAGGGAATGGGCACTCGGATGATTCGCGGTGGTATCGTGGCGGCCATGTTGGGCAGTGCGCTGGCGTCCTGCTCGAACGGCGCGCCCCCGCCGCCGCCGCCACCGACGCAGGTCACCGTCGCCACGCCGCTCACCCGCGAAATCGTCGACTGGGACGAGTATATCGGTCGCTTCGAAGCGATTCAGGATGTCGAGCTGCGCCCGCGCGTGTCGGGTGCGATCGACCGCGTGCTGTTCACCGATGGGCAGCTCGTGCGCCAGGGCCAGCCGCTGTTCGTGATCGATCCGCGCCCCTATCGCGCGGTGCTTGCCCAAGCGCGCGCCCAGACCGAAAAGGCGCGCGCAACACTTGCGAATGCGCAGACCGAACTCGCGCGCGCCAAGACATTGCTCGACGCACAGGCGATTTCCAAAGAGGAATATGAGCAGAAACTGGCGGCGGTGCGCACCGCCAGCGCCGACGTCGCCGCGGGGCAGGCGCAGGCGTCGACCGCCGCGCTCAACCTGGGCTTCACGACGGTTCGCTCGCCGATCACCGGGCGCATTTCGGATCGCAAGGTCAGCCGGGGCAATCTGGTCGCGGAAGGGACAACGGTGCTGACGCGCGTCGTGTCGACCGATCCGATCTGGTTCTCGTTCGACGGTGCCGAGAGTTTTTACCTCAAATATCTGCGGCAAGATAAGGATGGCTCGCGCGGTTCGTCGCGCAACACGCCCAACCCGATCGAAATCCAGCTGGCCGACGAAAGCGGCTATCGCTGGCATGGGCGGATGCAATTCGTCGACAATGCGATCGATGCCAATTCGGGCACGATCCGCGCGCACGCCGTGGTCGCCAATCCCGATGGCTTCCTGACGCCGGGGCTGTTCGGCCGCGCGCGGCTGCTCGGTTCGGGCACCTATCGCGCGCTGCTGGTGCCCGATGAAGCGATCATCACCGATCAGACCCGCAAGCTGGTCTATGTCGTCGGCCAGGACGGCAAAGTCGCACCGCGACCCGTGGTAACGGGGCCGCCGGTCGAGGGCCTGCGCGTCGTCAAGGAAGGGATCGCGCCGACCGACCGCGTCGTGATCAATGGACTGACGCGGTTGCAGCCGGGGATGCCGGTCAAGGCGACGATGACCGTGCTCAAGCCGCGCGCCAACAATACCGCGCCGGTGTCGTCGCCGCTCACCGCGCCGCCCGCCGCTGAAGCGCAAGCCAAGTAGGATGCGCTTCCCGCATTTTTTCATCGACCGACCGATTTTTGCGGCGGTCTTGTCGATCCTGATCGTCGTGTTCGGGCTGGTCGCCTATCCCGGCCTGCCCGTTGCACAATATCCCGAAATCGCCCCGCCAACGGTGGTGGTCAACGCAACCTATCCCGGCGCGACGGCCGAGACTTTGGCCGAGACCGTTGCCGCCCCGCTTGAGGAATCGATCAACGGCGTCGAGCACATGATCTACATGTCGTCGTCCTCGACCGGCGACGGCGTGATCGCGATCACGGTGACGTTCAAGCAGGGCACCAATGTCGATCAGGCGCAGGTGCTGGTGCAGAACCGCGTCTCCTCCGCCGAGCCGCGCCTGCCCGAGGAAGTCCGCCAGATCGGCGTTACGGTGCGCAAGAATTCGCCCGACATTCTGATGTGCGCGACGCTGTTCTCACCCAACAAGTCGCTCAGCCAGCAATATATTTCCAACTACGCCACGACCCAGATCATCGACCGGCTCACCCGCATCCCCGGCGTTGGCGGGGCGCGCATTTTCGGCGCGCGCGATTATAACATGCGGGTGTGGATCGACCCCGATCTGGCCGCCGCGCGCAACCTGACCGTCGACGAAATCACCACCGCGGTGCGCAACCAGAATGCGCAGGCAGCGGTCGGATCGGTCGGGGCGCCGCCGTTCAATCGCGGCGGAACGGCGTTCCAGCTCGGCATCCAGACCGAAGGGCGGCTGACCAGCCCCGAACAATTCGGGGAAATCATCATCAAGCGCGACGATCAGGGCCGCCTGACGCGGATCCGCGACGTCGCCCGGATCGAACTCGGCGCGCAGGATTACGGGATCAACCCGTTCTTCTCGAACCAGCCGACGACCGCCGTCTGCATCACCCAATTGCCGGGATCGAATGCGCTGGCGACCGCTGATGCGGTGCGGACGGAAATCGCGAACTCGGCCAAGAGCTTCCCGCCCGGGATGCAATATGCGATCCCGTACAACCCGACCGAATATATCTCGGCGTCAATCGAGGAAGTGCAGAACACACTGTTCGAGGCACTGATTCTGGTCGCGCTGGTCGTGCTGCTGTTCCTGCAAAGCTGGCGCGCGGCGCTGATCCCGATCGTCGCCATTCCGGTGTCGCTGATCGGATCCTTCGCGGTGCTGGCCGCCTTTGGCCTGTCGATCAACAATCTGTCGCTGTTCGGGATGGTGCTGGCGATCGGCATCGTCGTCGACGATGCGATTGTCGTCGTTGAGAATATCGAGCGGCTGATGGTCGAAAAGGGCCTGACGCCGCTGGCGGCTGCGCATGAAACAATGGACGAAGTGTCGGGCGCGCTGATCGCAATCGCGCTGGTGCTGTGCGGGGTGTTCATCCCGACGAGTTTCATTCCGGGTATTTCGGGGCAATTCTACCGCCAGTTCGCCCTGACGATCGTGTCGGCGACGGCGATTTCGGCGTTCGTGTCGCTCACTTTGTCGCCTGCGCTCGCGGCGCTGGTGCTCAAACCCAAGCCGCACGGCGACGCCGCACCACCGCCAGCGCCGGGGGTGCGCGGTTGGGGCACGCGGTTCGCGCGGGGCTTCAATCGGGCGTTCGACGGGCTGGCGGATCGCTATGGCCGGTTCACGGCCCGCGCGATCCGCGCGTTGGGGCTGATCGTGATCATGTACGCAGTGCTGATTGCGCTGACCGGCTGGCGCTTCACGGCGACGCCGACCGGATTCATTCCCGCGCAGGATCAAGGCTATCTGATCGTTGCCGCGCAATTGCCGCCGGGTTCTTCGCTCCAGCGGACCACCGATGTGCTTCAACGCGCGCAAGCCATCGCGCTCAAGAACCCGGCCGCCGTCGCAACGGTCGCCTTTGCCGGGCTCGACGGCGCGACCTTCTCGAACGCGCCCAATGCGGCAGCCATGTTCGTCGCGCTCAAGCCGCACGACGAGCGACGATCAGCCAACGCCGTTGCCAATGAACTGCGACAGGCTTTGGGATCGATTACCGACGGCGTGCTGCTCGTCATTCCGCCACCCCCCGTCGCCGGGATCGGCACCGGCGGCGGCTTCAAGATGCTGATCGAGGACCGCCAGAACCAGGGCTATGCCGCACTCGAAGGGGCAGCCTTTGCGATGATGATGCGGGCCAACCAGACCCCCGGCATCACCAGCACCTTTACCACTTTCAACGTGCGCACGCCGCGGCTCACGGCCGATATCGATCGCCCGCGTGCGGAGCAGCTCGGGGTACCCGTGCAGAATGTCTTCCGCACGCTCGGCACCTATCTCGGCTCGACCTATATCAACGATTTCAACTTCTTGGGGCGGACGTACCGGGTGACGGCGCAGGCCGATGCCCCGTACCGCGACGACATCGCCGATATCGGCAAATTGAAGACGCGCTCGGCCTCTGGCGCGATGGTGCCGCTCGACGCGGTGCTGACGCTCAAGAACGACAGCGGGCCGTACCGCGTCGTGCGTTACAACCTCTATCCCTCTGCTGAATTGCAGGGCGATACCGCGCCGGGCTTCTCGTCGGGGCAAACGCTGAAGACGATGGCCAAACTCGCCGATGAAACGCTGCCGGCGGGCATGAAGTTCGAATGGACCGAGCTGGCGTTCGAACAGCAGCAAGCGGGCAATACCGGCGCGCTGGTGTTTGGCTTGGCCGTGCTGTTCGTGTTCCTGTTGCTGGCGGCGAATTACGAAAGCCTCGTGCTGCCGTTCGCGGTGATCCTGATCGTCCCGATGTGCCTGCTGGCGGCGATCGTCGGCGTCAATCTGATGGGGATGGACAATAACATCCTGACGCAGATCGGGTTGGTGGTGCTGATCGGGCTGGCCGCCAAGAACGCGATCCTGATCGTCGAATTTGCGAAAGCGAATGAGGACGCCGGCATGGAGCTGTACGAAGCCGCGCGGCACGCCGCCGCGCAGCGCCTGCGCCCGATCATCATGACGTCGATCGCGTTCATTCTCGGCACCTTGCCGCTCGTGATCGGCACCGGGCCGGGCGCCGAGATGCGCCGCGCGCTGGGGGTCGCGGTGTTCTTCGGGATGATTGGGGTGACGACCTTCGGGCTGCTGTTCACGCCGAGCTTTTATGTGATCAGCCGCAAGCTGGGCGACCGCGCGAGCCGCTATCTGCGCCGCAAGCCCGCCGCACCGCCCGCCGAACCCGCCCCGGAGCCGCTGCCATGAAGCGATCGATGACCGTCGCCACCGCTGCGCTGCTGTCGGGCTGCGTGGTCGGCCCGAATTACGAGCGGCCCGCCGCCCCGCGTGCGAGCGGCGGCACGCTGGCCGAAGCCGCACGCGCACCAACGCTGGTTTCGTCGCAGCCGCTGCCCGATCATTGGTGGCAGCTATACGACGACCCGGCGATCGACCGGCTCGTGACCGAGGCGCTCGCGCATAACACCAGCATCCGCGAAGCCGCCGCCAATCTCAACCGCGCGCGCGCCGTGCTGTCGGAGCAGCGCGGCGCGCGGTTGCCTTCGACCGATGCCAGCGGGCAATATTCGCGGCAGCAAGGCAACAGCGCGGCCGCCGCAGCGTTTGGCGGCGGTGGCGGCCCGGTCCAGACCTTCCGCTTCGATCTGTTCCAGTCGGGTTTCGACGTCGCCTATGAAGTCGACCTGTTCGGCGGCGTGACGCGCGCGATCGAGGCCGGACGCGGCGATCTCGACGCCGCCGCCGCGCAACTCGACGCCGCGCGCGTCTCGATCGCGGCTGAAACCGCGCGTGCCTATGTAACGGTGTGCACCAATGCAGCCCAACTCGCGGTCGCGCGCGAGACGGTCGACTTGCAGCAGCAGACGCTCAAGCTGACGACGACGCTGTTCGACGCAGGGCGCGGCACGCGCCGCGATGTCGAGCGCGCCGATGTACTGCTCGCGCAGACGCAGGCGCAACTCCCCGGATTCGAGGCCGAACGGCGTGCTGCGCTTTATGCGCTGGCGACGCTGACCGGGCGGGCGGCGGCGGAGATTGACGCCGAGGCCGCCAAATGCAGCGCGCCGCCGACGATCAAGTCGGTGATCCCGACGGGCGACGGTGCCTCGCTGCTCGCGCGCCGCCCCGATATTCGCGCTGCCGAGCGCAGCCTGGCTGCCGATACCGCCCGGATCGGCGTCGCCATTGCCGACCTTTACCCCAACATCCAGCTGCTGGGCAGCGTGGGCCAGAATGCGACGCGCGGCAGCCAGTTTTTTCAGCCGACGGCTGTGCGTTACTCGTTCGGCCCGTTGATCAACTGGTCCTTCCCCAACCAGACGGTCGCGCGCGCGCGCATCCGCCAGGCGCGCGCCTCCGCCGACGCCAGCCTCGCGCGCTTCGACGGCGCCGTGCTGACCGCGCTGAACGAGACCGAACAAGCCCTCGCCCGCTACGCCGGGGCACTCGATCGCAATACCGCGCTGGTGCGCGCCGAAAAGTCGAGCGGCGAAGCAGCACGGCTGTCGCGGTTGCGCTTCGACGCGGGCGCCGATAATTTCCTCCAGTTGATCCAGGCCGAAAGCGATCGTGCGAATGCGCGGGCAGCGCGCGCGCAATCCGACGCAGCAGTTGCCGACGCACAGATCAGCCTGTTCAAGGCGCTCGGCGGCGGTTGGCAGGATGCCCCTGCGGTCACGCGCCGCGATACCAACCAAGCCGCCGCCAAATAGGGCGACACAGGAAGAGCCATGACAGAACAGCGCCCCGTCCCCGCCTCCCGCGAACAGCTGTGGGCGATATTGTTCGAAGCCGCCGAGATCGAGCATAATCTGATGTGCTGCTATCTCTATGCGATGTTCAGCCTGAAGAACGCCCCCGAAGAGGGTGTGTCGGAGGACGAACTAGCCGCGATCCGGCGGTGGCGCGGCGAAATCCTCGATGTCGCGATCGAGGAAATGGCGCATCTGGCGATCGTGTCGAACATCTTGTCGGCGGTCGGCGCCCCGGCGCATTTCTGGCGCCAGAATTTCCCGGTGGCGCCGGGCTATCACCCGGCCGGCGTGGTGGTGAAGCTCGCCCCGTTCAATGCCGAGACGCTCGACCATTTCATTTTCCTCGAACGCCCCGAAAGCATCGAGATGCCCGACGGCGCCGGGTTCGCGCCTGACCGCGTCTATAGCCGCACGCTCGCCGCCGACCGGCTGATGTCGGGGACGTTCGATTATGCGACCGTCGGCCAGCTCTATGCGTCAATCGAGGAAGGCATTCAGCGGCTCGCGCAGGAACTGGGTGAGGATGCGCTGTTCGTCGGCGATCCTTGCCATCAGATCAGCCCCGAAGTGGTGTCGCTGCCTAATCTGGCCGTGGTCCGCTGCGTCAAAAGCGCGATTGCCGCGATCGACGCGATCGTCCGCCAAGGCGAAGGATCAGACCCCGACGAGGAGGGGTCGCACTATCGCCGCTTCCTGAAGATTCGCGACGAGTATCAGGCACTGTTGGGCAGCCGCGCCGATTTCGCGCCGGGCCGCGCCGCCGCGCATAATCCGGTGATGCGCCGCCCGCCGAACCCCGAAGGCAAGCTATGGATCGCCGCCGAGCCGGCCGCGAGCCTGCTCGATCTGGGCAATGCGATCTATAACCACAGCCTGCGCTGCCTTGCGCTTGGCTATGCCGGGGTTGATCGGCAGGCGCAGCGCGGGCTGGTCGACGCCGCAATCGAGCTGATGCGCATCCTGACGCCGGTTGCCGAGCGGCTAACAGCACTGCCCGCAAATGACGAGGCGCCCGGCTGCACTGCGGGGCTGAGCTTTGCGACGCTGCGCTCGGCGTCGGCGCTGCCGCCCGAGCCGGGCGCGATTCCGGTGCTGGTCGAGCGGCTGCGCGATATTGCCGCGCGCGCGACGTCGATTGGCGCGGGGGACGCGAGCGTGGCCGAACTGACCGAACTTACGGCCTCGGCGCTCGAGGCCTTGGCGGTCAAGCTCGGGCGGACGCAAATTGCCGATCGGGTGGATTCCGGGCAGGCTGCGCCCGTGACCGACCCCACCACGCCCGCTGCCCCGCCCGCTCCGATCGCCGAAGGGCACGGCGTTGATCGGATTCCCGGCGAAAACATCGATCTCATCTTCGCGACACCGCGCTGCATTCACGCGCGCCACTGCGTGCTCAGCCAGCCGGGCGTTTTCAAGGCGAATGTCGTCGGCCCGTGGATCGACCCCGACGCGACGACGACTGAAGGACTGGTGACGGTTGCGCACATGTGCCCCTCGGGCGCGATCCAGTATCAGCGCCATGACGGTGGGCCGGAAGAAGAAGCGCCGCCGGTCAATCTCGTCCAATTGCGCGAAAATGGCCCGATCGGCGTGCGCGCCGATATGGTGCTGGATGGCGAGCGCGTCGGCTATAGAGCGACTTTGTGTCGCTGTGGTGCCTCAAAGAACAAGCCGTTCTGCGACGGCAGCCACAGCGCGATCCCTTTCGAAGCGACCGGCGAACCAGCGACGCGCGAGTCGCAACCGCTGGCGGCGCGCGGCGGGACGCTCGCGATCGACCCCGAACGCAACGGACCATTGGTGGTGACGGGCAATCTGGAGCTTTGTTCGGGAACGGGGCGCACCTTCGATCGGGTGACGTCGGCGCGGCTGTGCCGCTGCGGCGGATCGGCGACCAAGCCCTATTGCGACGGCACGCACCGGCGGATCGGGTTCGTGAGCTGATATAAAAGCCCCCGTTCGTCCCGAGCAACGTCGAGGGACCGGCGACAAGCGGGTCGCCTCGCGCCCGTGTCTCGACTTCGCTCGACACGAACGGTGGGGGAAGTAGGTCTCCAAGAAGGTTACCGCCGCAACTTCCCCTCCAGCCACTTCGCCGCCTGCTCGGGGCTGACCTTGTCCTTGTCGCGGTCGACCATGTAGTTCGCCTCGCGCATCAGATCGACCGGGATCGCGCCGACCAGCGGCTGGATCGCGCCGATGAAGTCCGCGTCATCGGCATGCGCGCGCGTCACCATCAGGATCGCGTCATAGCCGGGGATCGCGCCCTTGGGGTCGCTGAGCACTGTCAGCTTCTGCGCGGCAATCCGCCCGTCGGAGGAAAAAGCCGAAATCACATCGGCCTGCCCGCTCTCAATCGCGCGGTACATGAAGGTGGGGTTATATGCCTGCGCTGCCTTGAATTTCAGAGGATAGGCGCGTTTCACCGCCGCCCATTCGGGGCGCTCGAGAAATTCGAGATCGGAGCCGAGCTTCAGCGCAGGCGCTTGCGCCACGAGATCGTCGAGCGACTTGATCCCCCGCTTGCTCGCCTCGCTGCCCCGCATCGCAAACGCATAGGCGTTTTCGAACCCGAGCGGCCCGAGCAAGCGGATGCCGTGCGTCTTCGCGGTCCAAGCACCGATGCCCGCGACGATCGCCGCGCGCGGCGGCACGTCCTGCCGCTTCATTTCGTTGGTCCAGATCGTCCCCGAATAATCGACATAGACATCGATATCGCCGCCCGCGAGCGCACCAAACACCACCGCCGATCCCAGCCCCTCGCGGTACTGCACGCGGTAGCCCGCGCGTTCGAGCCGGTGGCCGATCAGCCGCGCAAGGATATATTGTTCGCCGAAGCCCTTGGCGCCGACGGTGACCGATTTCTGCCCGGTCGGCATCGCCGGGGCGAGCGCGGCGAGAATGCCGATCGCGAGCACGACCAGCGCGACGATGACGCGGCCGCGCTTGCGCTCGGCAATGCCATGCTCGACCACGCCGAGCAGTGCATCGACGCTGAGCGCGAGCAGCGCGGCGCTCAGGCAACCGGCGAGCACCAGCGCCCAATTCTGCGTCTGAAGCCCCGCAAAAATCATGTCGCCGAGACTCGGCTGGCCCACGGTTGTGGACAGCGTCGCCGCCCCGATCGTCCACACCGCCGCCGTGCGGATGCCCGCCATCAGTACCGGCGAGACGAGCGGCGCTTCGACCAGGATCAGCTTCTGCCAACCGGTCATGCCGACGCCATCCGCCGCTTCGATCACTGCCGGGTCGAGATTGGCGAGGCCAGTCACCCCGTTCCGCAGGATCGGCAGGATCGCATAAAGCGTCAGCGCCAGCACCGAAGGCAGGAAACCAAGCGCGGGAATGCCGCCGCCGACCAATGCCGACAGGCTCAGCAGCAGCGGGTAGAAGAGTGCGAGCAAGGCAAGGCTCGGGATCGTCTGGACGAGGCTGGCAAAACCGAGCGCGGTGCGGGCGACCAGCGGCCGCCGCGCCGACCAGATCGCCAGCGGCAGGCTGATCACCAGCCCGAGCACCAACGCCGACGCAGCGAGCAGCAGATGCGCCGCGAGCAAATCAGGGACGCGCTGCATCGCTTCGAGGAAGGGACTCATGCGCGCTCCTCCAGCGCGCGCAGCCGTCGCGCCTGCTCGCGCGGGACGGCGACGAGCGCGGCCGCTTCGGGCCCACCTTCGCCCGCGATCAATTGCGCCGGGGTGCAATCGGCGACGATCCGTCCGGCGTCCATCACCAGCACGCGGTCGGCGAGCAGCAGCGCCTCGGCCATGTCGTGCGTCACCATGATCGTGGTGAGGCCGAGCCGGTCGTGCAGACCGCGAATCGCCTCGCCGAGCTGGTCGCGCGTCACCGGATCGAGCGCGCCGAAGGGCTCATCCATGATCAGCAGCCCCGGTTCGGTCGCCAGCGCCCGCGCGACGCCGACGCGCTGGCGCTGGCCGCCCGACAGCTCGTCGGGAAAGCGGGTGGCGAAATCGCGCGGCAGATCGACCAGATCGAGCAATTCATCGATCCGATCGCGGTTGTGCTTGATGCCCGTCAGCCGCAGCCCGATGGCGATGTTCTCACCTACTGTGAAATGCGGGAACAGGCCGATATTCTGGAAGATGTAACCGATCCGGCGGCGCAGCGCATGCGGTTCCTCATCGCCAACGGGCGCGCCACCCACCACCACGCGACCGTCGCTTGGTTCGACGAGGCGATTGATCGTCTTGAGCAGGGTCGACTTGCCCGACCCCGAGCTGCCCACCAGCGCGACGAAACTGGCTGCCGCGATCGTCAGCGACACATCGGCGACGGCATCGGCGGCGCCAGCATAGCGTTTCGACACGCGCTCGAAAGCGACCGAGGGTCCGCGGGTCGATTCCTGTGGCATCGGTCGCGGTGATGCGGGATGAGAGCGGCAAGGTCAAACGGGGACGGCGACATGACGAAGGCAATTTTCATCACCGGCGGCGGATCGGGCATCGGGCGCGCGGTGGCGCTGCTGTTTGCCGCGCGCGGCTGGCGCGTGGGGCTCGCCGATGTGAACGCCACAGGCATGGCCGAAACGGCGGCGTTGCTGCCCGCTGGCATGGCGACGAGCTACCCGATGGACGTCCGCGACCGTGATGCGTGGGAGAGGTCGCTCGCAGCGTTTGCAGCGGTGAGCGCCGGACGGCTCGACGTGCTGTTCAACAATGCCGGAATTGCGGTCGGCGGGACGCTCGCCGCCAACAGTTTCGACGAGATCGACCGCGTGGTCGGCATCAACCTGATGGGCGTGGTGAACGGCGCCAAGCTCGCTTACCCCTATCTGAAGGCGACGCCGGGATCGTGCCTGCTCAATACGTCATCGGCCGCCGGGATTTACGGTGGGCCGGGGATCGGCATTTACGCGGTCACCAAATTCGGCGTGCGTGCGCTGACCGAAAGCCTCGACGGCGAATGGGCGGCGGACGGTATCAAGGTGCGCGCGCTGATGCCGAGCTTCATCGAAACGCCGTTGCTCGCCGCCGGGATGACGGGATCGAACCGGACCGTGCGTGAGACGGTGGTCGAAGGTGGGTTGGAGATCACCCCCGTCGAGGAAGTGGCGCAGGCGGCGTGGGACGCCGTGCACGGTGAGCGGCTGCACACGCCCGTCGGCAAGACGGCGAAGCGGCTGATGTTCGCCGCGCGCTGGATGCCGGGGGGTTTGCGAAAAGGCATGAAGAAGCGCGGGCTGGGGGGCTGACAATGGTCGATCATGCCACCCCCAATCTGCCGTCGCGCGATTTTTCTACGAGCGCGGATTTTTACGGCAAGCTCGGCTTCGAGCAGGGCTGGCGCGATGACGGCTGGATGATTCTTGAGCGCGGCGGGCTGATCCTCGAATTTTTCCCTTACCCCGATCTCGATCCGTGGAGCAGTTCGTTCAGCTGCTGCCTCCGGGTCGACGATCTGGCGGGGCTCTACGCGGCGTGCCTCGCGGCGGGAATTCCTGAGCAGACAGTCGGCTTCCCGCGCCTTCACCCGCCGCGCGAAGAGGATAGCGGCATCACGATCGCCTATCTGGTCGATCCCGATGGGACCTTGCTGCGGCTGATCCAGAATTAGAGCGCCATCACGCTACCTTGACCCGCTTGTTTCGAGCGAAGTCGAGAAACAGGCCACAGGCGGTGCGCAAGAGTTTCTCGACTTCGCTCGAAACAAGCGGAGGGAGGGCGAAGGCGCTATCGATCTCAGCCCGCCGCCTTCGCCTTGGGCTTCACCGCTTTCTTCGCAGGTGCCTTCTTCGCCGCAGCCTTGGGCGCTGCCTTCTTCGCAGGCGCCTTCTTCGCGACTTTCTTCTTCCCCTTGGCCGGAGCCGCCGCCGCCCGGGCATCGATCAATTGCGCGGCTTCCTCGAGCGTCAGCGCATCCTTCTCGATCGTCTTGGGCAAGGTCGCGTTGGTTGTGCCGTCGGTAACATAGGGGCCGTAGCGACCCTCCATCAGCTTGATCTCAAGCTCGGTGCGCGGGTGCAGCCCCAGCACCTTGAGCGGCGCCTGCGCGCCCCGCTGCGGTCGTCCGCCGCCTGCTGCTGCTTCGGCGAGCTTTACCACCGCCGCGTTCATGCCGGTTTCGAAGACTTCGGCGGTCGAGGTCAAGCGGCCATATTTGCCGTTGTGCGCGAGATACGGCCCATAGCGCCCGATCGACGCCGTGATCGGCTCGCCCGTCTCAGGGTGCGTCCCGATCGTGCGCGGCAGGCTGAGCAGCTTCAATGCCCATTCGAGATCAAGCTCGCCCGGCAGATCCTTGGGGATCGACCCGCGTTTGGCTTCCTTGCCGTCGCCGAGCTGGACATAGGGCCCGAAGCGCCCTGAACGCTTCGATACTTCGAGGCCGGTTTCGGGGTCTGTCCCCAGCACTTCCGGCCCCGCATCGCCGGTCGCTTCCGCCCCGCCTTGCGCGAAGCGGCGGGTATATTTGCACGCCGGGTAGTTGGAGCAGGCAACAAAGGCGCCGAACCGCCCGCCGCGCAGCGAAAGTCTGCCTTCGCCGCAATTGGGGCATAGCCGTGGATCGCTGCCGTCGCCCTTGTCGGGGAAGAGATAGGCGCCGAGAAACTCGTCGAGCGCCGCCGTTACTTCGCTCGGCTGGAACGCCATGACTTCGCTGGTGCGCGGTTTGAAGTCGCGCCAAAAGGCTTCGAGCACCGCCTGCCATTCGGCCCGCCCGCCGGAAACTTCGTCGAGTTCGTCTTCCAGCCCGGCGGTAAAATCATAGCCGACATATTTTTCGAAAAAGCGTTCGAGAAACGCGGTGACGAGCCGCCCGCTTTCCTCGGCGAAAAAGCGGTTCTTTTCGACCCGAACGTAGAGCCGGTCCTTCAGCGTCTTGATGATCGACGCATAGGTCGAGGGGCGGCCGATGCCGAGCTCCTCGAGCCGCTTGACCAGCGACGCTTCGGAAAAGCGCGGTGGCGGTTGGGTGAAATGCTGTTCGGCGTTGACCGCTTTCTTGGCGGGGGCATCGCCTTCGCGCAAGCGCGGCAAGCGGCGGGCTTCCTCGTCGGTGCTGTCGTCCGAGCCTTCTTCGTAGAGTGCGAGATAGCCGGGGAAGAGCACGACTTGCCCCGTCGCGCGCAGCGCGTGCAGGCCGGTGCCGTCGGTCAGCTCGACCGTGGTGCGCTCCATGCGCGCGGACGCCATCTGGCTCGCGAGCGCGCGCTTCCAGATGAGGTCGTACAGCCGGGCATGATCGCCCGAACCGGCGCGGTCCTTGCCGAAATCGGTCGGACGGATCGCTTCATGTGCTTCCTGCGCGTTCTTCGCCTTGGAGGTGTATTGGCGCGGCTTGTCGGGGACATAGCTTGCGTCATAGCGGTTCGCGACCGCGAGCCGCGCCGCCGAAATCGCGCTCGAATCCATCTGGACGCCATCGGTGCGCATATAGGTGATCGCGCCATCCTCGTAGAGCGCCTGCGCGATCCGCATCGTGTGATCGGCCGAGAAGCCGAGCTTGCGCGATGCCTCTTGCTGCAAGGTCGACGTCGTGAACGGCGGCGGCGGATTGCGCGTCGCGGGCTTGGTCTCGACGCTCGCGACGCTGAACCGCCCCGCCTCGACATCGGCCTTGGCGGCGAGCGCATCGCCTTCCTTGCCGATCGTCAGCCGGTCGATCTTGGCCCCGCGCCATTTGCTCAGCCGCGCGGTAAAGGGCGTGCCGTCATGCTCAAGATCGGCAGTGACAGACCAATATTCCTGCGGGCGAAACGCTTCTATCTCGCGCTCGCGCTCGACGATCAGCCGCAACGCGACCGACTGCACCCTTCCGGCCGACTTGGCCCCCGGCAGCTTGCGCCACAGCACCGGCGACAAAGTAAAGCCGACCAGATAATCGAGTGCACGCCGCGCCCGGTACGCGTCGATCAGATCGGTATCGAGCTCGCGCGGATGTTTCATCGCTTCGGTCACCGTCGCCTTGGTGATCGCGTTGAAAGTGACGCGCTGGACATCCTTGGGCAGCGCTTTCTTGGCGCGCAGCACTTCCTGCACGTGCCAGCTAATCGCCTCGCCCTCGCGGTCAGGGTCGGTCGCGAGGATCAGGCGGTCGGCGGTTTTCGCCAGATCGGTGATCGCTTTGAGCTGCTTGGCCTTGTCGGCGTAATTTTCCCATTCCATCGCAAAGCCATGGTCGGGATCGACCGAGCCGTCCTTCGCGGGCAGATCGCGGACATGGCCATAGCTCGCCAGCACGCGGTAATCGCTGCCCAGATACTTCTCGATGGTTTTCGCCTTGGCGGGCGATTCGACGATCACAAGCTGCATGGATGCTCCCTTACGCGTACGCGCGAGGGTGGGAAGCCTTGATGGCGCTCGTCAAGCGGCTTGCGTGGTCGCCTTGCTTCAGCGCAACGCGACAAGCTGCGCAATCAAGCTGGCATTCGCAAGCGTCGCGGCCTTGGTCGCGCCCTCTTCATAATTGCCGGGTTTGGCGGTGAAGGCGAATTTGCGGGTCTTGCCGAACTTCAATCCGCCAAAGCCGAAGGCGGCCGCGACCCCGCCACCGACATTGGCAACGGTCTGGGTCGTTTTCGACGCGTTGCTGGTCGCATCGGTCTTTTCGACGAAATCGCCCTCGACCACGACGGGCTGCCGGAAGGTCAGCACGCTTTGCTTGCCCGATGGCGCGATCAGCGATGCGCGCGAATAGCCGCCCGACACCGACAGCCCCGCATTGACGTTGAGCCCGCCGAAGCTGAACGCCCCGGGCCGCTTCTGGTTGGAAAAGTCGATCAGATAAACGACATCGACCACGCCGGTTTGGGCGGTGCGCGCATAAGTGTTGAGCGCCATCGCGTTGCTTGCGGCATCCATGTTCAGCCCCATGCTGCTGAAACCGCTGCCGGTGAAATCGCCGGGCATCAACAGCAATTGCGGCAGCGCGCTGGGCTTCAGATAGGTGGCCTTGCCCTTGCTGCCCTTTTCCAGGGTAATGTTGATGTCGAGCGGCGATGCGGCGGGCTTTGCCTTTGCGATCGCCGGATCGGCGAACATCGTCGCGGGCGGGGTAATCGTATAGCCCGCGGCCGTTAGCTGGGTGACGAAATCGGCATAGGCGTCATCGACCACTTTTTGCATCATTTCGGGCGTGACGCCGACCAATTCGCTCTTGGCCTTGGTGGTGCCGCCAAACGCCCCGATCATGCCGCCCGTGGCTGCCGTCCGATCAACTGATTCAAAGATGAAGCCGACCGTGAAGGCACCGATTGACAGCGTCTGCACGCCCTTTGCGGCGGCGGCGTTGCTGATCTTGATCGGCGTTTCATCGTTCGCCGCTGTGACTGTCGGCGTCAGTGCTGCCAATATCAGTGCGCCTGCCGCAATCGCCTTACGCATGGTCCATCCCCCTATTTTTCAGCGTCCCCGGGAACGGAGTGTAACAGCGGTTGGTCGCGCGGATAGTCCTACCCGAAATGGGCCGGGGCAGGCCAGCCGATCAGCCGCTGATCAGGCTGACGCGCCCGCCCGAATGCCGCTCAAGCCTGCCGCCGAGTTCGAGTTCGAGCAGCACCATCTGGACGATGGCAGGAGGCATCCCCGATTGGCGGATCAATTCGTCGATCGTCACCGCAACCGGGCCAAGCAGCCCGATCACGCGCCGCCGCTCGGCATCGCTCGCGTCGGTCGGCAGTGGCGCGCCATAGCCGCTGGCGGGGGAGCGCAGCATGCGCGCGTCGATCGGCCCGATTGCTTCGATCACATCGGCGGCGGACTGGACCAGCGTTGCGCCCTCGCGGATCAGCAGATTGCACCCCTGCGCGCGCGGATCGAGTGGCGAGCCGGGCACCGCCATCACATCGCGTCCCGCCTCGGCTGCCAGCCGCGCGGTGATCAGCGATCCTGACCGCGGCGCCGCTTCGACCACGACGGTGCCGACCGCCATTCCGGCAATAATGCGGTTGCGCTGTGGAAAATGGCGCGAGAGTGGTTCGGTCCCCGGCGGATGCTCGGTGACAAGCAGCCCCTCGCCCGCGACGCGTTCCTGCAGCTCGGCATTTTCGGGCGGGAAAGCGACGTCGATGCCGCTCGCGATCACGCCAATGGTGCCGCCGTCGACCGATCCCTGATGCGCGGCGGTGTCGATCCCGCGCGCCAATCCCGAGACGACAACAAGCCCCTCTCCCACCAGCGCAAAGGCGAGGTCACGCGCGAAACGGCAGGCCGCAGCCGAAGCGTTGCGCGCGCCGACAATCGCCACGACGCGCCTCAGCGCCAGCGCCGGGTCGCCGCGCACGATCAAAACCGGCGGGGCGGTTTCAAGTTCGGCCAGCAACGGCGGGTAATCTTCGTCGCCCAGAAACAGATGGCGCGCCCCGAGCCGTGCAACCGCAGCTTGTTCGCGCGCGATGATCGCGGCGTCGGCCACCACTGGCGCTCGTCCCCCCGCCCGTGCGGCAAGCATCGGGATTGCTTCGATCGCCGCCGCTGCCGTGCCGAAACGCGCGATCAACTGGCCATAGGTCACCGGGCCAATATTGGCCGAGCGGATCAGCCGCAGCCGATCGGCGGCGTCGTCAGCCATCCTTCTTGCTGCCAATGCGGGGTTCGATGCCCTTGACCAACCGGTCGATATTCTCGCGGTGCTTCCAGAGCACGATGGCGCTCAGTGCGAGCAGCACCAGCACCAGATCGATCCGCCCGAAGAACGCGGCGGCGACCGGCGCGCTGACCGCCGCCGCCATCCCCGCCACCGACGAAATCCGCACCAGCCCCAGCAGCCCGAGCCATACCAGCGCATAAACCAGCGCGCTCGGCGGGTGGAGCGCGAGGACGATCCCCATTAGTGTCGCGACGCCCTTGCCGCCGCGAAACCGCAGCCAGACGGGATAGCAATGGCCGATGAAGGCAGCCGCCGCTGCCACCAGCTCGCTGCCGGGCCAGAAATGCGCGGCAATCGCCACGGCCGCCCAGCCCTTGGCCGCGTCGAGCAATAATGTCGCGGCGGCCAGCCCTTTGCGCCCGGTGCGCAGCACATTGGTCGCGCCGATATTCCCCGAGCCGATCTGGCGCAGATCGCCCGCGCCCGCCGCCCGCGTCAGGAGCAACCCGAACGCAATCGACCCAAGCAAATAGCCAGTCAGCGCAGGCAGCAGCAGCATCGTCCAGTCCATATTCTGCGCCACGCGTGGTCCCCGATCTATCGGTCTCAATAGCCGTCAGCGTGCCAGGCACGCAATAATCGGCATCGCGCTGCATCAATTGCCAAAATGGCGCATTGCCGCCATCTGACGCGGATGAGCGATCCGCGCCCTGTTCTTTTTTTCGATTCCGGTGTCGGCGGACTATCTGTCTTGGCGGCGGCACGCGCGCGCCTGCCCTTGATGCCGATCGTCTATGCCGCCGATTCGGCGGGCTTTCCCTATGGCACCAAATCGGAAGCCGAGATTGCCGTCCGCGTGCCGGCATTGCTGGGGCGGCTGGCCGAACGCTATCGCCCGCGCCTGATCGTGATCGCCTGCAACACGGCGTCGACGATCGCGCTGGCCGGGGTGCGCGCCGCGCTCGACCTGCCCGTTGTCGGGACTGTCCCCGCGATCAAGCCCGCAGCCGAAGCAAGCGTGACCCGAGCGATCGGCGTGCTCGGCACCGAAGCGACGGTGCGGCAGGCCTATGTCGACAATCTCGCGGCGCAATTTGCTGCCGATTGCCTTGTGCTCCGCCACGGCTCGGCCGATCTGGTGGCGGCTGCTGAGGCCAAGCTGCGTTGCGAGCCGGTCGATCCTGCGCGCTATGCCGCGGCGCTCGCCGGACTGCTCGACCAGCCGAGCGGGGCGCGGATCGATACGGTCGTGCTTGCCTGCACCCATTTTCCGCTGGTGCAGGCTGAGCTCGCCGCTGCAGCGCCGCGCCCGCTGGCTTTTGTCGACGGCAGCGCGGGGATAGCGCGACGGATCGCGCATTTGACGCACGGACAGGCATGGCCCGACGCGCGCCCTGAGGGCATTGCCGTGTTCACCCGCCTCGGCGCACTCGAAGCGCCGCTGGCGCCCGCGCTCGCCCGCCACGGCCTCACCCGTATCGAGGCGCTGTAGCGCGGCAAAAGCGATCCGGCTGAACGATTCTGTGCCCTTTCACGGCCGCGCATTCGTCGCTAAGGCCCGCCGCATGGACTCCGTGCCGACTCCGCGCGTCGACTATGCCCGCGCCTTCACTCAGGCGATCGATCGGCTGCATGCCGAGGGCCGCTACCGCGTGTTCATCGATATATTGCGTAACAAGGGTGCCTTTCCGAATGCGCGCTGCTTTGCCGGGCATAATGGCCCGAAGCCGATCACGGTGTGGTGCTCGAACGACTATCTCGCGATGGGCCAGCATCCCGCTGTCATCGCCGCGATGGAGGCAGCGCTGCACGATGTCGGCGCAGGCTCGGGCGGCACGCGCAATATCGGCGGCAACACCCATTATCATGTCGATCTCGAAGCCGAACTCGCCGATCTGCACGGCAAGGAACAGGCGCTGCTGTTCACCTCGGGCTATGTCTCGAACGAGGCGACTTTGGGCACGATGGGCAAGATCCTGCCCAATCTCATCATCTTTTCGGACGAACTCAACCACGCCTCGATGATCGCGGGCATCCGCAATTCGGGCTGCGACAAGCGCATCTTTCGGCACAACGACGTCGCCCATCTCGAAGAATTACTCGCCACCGCCGATCCTGATGCGCCCAAGCTCATCGCGTTCGAAAGCGTCTATTCGATGGAAGGCGATGTCGCGCCGATCGCCGCAATATGCGACCTCGCCGACAAATATAATGCGCTGACCTATCTCGACGAAGTCCATGCCGTCGGCATGTATGGCGCGCGCGGCGGCGGCATTTCCGAAGCGCATGGGCTCGCCCGGCGCCTGACAATCATCGAGGGCACGCTCGGCAAGGCGTTCGGCGTGATGGGCGGCTATATCGCTGCCGATCAGGTGATTGTCGACGTGATCCGGTCCTATGCGCCGGGGTTCATCTTCACCACCAGCCTGTCACCGGTGCTGGTGGCGGGCGCGCTCGCGAGCGTGCGCCACCTGAAGGCATCGACCGTCGAGCGCGATGCGCAGCAAGCCGCCGCCGCGCGGTTGAAAGCGATGTTTGCCGATGCCGGGCTGCCGGTGATGCTGGGCGAAACGCATATCGTGCCGCTGATGGTCGGCGATCCGGTAAAAGCCAAGCGGATCAGCGACATTTTGCTCGCCGAATATGGCGTTTATGTCCAGCCGATCAATTACCCGACCGTGCCGCGCGGCACTGAACGGCTGCGTTTCACCCCCGGTCCTGCGCATGACGCAGCGATGATGCGCGAACTGACGCAGGCGCTGGTCGAAATCTGGGACCGGATGGCCCTGCGGCTCGCGGCCTGAGTCATTCGCCAGCGGCCTCGGCATCGCCCACCAGCTTGGACTTGACGGCGGCAGCGCGTACCGCCGCCACATCGGCGCCCGAATCGATCAATTGAACGATCGCCCGCACCGGATTGTCGCCGGTTGCGTGCGGGTTAAACGCCACCGGCGCCAAGGCTCGCCGGGCGGCGGGCAAGTTGCCCTTGTCGAGCAGGGCACCAAACGCCAGCAGGCGCACTTCGTCTTCCTGCGGCGCCAGCTCGACCGCGCGGAGCAAGCCGTCGATCGCGCTGGGGCGCGGCGTTTCGTTCGCCAGCAAAAAGCTGGTGTAGAACAGCACCAGCGGCAGCGCATAATCGGGATCGATCCGGTTGGCCTTGACGATCCATTGGCGCGCATCGCGCCATAGCGCAGGGTCGCTAGGCTTCGCCGCCACGGCGCGGCGCAGATTGACGCGCGCCTTATAGACCATCGCCATCAGATTTTTAGGGTCGATCGCCAGAGCACGATCGCACGCCGCCTCGGCCTCGGCGTCGTTGCCGGCGTCATATTCCATCTCGGCCACGATGCGTTGAATCCAGCCATTGGTCGGATTGCCAGCGGCGATCTTGCGCGCGTTCGGGATAAGCTTCTTCGCTTCCGCCGTGGTCACGCCGGTCGCCGATTCGAAGCGCAGCGGCATGATCGACGCTTCGGCCGGCGACAGCGCGCGCACCGTGACCGGATCGGTGGTGAACTGGTCGGGCTTGACGATCAGGCCATTGAGCCGCTGGGTGCGATAGGCATTGACCTCGTTATTGAGCTTGCTGAGGTCGCCAAAGGCCTGCGTCCCTGCCTTCAAAGGCGGGGTACCTTGTGCGATCAGTTGCAGAAACTGGTCGAGCTGGCCGTCGCGCTTGCGGCTGAACATCAGATAATGCGTCACCAGCCAGCCGCGGGCGTATTTCTGGTCGATTGCTTCATCGTCGAGCTTGCGCGAATCCGACTCGAGCAGCGATTTCACCGACATCAAGCTATCGGCGAAAATGCTCTCCGCGCGCGCATTGTTGGCGGCACCGAAGGTCACTGCGCCCTGATCGTTGATGATCGCGGTCGACAGCAGCTCGGCGAGCCCTTCACTCATCCAGCCGGGATAAATCGCGCTGCTGTTCCCCAGCAGCAGATGATGGGCATATTCGTGGAACAGGACGAGATTGGCGTTAAAGTCTTCGCTGTCGCTGTCAACGTTGAGCGGGGTAACGATAAACGACCCTTCGACGCTGGTGCGATAAAAGCCCGCGACATTGCCGCCGCCGCGCCCGCCAAAATATTTCTGGACCGCCCCGGTGCCGCCGACGACATAGATCGTTACCCGATTTGCGCCGCCGCCGGGCGGCTCGGGCAAGCGGAACAGATAACGCACCGCTGCGCCATAACGTTCGAGCCGATCGGTGAACGTCGCGAGCTGACGGCGGGAGATATTGCCGTAAACGATAAAATGCTTGTTGCTCGCCTCCAGCCATTCGGCTTGCGCGGGACCCGCTATCGCGGCGAACGCCAGCGCTAAAACCAGCCACCTGAGCATGCGACGCATCACTTTCTCCACTTCGTGCAACACCCCATGTCTAAAGCGATTTTTCGGGTGATGAAGGTGGAATCTCGCGTGTCAGGCCGGAATAATTTGAACGAGTCCGCTCAGCGCTGCAGGCAGCCGAGCGCGGCGGCGTCGATCGCGGTCGCAGCACCCCGCAACGGATAGACATCGGCAAAGGGGCGTCCGCCCTTCGCCAATGTCTCGACGCTGAGCGAACGTCCTTCGCGGATCGCGGTAACGATGGCGGCATCGGTACGCGCATCGGGCGCCCAGGCATCAGCATCGCCCGCGACCAGGTCGAAGCGCCGTTCGCCGATGCTGAGCGTCACCCGCGCCCGGGGATCACGCGCGCGGCTCAGCCGGACATGGAGCTGACCATGCGTACCTTGGCGCGGCCAGCTGTTGAGGCTGACGAAGGGGCGTGAAGCCGCAGCTTTTGCCGCCCCGAGCGGGCTCGAAATCGCATAACAATGCAGCGGCGACGGATCGCGAAAGGCGCCCCAGCGATCATACACGCCCAGCGCGTCGCGCGCCTGCGCCGACCCCGCCACCAACAGCCCGGCGAGCAGCAATCGCTTCATGCCGGGGCGTGCCCGCCACCCAAGTGGATCACCGTTTCAGCGCCGCCTTCGATCATCACCAGCGATCCTTGCGGCAGTCCCCGCGCTGCCGGGGCGCCGAGCGATGGCCAGACCGGCAGGCCGGTCATCACCCCGCGCAGCACGCAGCTCGACACGCCGTGCATGATCACGAGGCGGTCGCCCGGGTCATCGTTGGTATCGGCCAGCCACGCCGAAACCCGCGCGACAATCTGCGGATAAGTCTCGCCATCGGGCGACGGGGTCAGCAACCCGCTCGCCGGATCGATCACCGATCCGACTTCGGCGATCAACTGAGCATAATAGCGCCCGCCCCAGCTCCCCATGCCGATTTCGACCAGCCGGTTGTCGGGATGCGCCGCGTGCCAATCGAGCCCGACATGCTCGGCCATGATCGCCAGCGTTTGCAGTGCGCGGCCCGCGCTCGACGACCAGAGCGTCAACGGTGGACGTTGGCCGAGATAGGCGGCGAGCGCGGCGCCCATTTCATCGGCCTGCGCAAAGCCCGCGCGCGTCAGCGGCGTATGCGGTGCATCGCCCTGCAACCGACGCGCGGCATTGAACACCGTCTCACCGTGCCGCGCGATGAAATCCCTGCCCTGCCGCATGTCGCCTCCCGATAGCCCCGCCCCAGATGCAACGCTTGACGGCGTTTATCCAGCGATGATGCGACAACGCCGTGCCGCCGTGCTTTGGCTTTGTTAACGCTTCGGATCGAACTGCCCCGTCAAGGGCCGAATGAAGCGGGCTGGGGCATTGCCCCGGCCCTTTTTATGTTTAAGGAATAAGGCTGGCGCTTTGCCTGTGGAGCCGATCCGGGCAACAAATATTCAGGGGTGGCGGCCCCGGGGGAGCAGAATGAAGGCGACGATCGAACGCGCAACCTTGTTGAAGGGCTTGAGCCACGTCCAGTCGGTGGTCGAGCGGCGCAATACCATCCCGATCCTGTCGAACGTGCTGATTGAGGCGACGGCTGAAGGCACGCTCAAGCTGATGGCGACCGATCTCGACCTGCAGATCAACGAACATGTCGCCGCCGCCGTCGACCAGCCCGGGGCGATCACGGTGTCGGCGCACACCTTGTTCGACATTGTCCGCAAACTCCCCGAAGGCAGCCAGGTCGCGCTGTCGGCGGCCGAAGGGCGGATGACGATCATGGCGGGCCGCGCCAAGTTCAGCCTTGCGACGCTGCCGCGCGACGATTTCCCGGTGATCGCGGAAGGGGAACTGCCGGTGCAGTTCGAACTCCCCGCCGAAACGCTCAAGCAGATCATCGACAAGACGCGCTTCGCGATTTCGACCGAAGAAACGCGCTATTATCTGAACGGCATATTCCTGCACGTGTCGGACGATCCGACGCCGGTGTTGAAGGCAGCGGCGACCGACGGTCACCGGCTCGCGCGCGTCACCGTGGTGCGCCCTGACGGCGCCGAGGGCATGCCCGACGTGATCGTGCCGCGTAAATGTGTAGCGGAACTCCGCAAATTGCTCGACGAGATTGACGGTTCGGTCGGCGTGTCGCTGTCGAACACCAAAATCCGCTTCGATCTGGGGCAGGCTTTGCTCACCTCGAAGCTGATCGACGGCACTTTCCCCGATTACAGCCGCGTAATTCCGACCGGCAACGACCGCATCCTCAAGATCGACCCGCGCGCGTTCCAGGAAGGCGTCGACCGCGTCTCGACGATCGCCACCGAAAAGACCCGCGCGGTGAAGATGGCGCTCGACCGCGACAAGATCATCCTGTCGGTGACGAGCCCCGAAAATGGCACGGCGGCCGAAGAAGTCCCCGGCGACTATGCCGCGCAACCGTTCGAGATCGGCTTCAATAGCCGCTATCTGCTCGACATTCTGGCGCAGCTCGAGGGCGACACGGTCGAAGTCCACCTCGCCGACGCCGCCGCCCCGACGCTGATCCGCGAGAACGACAAATCGCCGGCGCTCTACGTCATCATGCCGATGCGGGTGTAAGCGCTCAAAGTCCGAGTTCTTTCCATCAACCCGTTTGTTTCGAGCGAAGTCGAGAAACAGGCCGCAAGCGACACGTCCGCGCCCGTGTCTCGGCTTCGCTCGACAAGAACGGGAAGTGGCAGTTCGTGTCGGCGCTGCGCTGCTCAGCCCGGCGTCAGCCCCCGGCGCTGCGAAATCACAAGCGACGCCACCAGATAGGCCCCCATCAGCACGGTGAACATCGTCCAGCTGTCGATATCGGCAACGAGATCGAGCTTGGCGAGCGCGGCCCAGCCGAACAGCGCCAGTTGGAGCGACCAGAAGCACAGCGCGCCGGTCTGCGCGATCACGGCACGGGTCAGCTCATCGCCGTCGCGCCACAGCTTCAGGTTGATCCACGTTTCCACAACCATCAGCAGGCCAATCGCAACCGCAATGCCGACCCGCGCCTCCACCCCCAGCGGGAGATGCGCAGCGATCGGCGGCGCGAGCATCAGCCCACCTGCCAAAACGCATACCCATGCCTGGCGCACGCCGCTCGTCCGCGCGGCGGGATCGACGGGTTCATCCGCCGCCTGATGCTCGACCATCCGGTTCCAGCGGCGGTCGCTGGTCGCGGCATAGGCCACGACCGCGCCGCTGAAGATGAGCATGAAGGCAATAACAACGCTGAACAGTTCGCCCAGCGTCCAGGTGAACTGTATCCCGCCCGGTTCGGCGGCCTTTAGCGTGCGACCCACAAAATAACCCGCCACCGCACCAATCGGCGCGAAGATCGCGATCGACACGGCCAGGCGTTGTAGCGGCGAACGCTTTGGCCGGTCAGGCGTGTTCATCGGGGGTCCAATCATCGAGGAAGATGGCATCGACAGGCACTCCAAAAACTTTGGCGAGCCGCAGCGCGAGCGGCAGGCTCGGATCATATTTGTCGGTTTCGACCGCATTGATCGTCTGGCGCGACACGCCGAGCCGCTGAGCAAGTTCGCCCTGGCTGATCCCAGCTTCGGCCCGCAGCACGCGCAAGCGATTCTCCATGGTCAGCCGCCACGCCGCTGAAATGAATGAGGACAAGAGCTGTTGACCATATGACAAGAGCTCTTGTCACGATTCGTTGAGCGTGTCAAGAGTTCTGGTCATTATGTCCAGAGTTCCCGTCTATCGGCCCGTCACAGACTTCCGCTGAAACGATTGCTTAATTGCTTTCGCCGATGCTATTGACACGCCTGTCAGCAAGGGACTCGCTCATGGCCGAAACGCTCATCCCCGATCGTCGTGACTGGAAGACGGCGTGGCGCGCCTTGCGCACGCTGCTGGGCAATGGCGATGACACCACCCAGGTTTTCGTGATCATGCGCGCGCTCAACGCGGGCAATGGCAAGCGCAACTTCCAGCGGCTGGTGCGCAGCTTCGAAGGCGGCGAAATGGCCTATGCCCAGATCGAGCTTGCCGACACGCTGTCCGACCCTGCCTATATCGCATCGTTCAAGCCCGGCACCGTCGGCGCGGCCTATCGCGATTTCCTCGCCGCCACGGGATACACCGCGATGGGGCTGGCCGAAGTGTCGAACCTCGACAAGGCCGAGGTGCCGATGCGCCACCCCTATGCCTGGTTCGGGCGGCGCATCCGCGACACCCACGACATCTGGCACACGCTGACCGGTTATAAGGCGGACGAAACGTTGGGCGAGGCCTGCCTTGTCGCGTTCAGCTATGCGCAGGTCGGCGGGCTCGGCTGGGCGTTCATTGCGGTGGGCGCGTCGATCAAATCGATTCTCGTCACCAAGAGCTTCGCCTTCAGCCGCGCTGTCTGGGAAGGCTATCGCAGTGGCAAGCGCACCGCGTGGCTGGCAGGCGAGGATTATCCCGCGCTGCTGAACGAACCGATCGATGCTGCCCGCGCCCGGCTCGGCATCCACGAACCCAAGGCGTACAAGCAGGCGCAACGCGCGCTGGGCGCGTTCGCGAGCTACGCCACGCCCGTGAAGGCGCCTGCCTGACGCGCTGGTAAAATCGCGCGGGCGTCGCTATGTGCCCGCGATGCTCGAACCTGCTGCCCATATGCCGATCCCCGGCCATGTCGATCCCGTGGCCGTCCCGCGCGTGGCGCCCCGCCGCGATGATGGCCGGATCGACCTGATCGGCCTGTCGAAGGATGAGCTTCGCCTCGCGCTCGAAACCGCGCAGCTCGAACCCAAACAAGCGAAGCTGCGCGCCAAGCAGCTGTGGCATTGGATGTATAATCGCGGCGCCACCGACTTTGCGGTAATGACCGATATCTCGAAGACGATGCAGCCGTGGCTCGAACAGCGTTTCGTCATCGGCCGACCGCAAGTGATCGAGGCCCAAGTCTCGACCGACGGCACCCGCAAATGGCTGCTGCGCGCGCCCGATGCGCAGGATTATGAGATGGTGTTCATCCCCGACGCCGATCGGGGCACGCTCTGTGTGTCGAGCCAGGTCGGCTGCACGCTCAACTGCCGCTTCTGCCACACCGGCACGATGCGGCTGGTGCGCAATCTGAGTGCGGGCGAGATCGTCGGCCAGGTGATGCTCGCGCGCGACGCGCTCGGCGAATGGCCCAGCCAGCCCGAGGGGCGGCTGCTCACCAACATCGTGATGATGGGCATGGGCGAGCCGCTCTATAATTTCGACAATGTCCGCGATGCGTTGAAGCTGGTAATGGACGGCGATGGTCTGGCGCTGTCGAAGCGGCGGATTACGCTGTCGACCAGCGGCGTGGTGCCGATGATGGCGCGCGCGGGCGCGGAAATCGGCGTGAACCTCGCGGTGTCGCTGCACGCCGTCACCAAGGAAATCCGCGACGAGATCGTGCCGTTGAACCGCAAATACGGGATCGAGGAGCTGCTCCAGGCCTGCGCCGATTATCCCGGTGCCAATAACGCGCGGCGGATCACCTTCGAATATGTGATGCTCAAGGACAAGAACGACAGCGACGCCGATGCCCGCGAACTCGTCCGGCTGATCCGCAAGTACAAGCTGCCTGCCAAGGTGAATCTGATCCCGTTCAACCCCTGGCCGGGCGCGCCCTATGACACCTCGCTGCCGGAGCGGATCAAGGCGTTTTCGAACATCATTTTCGAAGCCGGCATTTCAGCGCCGACGCGCACCCCGCGCGGGCGCGACATTGATGCGGCCTGCGGGCAACTGAAGACCGCGTCGGAGAAGAAGACGCGCGCCGAGCTGGATCGGCAGGCCGAGGAAAAGCTCGCGGCGCTGGGGTGATGTTCGCCCCGCGCCTCCGTTCGTCCCGAGCAACGTCGAGGGACGGGCACCAAGCGACTGGCTTGCGGCCTGTGTCTCGACTTCGCTCGACACGAACGGGGGGTGATCACCCCTTATTCGGTACGCTTACCCCTGCACCTGCACGATCGCGTCGATCTCCACCACCGCACCGAGCGGCAGCACCGCTACGCCGACTGCACTGCGCGCGTGCTTGCCCGCTTCGCCGAACAGCGCGACCATGAGTTCTGACGCGCCGTTCGCGACCTTCGCCTGATCGGTGAAGCCGGGCGCCGAGTTGACGAACACGCCGAGCTTCACGACGCGTTCAACGCGGTGCAGAACCCCCAAAGCCTTGTGCATCTGGGCGACCAGCATCAGTGCGCAACGTTCTGCGGCCGCTTTGGCGTAATCGAGGTCGCGATCCTCGCCGACCCGACCCGTCATCAGCGCGCCATCGGCAGCGAACGGCAGCTGGCCCGAGATGTGCAGCAGCCCACCGACTTCGACGGCCGGCACATAGGCCGCGACGGGCGCTGCTGCTGCGGGCAGCGTCAGGCCGAGTTCGGCGAGCTTGGTGGCGATGCGGTCGGTCATGCGGCGGCTCCTTGGTCGGGGGCAGGAAGATTTTGCGCGAAACGTTCGGTAATCCACGACAGCGCTTCATGCCAATCGTCGATGCGGGCATGCGCGAACGGCGCGGGCTTGATGTACGGCGCCAGCTCGGGCTCGGACACCATATGCAGTCGGTGCACGGCGGGCGCATGCTTGGCGACCGATTCGTGATGCACGCCGAGATCATCGACAAACACCGTGACCGGATGGCCATGCTCGGCGACCAGCCGCGCGACCGGATCGCCCTTGCCGCCCTGATTGGTTTCGACGCGATGCTCGATGCCGAACGCGGCGAGCTGGGCGATGCGCGCATCGCGGCAATGATCGCCGAGATTGGTCAGGATGACGATGTCGGCGGTCGCGCTCAATGCCAACAATGCCTCGCGCGCGCCCGCGACAAGCGTCTGGCGCTCCATCTCGTCGGGGAAAAAGCCGTCGATCAGCCCGCGCATTTCTTCGAATTCGACGAGCGCGCCGTCAGGGCGCTTCATGCTGTTGCGGAAATCGCCGCCCGACATGTTGAATTCGATATCATGGCGTTCGCGCAGCCACACGCCGAAATGGCGGACCATGTGCAGCAGCACTTCGTCGCAGTCGCAGATCAGCAGCGGCTTCATGCACCCTCCAACCGTGCACGCGCCGCGACGAGCGTCGGCGGGGTGACGCCCAATGCGTCGGCACAGGCGATCAGATCGGGTTCATGGCTTTCGAGGAAGCTCAGCACCGCCGCCAGTACCGCCGGCGAATCGGCACCGTCCCTTAGCCCTTCAGGCGTCAGCCCGGTCAGCGCGAGCAGCCGTTCGGCCCGGGCGGGCTCGCCGAGCGCCCACACCAGCGCCTGCAACGCCAGTGCCGCCGCGTCTTCATTTGTATCGCGCGCGCGCATTGCCTAATCGGAGACCTGATCTGAAAAAGGATGTGGCGCGGACGTGGCAAAAAGGGTGCTGGTTGTCGAGGACAACGAACTCAACCTCAAACTTTTCTGCGATCTGCTGCGCGCGCATGGCTTTGAGACCGAAGGCGTGCGCGACGGGCGCGAGGCGGTGGCGCGGGCGCGCGCGTTCCAGCCCGATCTGCTGATTACCGATATCCAGCTGCCGCATGTCAGTGGTTACGACCTGATCGCGCAGGTACGCGGCGATCTGACGCTGCGGACCACGCCGATTCTCGCGGTCACGGCTTATGCGAGTCGCGCTGATGAGGAACGGATCCGCGCGGCGGGCGCGAATGCCTATGTGTCGAAGCCGATCGCGCTCGCGGCGTTCGTCGCTCAAGTGAACGCGCTGCTCCCGACAAGCGAAGAGCCGCACGACCCGGGGCCTGCGGCTCTTTGAACCGGCTGACGCCGGGTGATTCGGAAAGGCCAGCCGTTACTTGATCTTGGCTTCCTTGAACTCGACATGCTTGCGCACGACCGGGTCATACTTTTTGAAGCTCAGCTTTTCGGTCTTGGTCCGCGGATTCTTCTTGGTAACGTAGAAGAACCCGGTGTCGGCCGAGCTGACGAGCTTGATCTTGACGGTGGTCGGCTTTGCCATGACCCGAAATCCTGCGAAGTTGAAAAAGCAACAAGCGACGAGCAGGTGTGCCCGCCGCTTGAACAGGCGGGCCAATTGGCGGAGGCGCGCGCGAAAGTCAAGCCTGTGCGGGCGGGCGTGACCGGCTAACGTCATCTTTACGCAACACACCCCATAGCAAATGCCTTGACGGATTGGGACGGGCATGGACGCATTGATGGCGGCGCTCGTCGCGGCCTTGCTGGTACACGCGACCGATCGCACGCCGTGGCTGATGGCAGGCCTTGGCGGACGCTACCGTCAGCACGCATTGGTGCTGGCCGGGGGAGTGGCTGCGCTGGCGATCGTCAATACGCTGGCGGCGACCGGGGGCGCGCTAATCGCACCGCGCCTGACCCCCAACGCGCGCGCGCTGTTCCTTGCTATTGCGCTCGCCGCGGCCGGACTCGGGTGTTTCGCCAAGCTCAAGCCGCCCGAATCGATGACCGGATGGCGCACCGGGCCGCTCGTCACGCCGCTGATCGGGATGCTGACGCTCGGCTTTGGCAGCGCGCAGTTCCTGACGATGGCGATTGCGCTGCGGGTCGGCGAGCCCGCCTTTGCTGCCGTCGGCGCGACGATCGGCGGCGCGGTGATCGTTGCCGCCGCGCTGGCGCTGGGGGGGGACGGTGTCGCCCGACTGCGCGCCCGGGTCGCACGTATGCCTGTCGGCGCGCTGCTGTTGGTGGCGGCGATCGTTGCTGCACTGAGCGCGTTTCGGCTGATCTAGCCCTTCGCCCAGTCTGATCGAAGATTCTCCCGGTCGCGATGGATACAATTTGCTAGGCGAATCATTATCGCAACGATTCACCCGCACAGGAGATCGCAGATGGCGACCGAAGCAGCGCTCAAGACCCCGACCGACCTGAAATCAAACGCCACCAAGACCGTCGCCGAGGCGCTCAACGCGATCCTCGCCGACAGCTTTGCGCTCTATTTCAAGACCAAGAATTTCCACTGGCATGTGTCCGGCCCGCATTTCCGCGATTATCACCTGCTGCTCGACGAGCAGGCGGCGCAGATTTTTGCGACCACCGATGCGATTGCCGAGCGCGTGCGCAAGACCGGCAACACCACATTGCGCTCAATCGGCGACATCGCGCGGCACCAGACGATCAAGGACAATGACGAGAGCTATGTTGCGCCCGACGATATGCTCGCTGAACTGCGCGACGATAATCTGAAGCTGATCGCGGCGTTGCGCGAAGCCAAGGGCATCGTCGATGAGGCCAAGGACAATGCCACCAGCGGCATTCTCGACACCTGGACCGACGAAGCCGAACAGCGCGCCTGGTTCCTGTTCGAAGCCAGCCGCAAAGGCTGACCCCAAGGGTAAAGGGCCTCAGCGCTTGCGCACGAATTCCGCGCGCAGGACGAGGCCCTTGATCCCGTCATGTTTACAATCGATCTCCTGGGCGTCGCCAGTCAGCCGGATCGACTTGATCAGCGTGCCGCGCTTGAGCGTTTGCCCGGCGCCCTTGACCGTCAAATCCTTGATCAGCGTTACCTGATCGCCATCGGCGAGCACATTGCCGACCGAATCGCGCACTTCGACGCGATCGCTGTCGGCGGGTGCGGCCGCCGCCGCAGCGGCGCTGATCCATTCGCCGCTGGCTTCGTCATAAATATAGCTGTCGTCGTCACCCATGGCCGCGCTCAAGCTTTGCCGGCCGGGGTCACCGCGCCCTTGGTCGACGGGTTCGACGCGTTGAGCTTCTTGGGTTTTTCCGCCTTGGGTTTGCGGATTTCCTTGTTCGATTTCTTCTGGGCCTTGGCCATGTGCGGCTCCCGCGCGGGCGTGATGCCTGCGATCGGCGCGCAGCCTAGGCCCTTCGGCGCGACGTGGCGCGCGAAATCGGCACCACGTCGCGTCGCGGGTCGCGCGCCTGGCGTGGTGCGGCGCGCATCAGGCGCCGGCCACCACGGTGATCAGGGCGCTATGCCCGATGATGAGCAGGCCAGTCATCGCAAAGGCGAGCAGGCCGGGGGTGAGAATCTTCGTCATCGCTTTCACTCCTGTAATCGTGCCTGGATCAGGCAACCGGGATGACGGGAACGGCAGCCGAAAACATCAGCACACCAACGAAAAGCGACGCTGCTACCGAAAGCACCACGCGCTGAGCCGATTCGAAACGAGCCATTGAAATTCTCCCTCTTGAACCGCCAGCCGAACCATTCGGCGGCGATGCCCAAGGGGTTTGCATCGACCGTGCCAAGTCGGAAAAAGGGACGAAATCTGCGGTTGCGACAGCAGCGATGCGGGTAGTTTCGTATTATTCACCGATCAGCGAAGCGTCACATGCCAACTTATGGCGAATTTTACCGAAACGATCAGCCGATCTTCACGCAATTGCGCCCATCGGCCTTCGCGGCATAGAGCAGACCGTCGGCGCGCACGAACACGTCGCTCGCCTGTTCATTCGGCCGGGCCATCGTCAGTCCAGCGGAAAAAGTGACTTCGCCGAGCGGCACATCGGTTTCGCGCAGGCGGTAGCGTTTGCGCGACACTTCTTCGCGCGCGGTTTCGAGCAGGAGATGAGCGGCGTCGAGCGTCAGATCGGCGAACAGCACGACGAATTCCTCGCCGCCATAGCGCGCGACCAACTGGCCTTCGCAGCGTTCGGACAGTGTCTTGGCAATTGCCTTCAGCACCCGGTCGCCGACTGCATGCCCGAACCCGTCGTTGACGCGCTTGAAGTGATCGATGTCGCACACCGCCACGCCCATCTTGGCACCGCGAGCGGCGCGCTCGGCAAAGCCTTCTTCAAAGGCACGGCGATTGGCGAGCCCGGTCAGCGGATCGCGCTGGGCGTTGTCGCGCGCTTCTTCGAGCTTTTGGCGCAGTTCATCGGCTTCGCGGGTGGCGGCCTCAAGCTGTTCTTCGGTGCTCTGGACGCGTTCGAGCATCGCGCTCGTCAGCCGGACAATGTCGGACACCGATACCGATGGCCCAATGTCGCGCTTCGCTGCGGATGTTGGCGACCAGATCCTGAAAGCCTTCGACCTGCATCTGGGTTTGCGCGACGAGGACCTGGCCGATTGCCTCGCGCTGCGATTCGGAAGGAGGCGTGGCGCCGATGCCAACCGCGCCGCCCAGCATTTCAATGTCCGTCCGGGTCAGCCGGATGCCACCGTCGGTGAGTTCATCAACCGTACGCGCAAGGTCGCTGTCGGGATTGCTCGCGACGCGATAGCCGAATTCATAATTGACCGGATCGGGACCAAGCGCGTTACGCGTCAGAAAATCGCGCACACGGTCGAACATTGACTGTTCGGCCGAATGCCGATCCGCCAATTGCGTCACCTGCCGCACTGCCCTGCTTCCGCTCATCGACTGCCAAGCCCATCATCGCATTGTCGCCCGCAGTGATGCAGGCGCCGAACACGTCGGCTCTAACGCGAAAAGGCCTAATATTCGGTGAGCGCTGCGGCTGATCGCGCGAAGGTCAGCGACGGGTTGCGCGATAACGTTTCACGGCGGCGAGGGTTGTGTTGACATGCTCGGCCGCGCTCATGTCGCTGTGCACGAAGAAGACCTTGCCGTCGGGTGCAATCACGTAGCTGGTCCGGCTGGTATAGCCGCTGGCGCTGCCGTCGGGCTTCTTGAGGGCAACGTCATAGCCTGCCGCTACTGCCGGGGTGGCCGCCGCGACCGGAAATTTGCCCGCGCAATAAGCGCTGGAGAATTTGGCAATCTGGTCGGTATTGCCCGCCGTCATCCCGATCACCGTGGCGCCCGCTGCCTTGAAGTCGGCAATCGCCTCGGCGAAGGCATGGGCTTCGGCGTTGCACCCCGGCGTGAACGCGGCGGGGAAGAAATAGAGCACGACGGGCCCCTTCTTCAGGGCGGCCTTCAGGTCGACCGAAAAGGGCTGACCCGCCACCGATCCTTGCGCCGTGAACAGCGGCGCGGTGGCGCCCGGCTTGAGTTCGGCAAGCGCCGGGGTGGCGGCGAACAAAGCGACGGCAGCAAGGGCAAGGCGCATGGGATCGATCCTCAAAAAGACGTTGGCCGAACACTAGCCGACCGGCGGCGCCGCGCCAACCGGGCCCTTAGCGGGTAAGCGCGATCCCGATCCGCGCGGTGGTGGCTTGCTGATTATAACGCGGCAAAGTCTCACCATAGCCGGTGAAGGCCTGGCCGAAGAGATAAAGGCCAACATCGCCGCCGATCCGCTGCAGCGGATAGGACAGGAACAGCTCGGCCGAACCCCGCCCGCTGGTCGGGTCGCCCCGGCCATAGACTTGCAGCTTTAGACCGTCGCGCTTGGCGATCGAGGCCGTAATCCCGGCATTGCCCCAGAAACGATCGAGATCGCGGGCGATGCCGCGCGTGCCGAAAAACACCCAGCCCTGCGGCGCGACATCGAGCCGCCAGCCGCGCCCGAGATCGAACGCCTTGTTGACCCGCAGATAGAGCCGATTGGCATCGACCGAATCGCGCGGGCCACCGCCATTCGAGCTATGGCGATAGCCAAAGGCGACATTGACCTGCTCGCCGACCGGCACGTCGACGAACACTTCCGGGCTGTAGATTGTGGTCGTGATCGGCGCCGACGCGCGGTTGAACGCCCAGAAGAAGGTGTGGGTATAGGCGACATTGAGATAGGACAGCGCGCCGGTGCCGCCGAAGGGCCGCATCGCGAAGCTGAACTGCGCCTTGGTATTTTCCTGCCCCGATCCGATTGCGACATAGGTCGGTTCATAGGGGCGGAAACGCCCGAGGAAGCCGCTCGCAAGGCCATGCGAATCGGCGACTTGGGTCTCGCCGGGTTCTTCGGGCCGCGGCGCGCGCGGGGGCGCTGTCGCGACTTGCGGCGTGTCGACCCGGATCGGCGCGAGCCGGTAGCGCAGCTTGGCAAAGCCCCCGGGCGGCACGGGCGCCGTATCGGCCGTCGAGCGGATCAGTTCGAGCGTCAGCGCGGTGCCGTCCCTGGCGATCGTGTCGATCGTCTCGGGCGCGGTCACCGGCGCCGCTTCGGGGCCTTCGTTGACCACGAAGACATCGACGCCGTCGCTGCTCGCCTTGGCGGCGCTTTCGGGCGGCGCGACCAGCGGGCGCAGCTGCGCGGCGGCAGGGCTTGCGATGAGCGCAATGGCGGCGAGCGATGAGATCAAATGGCGCATGACCGCCTTTTGTCAGGGCTTTGTGACGGATGCGAGTCTGGCGTTGCGCGGGCGACGCGGCTAGGCAGCGGTGATGCGCGTTTCCCCAGCCGATATCGATCTTGCCACCGCCCTTGCCGATGTCGCGGGTGCCGCGATCCGGCCCTATTTTCGGGCTGAATTCGGGCTCGAGAGCAAGGCTGATGCCTCCCCCGTGACGCTGGCCGACCGCGCTGCCGAAGCCGCGATGCGTCAGTTGATCGAGCGGACCTTTCCCGACGATGCGATCGTCGGCGAGGAATATGGGGCGAAACCCGGCAAGACCGGGCGCGCTTGGGTGCTCGATCCGATCGACGGGACGCGCGCGTTCATCTCGGGCCGCCCGATCTTCGGCACGCTGATTGCGCTGGTCGTCGAGGGGTGGCCGATGATCGGGGTGATCGACCAGCCGATCCTGCGCGAACGCTGGACCGGCGTGATTGGCCAGCCGACGATGTTCAACGGCGCGCCCGCACGCACGCGGCTGGTGAAGACGCTCGACGAAGCGCTGCTCGCGACCACTTCGCCTGCGCTGTTCGACGATGACCAATTGCACGCGTTCGAACATCTCGATGCGCAGGTGCGCTCAACCGTGCTCGGCGGCGATTGCTATAACTACGGCTGCCTCGCGAGCGGGCATATCGATGTGGTCGTCGAAGCGGGGCTCAAGATTCACGACTTCGCCGCGTTGGTGCCGGTGGTTGAAGGCGCGGGCGGGCGGATGTGTGATTGGCAGGGTGATCCGCTAACGAGCGGCAGCATCGGCGAAGTGATCGCGGCGGGCGAACCCGCGCGGGTGGACGACATCATCGAAGCGCTCGCCTGTCGCGGCCACTAAGTGCGCTTGCCTTTTGCCAGGCCTTCCTCTATGCGCCCGCCTTTCCGCGAGTAAGAGGAATGGTCCGGCCGGTATGGGCTGCCGTGGTCGTTCATAGATCGTCGCGCAAACGAAGGAGACGAAAATGCCCAAACTCAAGACCAAGAGCGGTGTGAAGAAGCGCTTCACGCTGACCGCGACGGGCAAGTTGAAGCATGGTGTCGCGGGCAAGCGTCACCGGCTGATCAGCCACAACGCCAAATATATTCGCCAGAATCGCCGCACCTCGGTGCTGTCGAAGGCCGACACCGCGACCGTCAAGGCGTGGGCGCCGTACGGCCTGAGCTGAGGGAGCACAGATAAATGGCACGCGTCAAACGGGGTGTAACCACCCGCGCCAAGCACAAGCGGATCCTCGAATCGGCGAAGGGCTATTATGGCCGTCGCAAGAACACGATCCGCATCGCTCGCCAGGCCGTCGAAAAGGCCGGGCAATATGCCTATCGCGACCGCAAGGTTAAGAAGCGCTCGTTCCGCGCGCTCTGGATCCAGCGCATCAACGCCGGCGTCCGCGCCGAGGGCCTCACCTATTCGCAGTTCATGCACGGGCTGAAGCTCGCCGGCATCGAACTCGACCGGAAGGTCCTCGCCGATCTCGCCATGCACGAAGGCGGCGCGTTTAGCGGCATCATCGCGCAAGCGAAGGCGGCTCTGCCCCAGGCCGCCTGAGCGGTTCTGGCGCGAGCATGATTATGGGGCGTCGGTGGCAACACCGGCGCCCTTTTTCTTGGGGTTTTTCGAGGGAGGGTGACCCGATGATCCGATTGCTGGCGATGACCGATGCCGATTTCGGCTGGCTGCTGGGCGAAGCCGATCGTGGCGACACGCTGCGGCTGTGCGACGGCGGCATCGCACCGGCCAAGGTGCTGGCGATGCTGCGCGGCGTGACAGCGGGCGTCGCCGCGACGACCATAGCGCCGGTAGCATGGATGATCGTCGAGCAGGATCAGGTGATCGGCATGGTCAGCTTCACCAAGCGTGGCGCCGATGGCTGTTATGAGCTGGGCTATGGCGTTGCGCCTGCGCATCAGGGGCGCGGGGTGATGACGCAAGCCATTGCCGCGCTGCTGCCGATCACCCGCGCCGATGGCCATCGTGGCTTGACCGCCGAAACGAGCATCGCCAATCCCGCCTCGCAGCAGGTGCTGCGCGCCAATGAATTTGTGTCGGTCGGCGAGCGTGACGATCCCGAAGACGGCGCGCTTGTTATCTGGGCGATTGACCTTGCCGAAGAAGCTGTAATGGAACTGCGAGCATGACTGACCTCGACCAGATGCGCGCCGATTTGCTCGGCCAGATTGACGCGGCAACCACGCCCGATGCCGTCGAGGCGATCCGCGTCGCCGCGCTCGGCAAGTCGGGGGCTGTTACCGCGCTGCTGAAGACATTGGGGGGCATGTCGCCTGAGCAACGCCAGAGCGAAGGCCCGCGCATCCACGCCTTGCGCGAAGCCGTCACCGAAGCGCTGACGACGCGCAAGGCCGCGCTCGATCGCGCCGCGCTCGATGCGCGGCTCGCCGCCGAAACGCTCGACATGACGCTCCCGGCCGAGCCACTGCCGCTCGGCACGATCCATCCGGTGAGCCAGGTGATGGATGAACTCGCCGAAATCTTCGCCGATCTGGGCTTCGCCGTGGCGACGGGGCCGGAGATCGAGACCGACTGGTACAACTTCACCGCGCTCAATATTCCCGAGACGCATCCGGCGCGCGCGATGCACGACACTTTTTATCTCGCAGGCGAGCATGAAACGCCGATGGTGCTGCGCACCCACACCTCGCCCGTGCAAATCCGCGCGATGCAGGCGGCGGGCGGCGACAAGCCGGTGTATATCATCGCACCGGGCCGCACCTATCGCAGCGACAGCGACGCCACCCACACGCCGATGTTCCACCAGGTCGAGGGGCTGGTGATCGACAAGGGCATCACGCTCGGTCATCTCAAATGGACGCTCGAGACGTTCCTGAAGGCCTATTTCGAGCGCGACGACATCGTGCTGCGGCTGCGCCCGAGCTATTTCCCCTTCACCGAGCCATCGGCGGAAGTCGATGTCGGCTACACGATCCAGAACGGCAAGCGCGTGATCGGCGGCAGCGACCATTGGATGGAAGTGTTGGGCAGCGGCATGGTCCACCGCAAGGTGATCGAGGCGGGCGGCTATGATCCCGATGTGTGGCAGGGCTTCGCGTTCGGCTGCGGGATCGATCGGCTGGCGATGCTGAAATACGGGATGGACGATCTGCGCGCCTTCTTCGACGGCGATATCCGCTGGCTGCGGCATTACGGCTTCGGCGTGCTCGACGTGCCGACGCTCAGCGGGGGAGTCGGCGCATGAAATTCACGCGTATCTTGTGGGCCACGGCCCGCGCCAAGGCACGAAAGGGTTCACGATGAAATTCACCCTTTCGTGGCTCAAGGAGCATCTCGACACCACGGCGTCGCTCGACGAGATCGTGTTGGCGCTGACCCGCATCGGGCTGGAGGTCGAGGGCGTCGAAGATCCCGGCGCGGCGCTCGCGGCGTTCCGGGTCGCGCGCGTGCTGTCGGCGGAGCGCCATCCGCAGGCCGACAAGC
>CAYUYZ010000006.1:0-112431 GCA_964449575.1 uncultured Stakelama sp.
CGCAGAACAGCCATGCCTTGCGGCCAAGCGGGATGCAGCGCAGCGCGCGCTCGGCAGCATTATTGGTGAGGCAGATGCGGCCGTCGTCGAGGAAGCGGGCGAACGCGTCCCAGCGCTTGAGCATGTAGAGACAGGCTTTGGTCAGATCATGGCTGCGCGACAGCTTGGCGACCTGAGCCGTGAGCCAGGTGTGGAGCTCTGCCATCAGCGGCGCGCTGAGGTCCTGGCGGACGGCCAGCCGCTCCGCCGGAGTCTTGCCATTGATGGTGCGCTCAAAGTCTAACAGCGCAACGAGGCACTGCACGGCCTCAAGCGCAATCGGATAGATCATGCTGCTGCGCTGGCCGCGACTCTTGCGGCGAGCTGCACCCTCGACATCGGCGAGCTCGAAGAACTTGCGCCGCGCATGGGCAAAGCAGCCAGCTTCGAGGATAGGCGCAGGGGTGCGGCCCTCGCGGTAGAGCTCGCCATATCCGCCATAGGCATCGGCTTGCAGGATAGGTGCGTCATCGGCTTTGACCAAACCAGTTCATAGAACTCTTCGCGGGTGAACCTTTGGCTCATCTCGTCGGACCTCCAGCGTTGTAAACAGGTATGTGAAGCACGACGCAGTGCGTCAGACTTATGCGACAAGCGGCCCGCACACGGGCATTTGTCGAAAACTCTGCGAACTGAAAACTACCCTCGCGGCTTTCGCGCTATCGCAGACATCTCTGCGATTCCGAATGCGCCCACACCCAGGACGCGACAAACAGCTAAAGCGAGCAAACCAGTCGCTCTATTTGCTGCTACCTAGAGAGCTACCTAGTAGAGCGAAGGGAGGAGAGCGCCAACCTTTGACCGCCCCTTAAGTCATTGTAATTCATGGAGGAAATGGTGGACGCACTAGGGCTCGAACCTAGGACCCGCTGATTAAGAGTCAGCTGCTCTACCAACTGAGCTATGCGTCCGTGCCGGGAAGGGGCGTGACCCCGTTCGATCGGAAGCGGGCGGTTAGCAGCCGCATCGGCGCATTGCAACGGCTATTTTTGCGCGCGGCTGCCGACCCAGTCGGCAGTTGCCGACCGAACGCGTCATTCGCTCAAAATCGCACGACGCCGCGATTTTGGCGCTCGATCGCCATCAAGATGCCGAGGCACAACATGAACGTCATCACCGATGATCCGCCCCAGCTGATCAGCGGCAAGGGCACGCCAACAACGGGCGCGAGGCCCATCACCATCGCCATGTTGATACTGAAATAATAGAAAATCGTCGCGGTCAGCCCGGCGGCGGTCAGCTTCGCAAAGCGGGTCTGCGCGCGCATCGCGACCGATATGCCCCATTGCACGATCACGAAGAACGCGGCGATCAACAGCAATCCGCCGACCAGGCCCCATTCTTCCATCATCGTCGCCAGCGCAAAATCGGTGTGCCCTTCGGGCAGGTAATCGAGGTGGCTTTGCGTGCCGTTGAGGAAGCCCTTGCCGAGGACGCCGCCCGATCCGATCGCGATCTTCGACTGGCTGATGTGGTAGCCGATGCCAAGCGGGTCGCTTTCGGGATCGAGGAAGATCGCGATGCGATTACGCTGATAGTCGCGCAGCAGAAAATTGAAGGCAAGCGGGATGGCGGCGGCCAAGGTCAGCGCGCCGCCGACGAACAACCGCAGCGGGACCCCGGCGAGGAACATCACCGTCGCGCCGCCCGCGCAGATCATCAGTGCGGTGCCGAGATCGGGCTGCTTCATTACGAGCAGGGCCGGGATGCCGATCATCAGGGCGGCGGGCCAGATCGCACCGAAACGACGTGTTTCGTTGGGCGGGAGCATGTCATAGAATTTGGCGGTCGCGAGCACGATCGACAGTTTCATCAGCTCGGAGGGTTGAAGCCGGATAATGCCCAGGTCGAGCCAGCGTTGCCCGCCGCCGCGTACGGCACCGACGAGCTCGACAAGCACCAGCATCACGACGAGGATCGCGTAAATCGGGAGCGCGCCCGAACTGAACCAGCGTTCGGGCACGCGCGAAAGCATGATCGCGCCAGCCAGGCAGACGAGGAGGCGAATCCCCTGCACCAGTGCCCAAGGGTATAAATGTCCGCCTGCCGCCGAATAGAGCACAACCAGCCCAAAACCGCCGATCGCCATCACGAACAAGAGGATCCGCCACGGCAATTGCGCGAAAGGGCGGGGGACCATGCCGTAACGCGTTGCCATCACTGGTCCTCCGTCGTGCCATCGGCGGCGACGCCACCGGTGCTGCTGTTGCCGACAATCGCGGCAGTGGTGTTGCTGGCTTCGGCGGCGGCATTGACGGCGGGCGCTTCGGTGGCGGCGGTGGCGTTGGTTTCGGTCGCCGCGTCGCTGGCGGCGGTCGCGGCCGATTGGCGGAACTCGGCCTCGCGCGCGGCCATCCGCGTCGGGATGTCGCCGCCCCAGCTTGGTTCGATCTCGGCCAGCGAGGCGACCGCGCGGTCGCGGTCGAACAAATAGGTCATGATGTCGCGGCCGATGAGCGGCGTGTCGAGATTGCGCTCAGTGTGGCCATTGTGTTCGAGCACGATTGCGGCGGCGTAGCGCGGCTTGTCGGCAGGCGCGAAACAGACGAACAGTGCGTGATCGCGCAGTTTGAAAGGCAGCTGGCCATTTTTGAGCACGCCCGAAGCGCGCTCGGCCATGGTGATGCGGCGGACCTGCGCAGTGCCCGTCTTCGCCGCGATCGCAACGCCGGGAACGAGCAGACGCGCGGCACCCCCGGTCCCGCCTTCATTGACCACGCCGTACATGGCACTGCGCACGACCGCGAGATGGGCCGGATCGACACCCAGCGCGGGCCAGTCGCGGCGGACCTTGTCGAGCAGCAGGGTCGGCTCCACCACGCGCCCCGACCCGATCCGCGCGGCCATCACCGCGAGTTGGAGCGGGTTGGCGAGCACATAACCCTGACCGATCGACGCATTGAGCGAGTCGGCGACGGTCCATGCTTCCTTGTATTTCTTCAGCTTCCACGCCGCATCGGGCATCGTCCCAAAGCGCTGCGAGCCGAACGGCAGCTCGAATTTCTGGCCAAGCCCCAGCAGCCGGGCGATCGGCGCGATGCGATCATAGCCGAGCCGCCGCGCCATTTCGTAGAAATAGATGTCGCAGCTCTGCATCACGGCATGCTTCATATCGACGCCGCCATGCCCGCCGCGTTTGTGGCAATGGAACACGCCGCTGCCGACGCGCAACGCGCCCGAGCAATTGACGCGCGCGCTGGGGTCAACCCCCGCCGCCTGGAGCGCCAGCGCGTTCATCGGCTTGACCGTGGAGCCTGGGGGGTAGAGGCCCTGGATCACCTTGTTCATCAGCGGCACATGGTCGTCCTGCGACAGCATTTGCCATTCAAGGTGGCTGATCCCATCCGAAAAGCTGTTGGGATCATAAGCGGGTACCGATACCATCGCGAGCATCTCGCCGGTGAAACAGTCCATCACCACGACCGAGCCCGAATTGGTGCCAAGGCGCCGCGCGGCATATTCCTGCAAGCCCGCGTCGATCGTTAGCCGCATCGGTGCACCGGGCGTGTCGGCGCGCGTGGCGAGTTCGCGCACGATCTTGCCATGTGCGGTGACTTCGACGCGCTTCGCCCCCGGCGAGCCGCGCAGTTCACCCTCGAGCGCCTTTTCGAGCCCGTCCTTGCCAATCTTGAAGCCGGGAGTGACGAGCAGGGGGTCTTTGGCCGCCTTATATTGTTCGGCCGACGCTGCCCCGACATAGCCGGTCAGATGGGCGACGGCGGCGCCCGCCGGATAGTAGCGCGCAAAGCCCTGCGTCGGTGCCACACCGGGCAATTCGGGCAAGCGGACATTGATCGCGGCGAAGCGCTCCCAGTCGAGATTGTCTGCGACCTGAACCGGCTGGAAACCGGCGGCATGCTTCAGATCGAGCCGGATGCGTTCGACGTCTTCGGGCGTCAGCGACAGGATCGTCGCCAGCCGGGCGAGCACGGCTTCTTCGTCGCGCAGCCGGTCGCGGATGATGTCGACGCGAAAATCGGTGCGATTATTGGCGATGGGGACATTGTGCCGATCGACGATCCAGCCCCGGCGCGGCGGCACCAGCGTCAGGTTCACGCGGTTGCTTTCGGCCATCATTTCATAATGCTGGTTCTCGGCAATCGACAGCCACGCCATCCGCCCCGCGAGCACCAGCCCGACACCGGCCTGCACCGCCCCAAGCGCAAACGCACGGCGACTGAAGCCATAATTCTGATGCGCTTCGGTAATGATCTTTGAGGGGCGGTTCATGCCGTCGTCGCTGATGTTCGGCGATCGAGCCAGCTAATGAACTGCGCAACGATGGGGTAGAGCATCACCGCCACGACAATCTGCACCAACACGATCGTATCTACATGTGCCTGAAGCGGGGTTGCCATCAGCCGACCGAACAACAGATAGGCGGTTATCGCGCCCGATGCCAGCAGCCAGTCTTGCCAGAAATCGCGCGCGACCAGCCGCTGGTCGAGCAAATCGATGACGATGAAAGCCACCGTCCAGCTCACCATTGCGTTGCCGAACGGCTGGCCGCTGAACAGATCATCGACCAGACCCAGTAGCAGCGGCGACCAAACGGGCAGCGCCTCTATCCGCGCCAGGCGCCAGGCGATCAGCATCATGAAGCCGAATGGCGGGAACAGGGGCATGCTGGCGATCATCGGTAGCAGGGTCAGCAGCGACCCAGCGATGACCGACCCGCTCGGGATGATCAGCGCGGCGACGGGGAGCGGCGCCGGATCAAAGGGGCCGCGGTGCCTGGCCATTATTGCGCGCGCTCCGGCGTGGTCGGCATCGGCACGAAAGCACGTTCCACCAGCGCATAGTCGAAGGTGTCGGCGCGCGCGAAACCCCGGGCGGTCGTGGTGTCGCGCCCACCCGCCGTCGCGCGGGCGACGGGCACATTGGGCGAGAAAATGCCGCCGGTGCCCGATGTCATGAAGATGTCGCCGGGCTGGAACACCGCGCTGCCGGCGTTGACCGCGCGGATTTCGATCAAGCCATCGCCCCGGCCGGCGGCAATCGCGGGCAAGCCGTCGCGCGCACGCCGCACCGGGACAATGCTTTCCGGGTCGGTCAGCAGCAGGACGCGGGCGTTGTTCAGGCCGACTTCAACCACGCGCCCGACCAAGCCTTCGGGTCCGCGCACCGGTTGGCCTACTTCGACGCCACTCTGGCTGCCAGCGTCGAGCACAGCGTAGCGCCGGGTGCTGGTCGCGGTCGAACTGACGAGATGCGCCGAGACTACAGTCGTCGCGACTTGCGCGCGCACGCCAAGCAGTCGTTTCAGGCGGCGGTTTTCATAATCGAGCCCGCGTGCGCGCATGATATCGGCCTTGCTTTGGGCGATCTGGGCGCGGAGCGCTTCGTTACGCTGCTTGACCGCGAAATAGTCGCCAACGCCTTGCGGCACGGCGGCGATCCAGCGCGTGATCCCCGCAAACCCAGACGAGATCGGCGTGGTGACCGTGGCCGCCGACGTCCTAAGTGCGCCAAAGGTGGCCGGATCGAACCTTGAGAGCGCGAGCAGGACAGCCGCGACCAGCCCGCCTGCGACCAGAATCACATAGCCAACGAACTGGCCATATTGCGCGCGGCGCGAAAAGCCCGGACGCCGTGGCCGCGATGCCATGGTGGCGCCCCCCGATCGACCGGCTTTAGGCGCTGAGCAGCACGCCGCGGAAGATCGGGTCTTCCAGCGCGCGGCCTGTGCCGATGGCGACGCATGTCAGCGGATCGTCGGCGATGGTCACGGGCAGGCCGGTCTCATCGCGCAACACTTCGTCGATACCGGTCAGCAGTGCGCCGCCGCCGGTCAGGACAATGCCCTGATCGACGATATCGGCGGCCAGCTCGGGCGCGGTATTCTCCAGCGCGATCCGCACGCCTTCGACGATCGTGCCGACCGGCTCGCTCAGCGCCTCGGCGATCTGGCCCTGATTGATCTGGATTTCCTTGGGCACGCCGTTGACGAGGTCGCGGCCCTTGATGTGGATCGTCAGGCCAATGCCGTCGAGCGGGGCCTTGGCGACACCGACTTCCTGCTTGATCCGCTCAGCAGTGGCTTCGCCGATCAGCAGATTGTGGTTGCGGCGGACATAGGAGACAATCGCTTCGTCCATCTTGTCGCCACCAACCCGCACCGAGGTGGTATAGGCAAGGCCCCGCAGCGACAGCACCGCGACTTCGGTGGTGCCGCCGCCGATGTCGACGACCATGCTGCCAATCGGCTCGGTGACGGGCATGTCGGCGCCGATTGCGGCGGCCATGGGCTCTTCGATCAGCCAAACCTGGCTCGCGCCCGCATTTTGCGCGGCGTCACGGATTGCGCGGCGCTCGACGCTGGTTGAGCCCGACGGCACGCAGATCACGATTTGCGGCCAGCGCATGAAGCGGCTCTTGCCGCCGTGGACCTTGCGGATGAAGTGGCTGATCATCTGTTCGGCAACGTCGATGTCGGCGATCACGCCGTCGCGAAGCGGGCGGATGGCCTGAATGCTGTCGGGCGTCTTGCCCATCATCAGCTTGGCGTCGTCGCCGACCGCCTTGACCTTCTTTTGGCCGTTGATTGTCTCGATCGCCACCACCGATGGCTCGTTGAGGACAATGCCGCGACCACGCAGATACACCACGGTATTGGCCGTGCCCAGATCGATCGCCATGTCGTGCGACATGAAATTGAAGAACCGTGAGAAGTTCATCTAAAATCCTGTTTCAGGCCAGGCGCGGTGAGCACGCGAGGCGATGCGCATTCTCTTCCGTTTCCCCGGTCGAGCCGTGAGACTCGCCGTCCCGGCTGATTGTGTATTCGGGTCGCGGAAAGCCGCCGCTTGGGCTAGAGAATCGGCCATGTCAATACGTCGCCTCCCCGAACATGTCGTCAATCGAATCGCCGCCGGTGAAGTGGTCGAACGCCCCGCCAGCGCGTTGAAGGAGCTGATCGAAAACGCGATCGATGCCGGGGCGACGCGCATCACGATAAGCCTTGCCGCGGGCGGCGCCGATCTGATCGAAGTGACCGACGACGGCATCGGTATGACGCCCGACGACATGGCGCTCGCGCTGGAGCGGCATGCGACGTCGAAACTGCCCGACAAGCTGTTGAATGATGGCGCGATCCAGGCCGTCGAGACGCTCGGTTTCCGGGGTGAGGCGTTGCCCTCGATCGCCAGCGTCGCGCGGCTAACGCTCGAAAGCCGGGTACGCGGGGCCGAAGGCTGGCGCCGCGTGGTCGATAATGGCGCGCTGGTCGAGGAAGGTCCCGCCGGTCTGCCGCCGGGCACACGCGTGCGGGTCGAGGGGCTGTTCGCGCATGTCCCGGCACGGCGCAAGTTTCTGCGCAGCGCGCGAAGTGAATATGCAGCCTGTATCGACGTGGCACGAAGGCTGGCGATGGCGCGGCCGGACATCGGGTTTCAGCTCAGCCATGACGGGCGGATGGCGCTCAACGTTGCGCCCGCCGCCGATCGCCCGAGCCGAGTCGCGGCGCTCACTGATCGCGCGCTGATCGACAACAGCGTCATCATCGAGCTCGAGCGCGAAGGGATTGTGCTCGGCGGCGTCGCGGGCCTGCCGACCTTCAATCGCGGCATCGCCGATTACCAGTATCTGTTCGTCAACGGGCGGCCAGTGAAGGACCGGCTGCTGGTCGGCGCAGTGCGCGGCGCCTATGCCGAGATGCTCGCGCGTGACCGCCATGCCGTGGTCGCGCTGTTTCTTGAGGTGCCCGCCGACCAGGTCGATGTGAATGTCCACCCGGCCAAAACTGAAGTGCGCTTCCGCGATCCGGCGCTGGTGCGCGGGATGATCGTGAGCGGCTTGCGGCGGGCGCTCGACGACGCGGGGCACCGCAGCGCGCCGCGCCCCGATGCAGCGGCAATGGCGGCGTGGCGGTCCGAGCCGGTGCCACCACCGGCTTGGGAAGCGGGCTGGGCTGCATCATCGCCCGCGACGGCCACGCTGCACGACCGGCGTCCTGACTTCTTTGCCGCGAGCGCCCCGCAAGCGCGCGCCGAGCCTGCCTGGGCGCCGCCGCCCGAGCCGGTCGTGTTCCCGCTTGGCGTGGCGCGTGGGCAAGTCGCGCAAACCTATATCGTCGCCGAGGCCGAGGATGGGCTGGTGATTGTCGACCAGCACGCCGCGCATGAACGGCTGGTGCTCGAACAGATGCGCAAGGCGCTCGCGGGTGGCGGGGTGGCTCGGCAGGCGCTGTTGCTGCCCGAGGTCGTCGAGCTCGACGAAGTCGCGTGCGACCGGCTCGATGCACGCTCAAGCGATCTGGCCGAGATGGGCCTCGAACTCGAACGTTTCGGGCCGCGCGCGGTGCTCGTCCGCGCGGTGCCCGCCTTGCTCGGGCAAAGCGACGTGATCGGCCTCGTCACCGACCTCGCCGACGATCTTGCGGCCTATGACGAGGCGCTGTCGCTGAAGGAACGGCTCGACCATGTCGCGGCGACAATGGCATGCCACGGATCGGTGCGGGCAGGGCGGGTGCTGTCGGTCGCCGAAATGAATGCCTTGCTGCGCGAGATGGAAATCACCCCGCATTCGGGCCAGTGCAACCACGGCCGCCCGACCTGGGTAAAGCTCGCGCACGGCGATATCGAGAAGCTGTTCGGGCGGAAGTGAGGCGAGTAGCCAGGATCAATGCCCCAGGCCGGGCGGTAGCCTTCCGATATGACGCTGCTATAGGCCCGCCATGAAGACACTCGGACTGATCGGCTTTGGCCGCTTTGGGCAGCTCGCGGCGCAGATGCTGCACGGGCGCTTTGCGATCTCCGCCAGTGATCAGCACGATCAGAGCGCGGTCGCTCGCTCGCTCGGCGTCAGCTTTGTCGACATCCACACTGCTGCACGCTGCGACGTCGTGGTAATCTCAGTGCCGGTTCAAAACATGCTTGCGGTGATCCAGTCGATCGCGCCGGTCGTTCGTCCGGGGAGCTTGGTTGTCGACGTGGCGTCGGTGAAGGTCTTCCCAGCGGCGTGGATGACCGAGCATCTGCCCGAATCGGTCGATGTGGTGGCGACCCATCCGCTCTTCGGGCCGCAGAGCGCCAAGCTCGGACTCGTCGGCCAGAGACTGATCGTGTGCCCCGTCAGAGGGCGCGCGCATGAAGCCGTTGCCCGTCTTGGTCGCCGCATCGGCCTCAGCGTCCATGTGACGACGCCTGAGCAGCATGATCTCGAAATGTCCTACGTGCAGGCTCTGTCACACCTGATCGGGCGGGCGCTGATTAACATATCGGCACCGGCGGAGAGTTTGAGCACGCGGTCGTACGAACATCTGCTCGATCTGTGCTCGCTCATCAAGGATGACTCGTTCGAGCTGTTTTCGGCAATCCAGACCATGAATCCCTATGCCAGCGGTGTCACCCGCGACTTTCTCCAGGAAGCGGCAAGATTGTTGGAAGAGGCTAACCAGCGGCGCGATGTTGCCACCGAGGCCTAGTTTTCCACGGGTACGAAAAACCCCGCAGCCAGGCTGACTGCGGGGTTCCTTGATATCGCGGTAAGGTAAGGCGCTTAGGCAGCGTCGCCCTCGGCGTCGGACGACTGCACTTCGGCGGTCGCACCCGGTTCGGCGTTGGGATCATAATCCTCAACGAAACCAGCCTCGTCCTTTTCGAACATCGCTTCCATGACGTTGACGCCGCTGGCCTGCATTTCGGCTTCTTCAGGCGAGCGCGCGATGTTGACCTTGACGGTCACGGCGACTTCGGCGTGGAGCGTGACCTTCACGTCATAGATGCCGATCGCCTTGATCGGCTTGTTGAGCACGATCGCGTTCTTGGCGACTTTGTGACCGTCGGCGGCAAGCGCCTCGACCAGATCGCGGACCGCGACCGAGCCGTAAAGCTGGCCGGTGTTCGACGACTGGCGGATCATCGTGATCGTGATGCCGTCGATCGTCTTGGCTTCGGTTTCGGCCTCGGCACGGCGCGCGGCGTTTTCGGCCACAATCCGCTCGCGGTTGGTCTCGAAGACCTTGCGATTGGCGGCGTTCGAACGAAGCGCCTTTTTGTTGGGGAGCAGGTAGTTACGGGCGAACCCGTCCTTTACCTTGACGACGTCGCCGATGGCACCGAGCTTCTCGACGCGTTCGAGCAGGATGACTTCCATGTCAGTCCTTCCTTACTTAACGATATAGGGCAGCAGGCCCAGATGACGGGCGCGCTTGATCGCCTGGGCGAGTTCGCGCTGCTTCTTCGCGCTCACCGAGGTGATGCGCGACGGGACGATCTTGCCGCGTTCGGACACGAAGCCCTGCAGCAGACGTACGTCCTTGTAATCGATCCGGGGGGCGTCCTTCGCGGAGAAGGGGCAGCTCTTGCGGCGGCGGAAAAATGGGCGTGCCATTGTCTATATGCTCCTTATTCGCCGTCGAAGTCACGACGGGGGCGGTCGCCGCGATCACCGCGGTCGCCACGATCGGGCCGGTCGCCCCGTTCACCACCACGGCGGCTATCGCGCTCACCACGGTCGCTCTTGCGCATCATCACCGTCGGCCCGGCTTCGAGTGCGTCGACCTTCACGGTCATATAGCGGATGATATCTTCGTTGATCTGCGTTTGGCGCTCGAGCTCGGCGACGACACCGGCAGGGGCATCGATTTCGAGCATCACATAATGCGCCTTGCGGTTCTTGGCGATCTTGTACGCCAGGCTGCGGAGGCCCCAGGTCTCGGTCTTGACGACCTTGCCATCATTGTCTTCGACGATCTTGGTGGCGATTTCCGCCAGTGCGTCCACTTGCGCCTGAGCCAGATCCTGGCGCGCAAGGAACACATGCTCGTAAAGAGCCATGTCTTGTCCTTCATCTTGGCCGATTGCTGATCGTCGCGACCATCGCGAGACCCCTCCGGCTGTCGTCCTCACTCATTCCGGGCGAACCCGAAGCGCGGGCACATAGCCGAAACGCGCGTAAAAGCAAGCGCGCTTGCCAAGGGGGGCGCGGGTTTCTAGGCGGGCGCTCATCATAAACAGCAAGGAGAGGCCCGTGCGCGCATTTATTTTTCCCGGACAAGGCAGTCAGGCGGTCGGCATGGGCCGTGCGCTCGCCGACGCCAGTCCGGTCGCGCGCGAGACCTTCCAGGAAGTCGATGACGCGATCGGCGAGAATTTGTTCCGGCTGATGACGCAAGGGCCCGACGAGGCGCTGATGCTGACCGAGCATGCGCAGGCGGCGATCATGGCCAATGCCATTGCGACCCTGCGCGTGCTGGAACGCGAGGGCGGCGTGCGGCTGGCCGAGAAGGCAGCATTTGTCGCTGGCCATTCACTCGGCGAATACACCGCGCTCTGTGCCGCAGGGGCGATTGACCTCCCGACGACCGCGCGGCTGCTCAAACTGCGCGGTTGGGCGATGCAGGAAGCGGTGCCGCCCGGTGTCGGCGGCATGGCGGCGCTGCTTGGCGCGACGATCGAGCAGGCGCAGGCGATTGCTGATGCGGCGGCCGAGGGCGAGGTTTGCGCGATCGCCAACGACAATGCGGTGGGACAGGTCGTGCTGTCGGGGCATATCGGCGCGATCGAGCGCGCGGTCGCGCTGTGCAAGGAACATGGCGTTAAAAAGGGTATGCTGCTGCCGGTGTCGGCGCCGTTCCATTGCTCGCTGATGCAGCCCGCTGCCGACCAGATGGAACACCGCCTGAAAGCCGCCCGGATCGACGCACCGCTGGTGCCGCTTTATGCCAATGTGCTGGCCGCCCCGATCACCGACCCCGACATCATCCGCGCGCGGCTGGTCGATCAGGTGACGGGCGTGGTGCGCTGGCGCGAATCGATGCTCGCGATGGCGGCGGCAGGGGTGGAGCAGTTCGTCGAATTCGGTGCCAAGGTGCTCGGGCCGATGAACAAGCGCACGGTCGAGGTTGAGACGCTGAGCGTCGTGACGATGGCCGATATCGAAGCGCTGGCGAAAGTGATTTGAGGGAGCAAATGATGTTCGACCTGACAGGCATGACCGCGCTGGTGACTGGCGCTTCGGGAGGGATTGGTTCGGCGATTGTGCAGGCGCTGGCGGGGCAGGGCGCGCGGTTGGCGGTGTCGGGGTCGAATGCCGACAAGCTTGCCGCGTTTCGCGATAGCCTCGGCGGCGATCATGTCGCGCTGCCGTGCAACCTTGCTGATGGCGCGGCCGTCGATGCCCTCGTGCCGGCGGCGGTTGAGGCGCTCGGGGGGAAGCTCGACATCCTCATCAACAATGCCGGGGTGACGCGCGACAACCTCGTCATGCGGATGAAGGACGAGGAATGGGACACGGTTATCAGGGTCAATCTGGAGGCGGCGTTCCGGCTCGCGCGCGCGGCGGCGCGACCGATGATGAAGGCGCGTTTTGGCCGAATCGTCTCGATTACGTCTGTTGTCGGCGCCACGGGCAATCCGGGTCAGGCCAATTATGCCGCGTCCAAGGCGGGGCTGGTGGGCATGTCGAAGGCGCTCGCGCAGGAACTCGCCAGCCGGGGCATCACCGTCAATTGCGTCGCGCCGGGTTTCATCGCGAGCGCGATGACCGATGGCTTGCCCGATGCGCAAAAAGAGGCGCTCAATGCGCGCATCCCTATGGGCAAAATGGGCGAGGGCGCGGACATCGGCGCCGCCGTGGTCTATCTGGCGAGCCGCGAGGCTGCTTACGTCACGGGCCAGACAATCCACGTCAACGGCGGCATGGCGATGCTCTGACTCCTCTTGTCAGCGCTCGACCGCCGTTCTACGTGCGATGAGGAAACACGAACCCCAATATCGAAGAGGGAAGATAGCATGAGCGAGACCGCCGATCGCGTGAAGAAGATCGTCGTCGAGCATCTCGGCGTCGAAGCCGAAAAGGTGACCGAAGATGCAAGCTTCATCGATGATCTGGGCGCCGACAGCCTCGACATCGTCGAGCTGGTGATGGCATTCGAAGAAGAATTCGGCGTCGAAATCCCCGACGATGCGGCCGAGAAGATCGGCACCGTCAAGGATGCGATCACCTATATCGACGAGCATCAGGGCTGAGCCGGGCGGGTGGCCCTGCCGCCCGATCAGGCCCGATCAGCCAACGGGCCCGCGCGGGCCGATCAACATGAACCGGCTCTTCGTCCCAGTGGTTTTCCGGGGCGAGGGGCCGTTTCGCTATTGGCAATTCGACGATTGACCCGTCGTATGTTGCCCAAGACGTGAAGAAGGAAAATGCGATGCGCCGCGTTGTCGTAACCGGATTGGGCCTCGTGACGCCGCTCGGCGCCGATGTCGAGACCGCCTGGGCCAATATCCTGGCGTCGAAATCGGGCGCGGGCACGATCACGCGCTTCGACGCGAGCGATTATGCTTGCCGCATCGCCTGCGAGGTCAAGCCCGCCGATCATCCTTACGGCTTCGATCCGGGCAAGCGCGTCGATCATAAGGTGCAGCGCCAGGTCGATCCCTTCATCATTTTCGGGATCGACGCCGCGAGCCAGGCGCTCGAGGATGCCGGTCTGACGGATATGAGCGAGGAAGAGCGGCTGCGCACGGGGTGCTCGATCGGCTCGGGCATCGGCGGATTGCCGGGGATCGAGAGCGAGTCGCTCGTCCTGCACGAACGCGGGCCGCGCCGCGTGTCGCCGCACTTCGTCCACGGGCGGCTGATCAACCTCATCTCGGGGCAAGTGCAGATCAAATATGGCCTGATGGGCCCCAACCATGCCGTCGTCACGGCTTGCTCGACCGGCGCCCATTCGATCGGCGATGCCGCGCGGATGATTATGCTCGACGATGCCGATGTGATGCTCGCGGGCGGTGCTGAAGGCGCGATCTGCCCGATCGGGATCGCCGGCTTCGCGCAGGCACGCGCGCTCGCGACCGAGTATAATGACGCGCCCGAAAAGGGCAGCCGTCCGTACGACAAGAACCGCGACGGCTTCGTCATGGGCGAGGGCGCCGGTGTGCTCGTGCTCGAGGAATATGAGCATGCCAAGCGGCGCGGCGCGAAAATCTACGCCGAAGTGATCGGCTATGGCATGTCAGGCGACGCCTACCACGTCACCGCGCCTGAGCCGACCGGGGCAGGTGCCTATCGATCAATGGCGATGGCGATGAAGCGGTCGGGGCTGTCGCTCGGCGATATCGATTATATCAACGCGCACGGCACCTCGACGATGGCCGATCTGATCGAACTGGGCGCGGTGCGACGCTTGTTCGGCAATGCGATCGGCACTTTGTCGATGAGCTCGACCAAATCGGCGATCGGCCATCTGCTGGGTGGCGCGGGCGCGGTCGAGAGCATTTTCTGCATTCTCGCGATGCGCGACCAGATTGTCCCGCCGACGCTCAACCTCGACGATCCCGACGAAGGCGCCGAGGGCGTCGACTTGGTGCCGCATGTCGCGAAACAGCGCCGCGTGAAAGCGGTGCTCAACAATTCGTTCGGCTTTGGCGGCACCAACGCGAGCATCATCATGAAGGCGATGGACTGAGCCCGAAAGGCCCAACGGCAATGCGCAGGCTTGGTTGTTTCGGATTGATCCTCGTGCTCGCGCTCGCGGCGGGCGCGTTTCTGGTGTTGCAGGAATGGGGCGGGCGCGGGCCGCTGGGCGCCAGCACTCGTTTTGAGGTGAGCGACGGTGCGACTTTGGCGGGCACGGCGCAGCGGCTCGAAAAAATCGGCGCGATCCATTCGGCCGATCGCTTCAAAATCTATGCGCGGCTGTTCGGTGCGCGCGCGCGGATCAAGGCGGGCGAATATCGCTTCCCCGCGCATCTAAGTGAAGCCGACATCCTGAAGTTGTTGCAGGGCGGCAAGACGCTCCAGCGCTTTGTGACCGTGCCGGAGGGGTGGCCTTCGATCTTGGTCAAGGAACGGCTCGATGCGATGACCGAATTGAAGGGCAGCGTCGAGGCGCCGCGCGAAGGATCAGTACTGCCCGATAGCTACAGCTTCGAACGCGGTGATGACCGCGCGACGATCGTCAAGCGGATGCAGGATGCGATGACCAATTATCTCGCGGCGGCCTGGGCCAAGCGCAAGCCGGGGCTGGCGGTGCGGACACCCGAGGAAGCTTTGGTGCTCGCCTCAATCGTCGAGAAGGAAACCGGCAAGCCGAGCGAACGGCGGACGGTGGCGGCGGTCTATTCGAACCGGTTGAAGCAGGGGATCAAGCTTCAGGCCGATCCGACGATTATCTACCCGCTCACCAGGGGGAAGCCGCTCGGGCGCCGCATCCTGCTGTCCGAAGTGCACGCGGTGAACGATTATAATACCTATGCGATGACGGGCTTGCCTAAGGGGCCGATCTGCAATCCGGGCCGCGCGAGTATCGATGCGGTGCTCGATCCAGCGGAGAGTCGGGCGCTGTACTTCGTGGCAGACGGGAGTGGCGGGCATGTGTTTGCCGACACGTTGGACCAGCATAACATCAACGTCGCCAAATGGCGGGCGTACCGCGCGGCGCACGGGATTTGACCGCCGCTCGGCTGGGTTGCTTTCTCCCCAGCCGTTCGTGTCGAGCGAAGTCGAGACACGTTGCGACTCGCTTGCCGCCCGTCCCTCGACGTTGCTCGGGACAAACGGGGGCGTAGTGGCGAAAGTCGTCAGTTGCGCAAACCCGCTGCTTCGCGCGCCAGTGCCTCAACCTCAGCCATGCTCGCGCCCTTGGGCGTCACCCAGCTGCCACCCACACACAGCACTGGATCGAACGCCAGCCAGTCGGGTGCGGTTACTTCGGTGATGCCGCCGGTGGGGCAGAATTTGCACTGGTAGAAGGGCGCCGCGAGCGCCTTGAGCGCGGGCAGGCCGCCCGCCGCCATCGCCGGGAAGAATTTGAAATGCGTCAGGCCCAGGTCGAGCCCGGTCATGATGTCGGCCGCATTGGCGATGCCGGGCAGGAACGGCACGCCGCTATCGATGATCGGGGTCGCCAGTCGCTCGGTCAGGCCGGGCGAGACGATGAATTCGGCGCCTGCGTCCATTACTTGCGCGAATTGCTCGGCGTTGACGACGGTCCCGGCGCCGACAATCGCGCCCGGCACGCGCTTCATCGCGCAGATCGCGTCGAGCGCCGCCGACGTCCGCAGCGTCACTTCGAGCACGCGCAGGCCGCCCGCGACCAGCGCCTCGGCGAGCGGCTCGGCGGTCGCGGCGTCGTCGATCACCAGTACAGGGATGACGGCGCTGGTCCGCATGATGTCGGCAATATCGGTCATCGGGCGAACTCCTGAGCGAAAGCGGCGGCGGCACCGAACAGGCCGGGCTGGGGATGGGTGATGAGTTTGACCGGGATCGCCTCCATCATGCTGCGGAAGCGCCCCTTGGCGGCGAAGCGTTCGGCGAAGCCCGAGCGGGCGAGGTGGTCCTTGAGCCGCAGGCCGAGCCCGCCGGCAATCACCACGCCCTTTGCGCCTTGCGCCAGCGCGAGGTCTCCCGCGACAGCGCCGAGGCTGAGACAGAAGCGGTCGAGCGCGGCGAGCGCGAGGCTGTCGCTACCTTCGAGCGCGCGGGTCCAGATCGCCTTGTCGTCGATGCGTGGATCGTCGCGCTTCTCGATCTCGGCAAGCGTGCGGTAAATCCCGACAATGCCGGGGCCGGAGACAACGCGTTCGGCCGAGACGCGGCCATGATCGGCGCGCAGCCGCTTGAGCACTGCGTCCTCAATGCTGTCGAGCGGCGCGAAGTCGGTGTGACCACCCTCGGTTTCGAGGACGTGATAGCCGCTGGCGATCCGCAAGACCTGTGCGACGCCGAGGCCGGTGCCCGGGCCGCAGACCGTGATGATGCCACGGTCGGGCAGCGGCTGGTCAGGCCCGGTGATCGTTTCGAACATCGCGTCATCGACTTGGGCCACGGCATGGCCGACCGCGCCGAAATCGTTGATCAGGACATAATCGTCGACGTTCAGCCGTTCCTTCACCAGCGCGGGGCGGATCACCCAGGGATTGTTGGTGAGCTTGATCAGCTCGCCCCCGACCGGCGACGCCACCGCAATCGCGGCCGCGCGCGGGAGGGGCCCCGCCTGTGCGCCGAATGCTTCCCACGCCGTCTGGAGGCTGGCGTATTCGGCGGTTTTGAGCGTGACGGGCTCGCCGAGCGATTGCACCCGACCGCGCGCGACCTCGGCGATCGCAAAGCGGGCATGGGTGCCGCCGATATCGACTGCAACGACCTGCATCAGGCGCCCATCGCGGCGAGCAGTGCGCTGCCGCCCTTTTCGGCTTCATTGGCGCCGTGGCGGAACAGGGAGAACAGCTCGCGGCCTGTACCAGTTGCGGCGGGGGGCGGCGAGACGGGCACCCGACCGGCCCATTCGGCATCGTCGACCTGCGTGTGGAGGACGCCCGCCTCGGCATCCATCCGGATCACGTCGCCGTCGCGGACCCGGCTCAGAGGGCCATCGCCCAGCGCCTCGGGGCTGGCGTGGATCGCGCACGGCACCTTGCCGCTCGCGCCTGACATCCGGCCATCGGTGACGAGCGCGACCTTGAAGCCGCGATTCTGCAGCACGCTGAGCGGTGGCGTGAGTTTGTGCAATTCGGGCATGCCGTTCGCGCGCGGTCCCTGAAAGCGGACCACCACGATCACGTCGCGGTCGAGTTCGCCCGCCTTGAACGCGGCTTGCACGGCGGCCTGATCATCGAACACCCGCGCGGGCGCTTCGATGATCCAGCGGTCGCGCTCGACAGCGGAGACCTTGATGCATGCGCGGCCAAGGTTGCCGGTCAGGATGCGGAAGCCACCTTCGGGCGAGAAGGGGGCAGCGGCGGGCTTCAGGATGGTATCGTCGCCACTCGCGCCGGGATCGCGCCAGACGAGCTTGTCGTCCTCGAGCGCCGCCTTGGTTGCATAGGCCGACAGATCGTCGCCCGACACGGTGAGCAGATCGCGGTGGAGCAGCCCTTCGCTCAGCAGCTCGCGGATCACATAGCCGAGGCCACCGGCGTCCTCGAACTGGTTCACGTCCGCAGATCCGTTCGGATAGACGCGCGCGACCAGCGGCACCACGCGCGAGAGCCGGTCGAAATCTTCCCAGTCGATCGTGATCCCGGCGCACGCTGCAATCGCCGGCAAATGGATCAAGTGATTGGTCGAGCCGCCGGTCGCGAGCAGGCCGATCGCGGCGTTGACGATCGCCTTTTCATCAACGCAGTGGCCGATCGGGCGGTAATCCTCGCCATCCCAGCCGATCTGGGCGATGCGGTGGACGGCGGCGCGCGTCAGTGCCTGCCGCAGCTTGGTACCCGGATTGACGAAAGCGGCACCGGGGACGTGGAGGCCCATCATCTCCATCATCATCTGGTTCGAGTTCGCCGTGCCGTAAAAGGTGCAGGTGCCCTTCGAATGATAGGCAGCGATTTCCGAATCGAGCAGTTCGTCGCGGCTCGCTTTCCCCTCCGCATACAACTCACGGGTACGGGCCTTTTCCTTGTTCGAAATGCCCGACCGCATCGGTCCGCCGGGGATCAGGATCATCGGCAGATGGCCGAAGCGCAACGCGCCCATCAGCAGCCCCGGCACGATCTTGTCGCAAATGCCGAGCAGCGCGGCGCCTTCGAACATGCCGTGGCTCAGCGCGATTGCGGTCGACAGCGCGATCGTGTCGCGGCTGAACAGCGAGAGTTCCATGCCCGGAAAGCCCTGCGTCACGCCGTCGCACATCGCGGGCACGCCGCCTGCGACCTGCGCGGTCGCGCCAGCCTCGCGCGCCCAGATCTTCATCTGCTCGGGGTAGCGATAATAGGTCGCGTGCGCACTCAGCATGTCGTTATAGGCGGTGACGATGCCGATGTTCATCGCGCGCCCCGCCTTCATCGTCTCACGGTCTTCCTCGGTCCCCGCGAAGCCGTGGGCGAGATTGGCGCAACCGAGCATCGGGCGATCGACGCCGGTGTCGCGCTCGCGATCGATCAGCGCCAAATAGGCAGCACGGCCCGGCTTCGACCGTTCGATGATCCGGTCGGTGACGGCAGCGATCTCGGCATTGAGGCTCATTTACGCACTCCAGTGAATGTCGATCGGCAGCTCGATATCCGACAGCACGCGGCCGATCGGATAGGGCGACATCGGCCCGTCCTTGATCGCGCGCTCGATCACGTCGCGCTTGGCCTGACCGGTGACCGCGAGCATCAACGCGCGGCTGGCGACAATCGCCTGCCGGGTGAGGGTGACGCGCGCAACCGGGGCTTCGGCGGGCAGATCGGCGGGCATGACGCCAACCGCGCGGCGTTCCTTGGGGCCGTTCACCGCTTCATCGAAATCGGGGCCGGGGAAGATCGAGGCGGTGTGGCCGTCGGCACCGACGCCGAGCACGCACAGATCGAGCGGCCAGTGGACGTCTTGCAACCGGGCGTCGGCGGCGCGCCCGGCCGCCTTGTAATCGCTCGCGGCTTCGCTGGTGATCGGCAGCACGCGCACGCCCTTGGGCAGGAAAACTTTGGCGATGGCGGTGATGTTCGACAGCGCGTCGCCCATCGGCACTAGCCGATCATCGGTCGGCAGGATCGTCACCCGCTTCCAGTCGAGCTTGGCCTTGGCGAGCTTGTCATAGATCGCAAGCGGCGTCTTGCCGCCGGGCAGCGCGATGACGGCGGCACCGCGCGCATCGATCGCCGATTCGACGATGAACGCTGCATCGCCCGCGACCGCATCGGCCATTTCATCGGCGTTGTCGTAATCCCACCATTCGATCTCGGTCATGCTCGGTCCTTGGAAATGTTATTCGTCGTGCCACGTCACCCCGTCGCGCTCAGTGAGCGCAATCGCCGCCGATGGGCCCCAGCTGCCCGCCGTATAGGGTTTGGGCTTCATGCCATGGGCTTCCCAGCCACGCCGGATCTGGTCGATCCAGGTCCATTGCGCTTCGACTTCGTCGCGGCGCACGAACAATGTCGGGTCGCCGTCGATCAGGTCGAGCAGCAGCCGTTCATAAGCGATCCGCCGCCGGGTCCCTGCAAATTCGGTGTCGAGCGACAGGTCGAGCGGCACTTCGCGCAAGCGGATGCCCTCGCGGTCGAGTCCCGGCTCCTTCGCCATCACGAGCAGCCGCACATATTCCTCGGGCTGCAAGCGGATGACGAGGGCGTTCGGCTGGAGCTTGCCGCCACGTTCGGCGAAGATCGAATGCGGCACCGGCTTGAACTGGACGACAATTTCCGAATGGCGCGCGGGCAGGCGCTTGCCGGTGCGCAGGTAGAAGGGCACGCCCTGCCAGCGCCAATTATCGACATGCGCCTTTAGCGCCACGAAGGTTTCGGTTGGGGATGGCTTGCCGAGTTCGTCGGCATAACCGCGTACGGCCTCGCCCTTGACCGCGCCCGCGACATATTGGCCGGTGACGGTGAGCTGCGGCGCGTCGGCCTCCACAATCGGGCGGAGCGAACGCAGCACCTTGACCTTCTCGTCGCGGATCGCGGTGCCATCGAAGCGGGCTGGGGGCTCCATCGCGATCAGCGCGAGCAGCTGGAGCATGTGGTTCTGCACCATGTCACGCAGCGCGCCCGAGCTTTCGTAATAGCCCGCGCGGCCTTCCAGCCCGACCGTCTCGGCAACCGTAATCTGGACGTGATCGATCCCGCGCGCGCTCCATACCGGCTCGAACAGCGTGTTGCCGAAGCGCAGCGCGAGGATGTTCTGGACGGTTTCCTTGCCCAGATAATGGTCGATGCGGAACGTGCGGTCCTCGGGGAAGACCTCGGCCACCGCATCGTTGATCTCGCGACTCGTCTCGAGATCGGTGCCGAGCGGCTTTTCGAGGCCGATCCGCACGCCGTCGCAGGCGAGTCCTGCGCCCGCCAGCCCGGCGATTGTCGCGCGGAACAGCGATGGCGCCGTCGACAGGAAGATCGCGAGTCCTTGGTCACAGCTCCCCACCTTGGTCGCCAGCGCATCAAAGCCCTGCGGATGCGATGCGTCGAGTGGCTGATAGCCCAGCCGATCAAGGAACTGACCGACAGCAGCATCATTCTTGCGATCGGCGGGCAGATAGGTGTCGAGCGCTTCGGCCGCAAAGGCGCGGTAGCTGGCATCGTCATGCTGCGAGCGTGCGGTGCCGGTGATCGTCAGCCCCGGCGGGAGCAGACCGTCGACGTGCAGGCCATAAAGCGACGGCAGCAGCATGCGTTGCGCCAGATCGCCAGTGGCCCCGAACAGCAGCAGCTTGCCTGCGGGTTGGTTCATAGGATCAGTCCCGCCTGCGGGTCGAGCCCGGCCATGATGTTGAGATTCTGCACTGCCGCCCCGCTGGCGCCCTTGCCGAGATTGTCAAGCGTGGCGATGAGCCGGGCCTGCCCCGTCGCGGTGTCGCCACCGACGTGGAGTGTCATGCGGTCGGTGCTGGCATCGTCTTCGATGCGGATAAAGCGCGCGCCGGGATCGGCGACGCGGATCACGGGGCTTGTTGCATAGGCGTCGGCCAGAGTCGCGCGGATCGCCTCGACCGTGGGGCGGCGCGGGAGCGCGTGGAGCGCGAGCGGCACGTCGACGACCATGCCGCGATATGTTCGCGCCACGCTGGGCGTGAAAATCGGTGCATGCTCGATCCGCGCATGCTTTTGCATTTCGGGCACATGCTTGTGGTCGAGATCGAGCGCATAGGCGCGGTACGTGGTGGCCTCGGCGCCGCCTTCGAAATCGGCGATCATCGTCTTGCCGCCGCCCGAATAGCCAGAGGCGGCATTGACGCTGAGAATCCAGTCGGGCGGGACAATCCCGGCGCGCACCAGCGGGCGAACGAGCGCGAGAAAACCGGTGGGGTAGCATCCCGGATTGGTCACATAGCGTGCGGCAGCGATCGCTTCGGCCTGACCGGGGTCGAGCTCGGCAAAGCCATAGACCCAGCCGGGCGCGGTGCGATGCGCGGTCGATGCGTCGATCACCCGTGTCTCGGGGTTCGTGATCATTGCCACGGCCTCGCGCGCGGCGTCGTCGGGCAGGCAGAGGATGACGAAATCGGCGGCATTCAGCGCTTCGGCACGCGCGACCGGGTCCTTGCGCTGCGCATCGTCGAGCGCGACGAGCGCCAGATCGGTCCGGCCGCTCAGCCGTTCGCGAATCTCAAGGCCAGTGGTCCCGGCCGCGCCATCAATGAAAACCCGTAGCGTCAATCGATGTCGCCCAGGCTGGCCAGCGCGGCTTGAGCGATATAGCCGACCCGGCCGAGCCGTGGCGCGGTGCCCCAGACTTGGCCACCGGCGAAATCGAGCGCTTCGACCAGATCGCCCACCGCAAGCATGGCAATCATCGGCGCATCCTCCGCAGGCCCGGTCCGAAACGGCGCGGGCGTCGCGACCGACATAGCCAAGGGCGCGGCATAATGCGGCGCGAATACGTATTCGGCGAGGCGAATGTCGGCGAGATCGCGCCGCACGGCCTGAGTTTCGGTATCGAGCGGGCGTCGGGGCCCGGTGAGCGCAAAGCTCCTACGCAGGGAGTCGCCCGGCGGCGATGCCGGGTTTGGAGCCGAGAAACTGGCCGAATTCTTCAAGGAAACTTGCCCCTTCGACGGTGCGCGCGACATAGATATTCCGTTTGTCGCTGTCGTCGCGCTCCCGCCGCAGATAGCCGAGCGACCCGAGCCTGTTCAAGGCGCGTGTCACAACCGGCTTCGAAACATTCAATCCGCGCGCCAGTCCGCGCACCGTATGCGGGCCAGGGTCGAGGTACACGATCAGCAACAGCGCCATCTGGCGGTTGGTGAGATCGGGCTCACCCGAGCGGACATAATCCACCAACGCGCCCATCCACCGGGTGAGCGGTTGGAGCGAAACAATCGCAATATGAGTTCCGTGCATGGCGTGATCACATTATTCAGGAGGATAAGTGCAACGATGAACGCGCGGGCCGCGAAGTGGTTTCTTGGGCTTTCAACCGGGCCGGTTGCTGCACCCCGCCGCCCGGGCGGGGGCAGGAGGCGCGGCGCATTTGGGGCAACAGTTGATCGCGCGGCACTGCTCGCCTATGTGCGCGCTTTATCCCGCCTTTCGGAAATCGCACCCAAGCCATGCTTTTCACTTTCCTGTTCGTTGTCCAGGCGCTCGTCGCGGCCGGTCTTGTCGGCGTCATTCTGATGCAGAAGTCCGAAGGCGGCGGGCTGGGGATGGGCGGCAGCCCGTCGGGCCTGATGTCGGCGCGCGGTGCCGCCGATTTCCTGACGCGGATGACGTCGATCCTGGCAACCGCCTTCGTCAGCTTGGCGATCGTGCTCGCGGTGTTGGCCGCGACCCGGCAGACGCAGCGCGTGACGGCGACCGCGCCTGCGCCCGCCGCGCCAGTGACCGCGCCCGGCGCGCCGTCGCCGCTCGGCGCGGCACCGTCGCCGCTGGGTGAGCAGAAGTCCGCGGCGCAGGTCGCCGCCGAAGCCGAAGCCAAGGCCAAGCCCGCCGCCAACGCGACCGCGCCGGTCACGGGCAACAGCGCGGTGCCGATCGAGCGCTGACGCCGCGCGGTCCTTCCGCCTTCGAAAAAGTTTTTCGCTGGTTGGGGGGATTCGCACGCTTGCCCCGGTGGCAGGTTCACCGCTAGGCGTTTCCTCCCATGACGCGGTTCATTTTCATCACCGGCGGCGTGGTCTCCTCGCTTGGCAAGGGTCTTATGGCAGCGAGCCTTGCGGCTTTGCTGCAAGCGCGCGGCTATCGCGTGCGGATTCGCAAGTTCGATCCGTATCTCAACGTCGATCCGGGCACCATGTCGCCCTATCAGCACGGCGAAGTCTTCGTGACGGACGATGGCGCCGAGACCGATCTCGACCTTGGCCATTATGAGCGCTTCACCGGCGTGCCGGGGCGCCAGTCGGACAATGTGACCTCGGGCCGCATCTATCAGACGATCATCAACCGCGAACGGCGCGGTGATTATCTGGGCGCGACGGTACAGGTGATCCCGCACGTCACCGACGCGATCAAGGCGTTTGCGGTGGCCGATTCGGACGATGTCGATTTCGTGCTGTGCGAGATAGGCGGCACCGTCGGCGATATCGAGTCGCTGCCGTTCATCGAAGCGATTCGCCAGCTCCGCAATGATCTGGGGCGTGCGCGATCGGTGTTTATTCACGTGACCTTGGTGCCGTACATCGCGGCGGCTGGCGAATTGAAGACCAAGCCGACGCAGCATAGCGTGCGCGAACTGACCGCGCTCGGCATCCAGCCCGATGTGCTCGTCTGCCGCGCCGAGCGCCCGCTGCCCGCCAGCGACCGCGCCAAGATCGCGCTGTTTTGCAACGTGCCGGTCGAAGCGGTGATCCCCGCGCTCGACGCCCAATCGATCTATGGCGTGCCGCTGCAATATCATGCCGAAGGGCTCGACCATGCGGTGCTCAACGCCTTCATGATCGATGCTGGTGCCGAGCCAGATCTGAAGCGCTGGTCCGACATTATGGAGCGGCTGGGCAATCCCGAAGGCGAAGTGACGATCGGCGTCGTCGGCAAATATGTCGGCCTGCCCGATGCCTATAAGTCGCTCAACGAAGCGCTGGTGCACGGCGGCATCGCCAACCGCGTCAAGGTCAACATCCAGTGGATCGACGCCGAATTATTCGAGGCGGAAGACAGCGATATCGCCGCCAAGCTCGAGCCGATGCACGCGATCCTCGTCCCCGGCGCGTTCGGCGAGCGCGGGGCAGAGGGCAAAATCGCCAGCGTCCGCTTCGCGCGCGAGCGGCAAGTGCCGTTCTTCGGCATCTGCTTCGGCATGCAGATGGCGTGCATCGAAGGGATGCGGAACCTGGCCGATGTTCCGCAAGCCTCGTCGACCGAGTTCGGCCCGACGCCCGAGCCGGTGGTAGGGATGATCACCGAATGGATGTCGGCGGCGGGTCTTCAGACGCGCGCAGCGGGCGGTGACCTCGGCGGGACGATGCGGCTGGGAGCCTATCCCGCGACGCTGGCGGGTAACAGCGTCGTCGCATCAATCTATGGCTCGACCGAGATCAGCGAGCGCCACCGTCACCGGTACGAAGTGAACACCGCCTATCGCGATTCGCTCGAAAAGGGCGGGCTCGTGTTCAGCGGCATGTCGCCCGATGGTACACTGCCCGAAATCGTCGAGCGGCCCGACCATCCGTGGTTCGTCGGCGTGCAATATCACCCCGAGTTGAAGTCGAAGCCGTTCGATCCGCATCCGCTGTTCAAGAGCTTCATCGAAGCGGCGGTGCGCCAGAGCCGATTGGTTTAGCGTCCGGTCGCGATGTCACTTCTTACGAATTTTGTCATAGTCTAGGCCAAGCAATTCATATCCGGTCCGGATCTCGCTACCGACCTGACCAGCGCCCAAACGCTCATACTCACCACGGGCATATCCGTTGACCTTTTCCTGATCGAGGCGTGCAATCCACATCGCACTTCGATCAAAGGCAAATCGTGCGAGGTCGAGCGCTTTGGCGCTTTCGACTTTGTCACCTGCGAAAAAGAACTTGCCGCTCCGCTTGCTCCAAAGAGTGGCAAGTCCGCGTTCGAAATACTCGGCACTTTGGAGTGTTGCGAGCCGGTCTTTGAGCAGTTTTGCATCACCGCGCACGGTGCCCAGCGACGCAAAATCGGCATCGGCGCGGGCGCGTGCCTCCTGGATGACGGTATTTGCATCGGCGATCCGACCTGCGTCGACATAGGTACGGATCGCTTCGCCGAGCAATTTCTGGTTGTTCGCGAATACTGCAGGGTATGTGCGTTGCGTCTGCGCCTGCCGCATGATCTTGAAGCTGTCTTCGATCAGCCCCACCGCGGTTTGAAGGTCTTTGGTCCCCGTGCCTTGGCGTCCACCTGTGCGCAGGGTTTCAACCGCGAATGCAATGCCGCTCAGCAGGCTGTCGAGAATAACCGGCTTGTCCGATGCCTTCGCATCAGCCGCCATCAGCGATTTATAGTCATAGCTAATCATGCTGCGGCATGCCGACACTTTTTGGTCGCCGAAGCAGGCAGAATTGAACCTGCGGGCTTCGGTGAAGTAAAAGACCGACGCGCGCTGCCCCGCTGGGACGCGCGGGGTGGCTGAAAAACCATATCCGGCCTTGCTCCAGCCGCTGATGCCGTCGCGCAGCCAGAAGATGCGCGTATAGCCCATATTGACGAGGTGCTCGGCGGCGTTGGCGGAATATTGGCAGCTTGCGTGATGGCAATAGACCAAAATCGGGCGCGCCTTGTTGCCGCCGGTCAACGGCGTGAAGTCGGTGGCGACCCGGGCTGTGAACGCTGCATCGGCGACGGCCGCTCCGAGCACCGGGATGGGATAGGCATCGGGCAATTGCGTGCCATCTGCCATCACGGCGATCACGAGCAGCGACTGCGAAAAGCGGTCCATCAGGCATTTGGCATGCTGCGGCGATACGATCGTCACACCCGCAATGGCCGTTGGGGTCGACCCTTGCGTCAGCGGTACGCTCCCCAAGCTGCAGGTCGTGATCATCGCCGATGAGACGGGCGGGGTCGACGCCTTGTCATAATCGGCAAGCGCTGGGGTCGCCGCCAGCGCAAGTCCCATCCCGACGAGAGAGCGGAAGCGCGCGCGACGGCGGCATTGCTGACTGGCTCGCATGTTTTTTTGCCCCTCATCGCATTGTGCCTGAAAGCGTGCTGTAGCGAGTCAATCAAGTCAATCTACGACCCGAAACGCCAACGACGGTCGATACGACCTTGGTGCTTCCGGGCATCAGGTTTGGGATGTGGATCGCGCGCAACGTGGCGGGCGAAAGGTTATAAAAGTCACGACCATCCCAGGGGGTGACACGCCCCGCTGCATGCCAAATCATCGCCATGTCAAAGAGCACCGACTCGAACTGTCACAGGTTTTCCGACATTGAAAGCCTGCGCCCGGGCTGCTTTGTCGGGTTAAAGTGTCGCGAAAATTTGACACTTTAGAATGTTCAGATAGATTGACACCAGTGCGGATTTGCGCGGGTCGTTACGGGGCTGGGCCGTCCGATATCGTGGGTTCGACCGCACTTGTGAACGACGGCCATGTTGACCGTCGTGCGGTCGTGCCGGGGATTGGGACACTTTCTGCACATCGACCGTCTGATGTCCCAAGAGAGGGAAGAAAATGGCAGATGATATCGACACGGTTTATCCAACCGGGCTGACGCCAAGACAAGCCGAAGAAATTCAGCAAGGCTTGATGTGGGGAACCCGGATTTACGCTGGCATCGCGGTCGCCGCGCATGTCCTGGCGTTTATCTATTCCCCTTGGCTGCACTGATCGGGAGGATAGATCATGAAAGAAGGACGTATCTGGCTGTATGTCAGCCCTACTGTCGGCCTCCCGCTGTTTTTCATTGCCTTTGTGACGGCATCTTTGCTCGTGCATGCGTCGATCATGACGAACACGACCTGGGTGGCGGCATTTTGGCAGGGCGGCGCCAAGGCGGCGGCACCGGCACCGGCAGCAGCGGCTCCCGTTGCGGCGGCGCCCGTTGCAGCGGCTCCGGCGACCGACGCAATGGCGACGAACGGCGCAGCACAATAAGCTTTTGGCGCTGCTTCGGCAGCGTCAACAGGCTGCAATGAAGAAGGGGCAGGGGGCCAGCTACCCTGCCCCTTCTCTTGTCAGGGGGCTTTGGGGCGCGCGCGCAGCAGTGGCAGCATCGTCACCAGCGTCATGACCAGCAGCACGATCTCGATCGCATAGACGACGATATAGCCCGTCGCGGCGGGCTGCCACGGCAGCGACAGCCCGGTCGGTTGGCCAACATCGCGCAGAAAACCGCCCAGCGCCGCGCCGACTCCGGCTGCGGTCGCCTGCGCCGCACCCCAGCTGCCAAGCGCAAGGCCGATATGTTCCTTGGGCGCGAAGTTCATCGTCGCCGTCAGCGTGCCATGGCCGAACAGCCCGCCGCCAAAGCCGATCAGCCCGACGCCAACAACAAACAGCCACGCGACATGCAGCGGCGCCGCCGCGATCACCATGGCGAAGGCCGGGATGCCTATAGCCGCGCCGATGATGGCCATGCGGAAAGGATCAAAGCCCCGGCTGAGGATGCGCGACGCCAGCGCGAAGCCGAGCAAGCCGCCGCCGGCAAAGGTCGCGGTGAGCTTGGTGGTATCGCCCACGCTCAAGCCGAGGATTTGCCCGCCATAGGGTTCGAGCAGGATATCCTCCATGCTGAACGCCAGCGTGCCAAGCGCGACTGCAACGAGTCGCCGGACAGCATGCGGCTCGGCGGCGTAGAGCGCCCATGACTGCTGGAAGGTCCGCTGGGCCTCGATCACGCGGTTGGGCTGGCGCGCTTCCTGTTTCCATAGCGCCGCAAAATTGAGGACGAAGGTGATGACGGCGGTACCCTGGATCACCTGAATCAGCCGCCCGTGCGAGAAATCGGCGAGCGCGGCGCCGAACAGCAGCGCGGCGCCGATCATGCCGATCAGCAGCATCGAATACATCAGGCCCACGATATTGGGGTGCGCCGATTCGGGCGCCTGATCGGTCGCGAGCGCCAGCCCGACCGTCTGGGTGATGTGGACGCCCGCGCCGACGAGCAGGAAGGCAAGCGCGGCAGCGGCTTGGCCGATCCATGCTGGCGCGCTGCTGGATTGACCCGCGCCTGCCAGCACGAGCAGCGCAAAGGGCATCATCGCCAGCCCGCCGAATTGCAGCATCGTCCCGCGCAGGATGAAGGGCACGCGCCGCCAGCCGAGCGCGGACACATGCGCGTCCGACCGAAAACCGATCAGCGCACGGAACGGCGCAAACAGCATCGGCAGCGCGAGCATCACGCCAACCAAAGTCGCTGGCACGCCGAGTTCGACAATCATCACGCGGTTGAGCGTGCCTGCGAGCAGCACCAGCGACACGCCGACCGACACTTGGATCAGCGACAGTCGCAGCAAGCGGGAGAGTGGCAGATCATCGGTCGCGACATCGGCGAAAGGCAGCACCCGGCTGCCCCAGCCCATCCAGATCGACATCATCTTGCGATTGACGCGATCAAGGGACCCGCGCGACGCCGAACGTGATTGCTTGCTCAAGTCGGTCATTGCCGCCGTCCCGCTCCCCGTGCGCGGGAGATGACGCCATGATCGATTGTTTTGCAAGTGTCTCGATTGGCACGCCCGGCCCAGAATGCGGCGAACTGGCTATGCCGGCAGTGACGCAAGCTGGGTGTCGAGGACGTCCAGATTATGCCGCGCCAAATAACTGCCGCGACCGGCCACGCTGCCTTCCAGATCAGGACGCTCGCCGATCGAAACGCAGCGTTCCCAAGCGCCATGCGCCAGTGGCAGCCAATGCTCGATCGCGCGGGCTGGATCGGCGAGCGCATGCTCGAGCAGCAGATCGCCAAGCACGAAGAAGAAGTCAGGCGAGTGCGGCCAATTGTTGAATTCGGCTTCGGCCAGCGCGAGCGCGTCGCCGAGGCTGCGCGCTCGCGTGAGGCTCTGGACGGCGCCGATCACCAGTTCGTGGCGCCAATTGGCGTCGGCGGCGGTGTGCGCCAGCGCCTCGGCAAAGCGCGTGCAGGCTTCTGCCACCTCGCCGCGCATCTCGGCGTCCTTGCCGAGTTGATAGAGGAGATAGGGGTCACCCGGATGATCGGCGAGTTCGGCAAGCAGCAGCATGTGGTTTCGGTCGCGCTTCAAGTCGATCTGCTCGGCGCGGTAGCCGTCATGGCCGAGTTCGAGATCGAGCCGTGCGCGTGGCAGCGGCGAGGCGACTTGCTCGTGGACGCGGCCTTCAAACCGCGCGCCGCGCGGCAGCACGCGGGTGATCCAGCTGCGGGTGGGCGTGCTCGTGCTTTCGCCCTCGCTCAACACACACACGCGACCCAGACGTGACTGACCGTTGCACCAGTCGCGCAGGCGCTCACCGCCCGAAATAATCCATTCGTCGGCATCGATCACGAGGTTCCAGTCGGCATCGGCGAGCGCCAGCACGTGATTGCGCGCCACCGCGAAGCTGTCCGGCCATGCCAGGTGATGGACCTCGGCGCCGAGGCGCAGGGCGATCGCTGCAGTCGCGTCGGTCGAACCGGTATCGAGCACGACCATCCGATCGACCCACGGCGCGACGCTTGCCAGACACCGTCCGATGCAGCGCGCTTCGTTGCGCACGATCAGCGTCGCAGCGATATGAGGGGTGGCCCGTTTCATCGCCGCCACGGTTGCATGTCATGGTAAACAAGCTGCTAACGAAGGCGGCGACGGGCGCAGAAAAGGGGCGCCCGGATTGCGCCGGACGCCCCATCATCGTTGCGAAATCTGCGGTCTTACGCGGCTTCGTTGGCCAGCCCACCGTCGATCGTGGCAAGCGTCGGCGCGGCGCCGAGCTTGATTTCGACCGTCTTGGGCTTCATCGCCTCAGGCACTTCGCGGATCAGGTCGATCGTCAACAGACCATCGGCGAGGCGGGCTTCCTCGACGCGGACGAAATCGGCGAGTTCGAAGCGGCGCTCAAAACTGCGCGCGGCAATGCCGAGGTGGAGGAAAGCGCCGGTCGGGGCGGCATCGTCCTTCTTGCCCTTAACCAACAGCAAATTCTGCTGCGCGGTGATTTCGATCTCGCTCTGCGTGAAGCCGGCAACCGCAACCGTGATGCGATAATGGTTGTCGGCGATTTTCTCGAGATTGAACGGCGGGTAATTTTCGCTCTGCTGCGCCTGACGGGCGCTGGCTTCGAGCATGTCGAACAGCCGGTCAAAGCCGATGGCCGAGCGGCGATAGGGGGTCAAATCAAACTGACGCATATCAAATCCTCCAATGAGCAAAATGAACGTTGCTTGGCGGCGCCCACCCAGGTGCGGCGCCGGTAGACGCGGCCCGATTGGCACCGCGTCGTCGCTGATTTGGGGCGTCCTGGCGCGGCGTCAAGAGGCGGATCGGCGGAAATCCGAGGGGCTAAAGTTCAGCTTTTGCGGGTTAAAGACCGAGCCGGGGTGAAATCACACTGAATCAATAGGCATTATTACCCGACTCGATCGGGGGATGATGATGCTCGCTTCCTTGCCGTTGCTCTTGCTCGCCCAAACCGCGCCCGCTGACCCCAGCCCGCCGCCGCAGGAAACGCCCGCGCCCGAAGAGGGCAAGCTGGGCGCGGCCGCGCAAGGCGGCGCCGAAGTCGTCGTCACTGCCCGGCGACGGAGCGAGAGCGTGCAGCGCGTGCCGATTGCGATCTCGGTGATTGGTGGCACTGTGCTGGCCGAGACTGGCACCTATAACGTCAACCGGCTGACCCAGCTCCAGCCGAGCCTGCAATTTTATTCGACCAACCCGCGCAATTCCGCCGCCAATATCCGCGGGATCGGTGCGCCGTTCGGGCTGACCAACGACGGGATCGAGCAGGGCGTCGGCATTTATGTCGACCAAGTCTATTATGCGCGCATCGCCTCGGCGACGTTCGACTTCACCGATGTCGACCGGATCGAGATCCTGCGCGGGCCGCAGGGCACGCTTTATGGCAAGAACACGACCTCGGGCGCGATCAACATCGTGACGCGCAAACCCAGCTTCACCCCGGAAGCGCGGTTCGAGCTGACGGGCGGCAGTTACGACTTTTTCCAGGGCAAGGCGTCGGTGTCGGGGCCGATCATCGCCGACAAGCTCGCGATCCGGCTGTCGACATCGGTGACGACGCGGCGCGGGACGATCTTCAATGTCCGAAGCGGCGAATGGCAGAATGGCCAGGATAATGCGAGTTTTCGTGGCCAGTTGTTCTGGCAGCCGACGTCGGATGTCGATCTGACGCTGTACGGCGATTACAACCGCCAGGACCCCAAGTGCTGCGTGCAATATTATGTTCGCACCGGCGCGACCCAGCGCCCGCTCAACCGGCAATATGCCGCGCTGGCAGCGGCGCAGAATTATGCGGTGCCGTCGACCAATGCGTTCGACCGGCTGACCGATGTCGATTCGCCACTGCGCGCCAGGCAGGAACTGGGCGGCGCGTCGCTGGTGACCAATGTCAATCTGGGCGGCGCCACGGTGACGTCAGTGACGGCATGGCGCTTCTGGGATTGGCAGCCGTCGAACGACCGCGACTTTATCGGGCTGCCGATCACGACGGTATCGGCCAACCCCTCGCAACAGCAGCAGTTCAGCCAGGAACTGCGGATCGCGTCGAATGGCGCGCGGCGGCTCGATTATGTCTTCGGCGCCTTCTATTTCTTCCAGTCGATCGATACGCAGGGCTTGCAGGTACAAGGACTAGCGGCGAGCGCGTTTCTGCTCAACCCGGCGAGCGCGGGCGGGCGCAATCCGGCGACCCTCAATGGCCTGACCTCGCGCAACACGATCGGCTTCACCAACGACAGCGCGGCGCTGTTCGGCAAGCTGACGTGGCATATCACCGACAGGTTCCAGATCGCCCCGGGCCTGCGCGTCAATTATGATCAGAAGAGCGGCTCCTATGTTGCGGTCGTGACCACGGGCGCGGGGAGCACGACCCTTAACGCTGATCAGCGCGGGGTGCTCGCGCCCCAAAGCTATGCGCCGCGCTTCACCGACTGGAATGTGTCGGGCGATATCACGGCGTCCTATCAGTTTACGCCGCGCGTGTTCGGCTATGCGACCTATGCGCGCAGCTATAAATCGGGCGGGATCAACCTGTCGGGGCTGCCGCTCGATGCGAACAACAACCCGATCCTAGCATCGGCGACGGTCAAGCCCGAGCAAGTGACGCATTACGAACTCGGCCTGAAGACCCAGCTGTTCGATCGCCGCGCGACGATCAACTTCTCGGCTTTCTTGACCGAGATCAGCGATTATCAGGCCACCGTCACCAATGGCCAACTCGGCGTGCTGCGCGGCTATCTGGCGAACGCGGGCAAGGTCCGCACGCGCGGGATCGAGATTGATTCGGCGTTCCGCCCGACCTCGCGGCTGAGCCTGTACGCCAATGGCGCCTTCACCGACGCCAAATATGTCCGCTTCGTCGACGCGCCGTGCCCGCCCGAGTTGGCGGGCGGCGCCACGGTCGCCGCTGGCCAGGTGCCGGGCGCGGCTGGCGTGGCGGGCGGGCCGAGCCCGGCCAATTGCGATATCTCGGGCCAGGAATTGCCGGGCGTGTCGAAATGGGCATTTTCCTATGGCGCCGAATATGATCTGCCGGTGCGACTGGGCGGCACCAATGGGACGCTCTATCTGGGCTATGACGGCAGCTATCGCTCGCGCTTTTCGGCCAATCCGTCGCCGTCGCTCTACACCTAGGTCGACGGGTACGCGCTCAGCAATTTTCGGCTGGGGTATAAGACCGGCGATCGGTGGAATGTGTTTGCGTGGGTGAGGAATGCGTTCGATCAGGACTATTACGAAGTACTGGCGCTGCAATCCGGCAACACCGGGCTGGTGGTGGGGCAGCCGGGTGATCCGCGCGCACTTATGGGTTGACCGTGTCGACGCGGTTTTGTGGGGGGTAGCGGGATTCCACTTTTGCCGTTCGTGCTGAGCTTGTCGAAGCACTGCTCTTCTTCCTCGAGCGGTGGGAGGAAGAAGGGCGGCCCTTCGACAAGCTCAGGGCGAACGGGGAAAGGTTGGGATTTTGGCGGGTAGCGACGACGGCAAAGCCGCCGTCGGTCGGGTCGGCTGTGCCGCCCGCCGGCCGTTCGGGGTGATGCGCGTTCGCGCACCGGCGGCGCTGCCGCCGTCGCCTGAACGGCAAACGCCCGGATCGGATGCCGACCCGGGCGCCTGCGTGACGATTGCTCGTCAGCCCCCTAGTGAACGTCTCCCACCGATCGGTCCCTCAACCGGCGAAAAGCTCCCCGAACCACGGCCAATTGCCTGCGTTTCAGTAGGGAGACTGCTAGGCAGGACGGCGGCGCTTGTCATCGGTGAATCAAGCCTTAGCGGCACGATTGCAAGGGCGCTGTGGCGTATTGGCAACAGCCGTGCCGCCAGTTGCCAGCCCCGCAGCGCGGCCCTAGAGGTCGCACGGTCATCAACGGCGGGGGTCGGACAAAGGACTTTCATGTTCCTATCGCGATACGAACGCATGATTGCCCAGCGCTATCTGCTGCCCGGCAAGGGCGAGGCGTTCATCTTTCTGGTCGCCGGAATCAGCCTGGCCGCGGTGATGCTCGGCGTGGCGGCGCTCGTCATCGTCATGAGCGTGATGAACGGCTTTCGCGCTGAACTCTTTGACAAGATCGTCGGGCTGAACGGCCATGCGGTGGTGCAGGGCTATGGCGGGCAGTTGCGCGACTGGCGCACGGTGCTGGCCGAAGCGCGCAAGACGCCGGGGATCACCAGCGCGACGCCGCTGATCGAACAGCCAATGATGTCGACCTATAACGGCCGTGTCGAAGCGGTGCAGATGCGCGGCATGCGCATCGAAGACATCCGCGCCAACAAGACCATCGGCGACAAGGTGCTCAGCGGATCGCTCGCCAGCCTGACCCCCGGGTCGGGCCGGATCGCGATTGGCTCGCGGCTGGCGGAATCGCTGGGCGCGCAGGTTGGCAGCGAGATTTCGCTGCTCAACCCGGCGGGGCAGACCACCCCGTTCGGCACCGTGCCGCGCATCGTCAGCTATACCGTCGGCGCGATTTTCGAAATCGGCGTCTATGATTTCGACAAAACCTATGTGCTGATGTCGCTGTCGGACGCGCAGACCTTGTTGCTGCAAGGCGACACGGTCGGGATGATCGAGTTGCAGACGACAAATCCTGACAATATCCGCCCGATCCTGGCCCCGCTTGCGGCCAAGGTCGGGAACGGCGCCGCGATCTCCGACTGGCACGAAATGAATGCGCAGCTTTTTGAAGCGTTGGAAGTCGAGCGTGTGGCGATGTTCACGGTGCTGTCGATCATCATCTTGGTGGCGGTGTTCAACATCTTGTCGTCACTCATCATGCTGGTGCGCGCCAAGACGCGCGACATCGCGATCCTGCGGACGATGGGGGCGACGCGCGGTGGGTTGCTGCGGATCTTCATGACGGTGGGAACGGTGATCGGCGTGCTGGGGATGTTTGCCGGGCTGGCGCTCGGCTTTGTGTTTCTCTACTTCCGCCAGAATGTCGTCGATTTCGTGCAGGTTGTGACGGGGCAGAATCTGTGGGACCCGCAGATAAGGTTTCTGACCGAACTGCCATCGAAGCCCAATCCGGTCGAGATTGTGGTGATTGCCGCGATGGCGCTGGTCTTCTCGTTCCTCGCCACGCTTTACCCGGCGTTCAGGGCCGCGAATACCGATCCGGTGCAGGTGCTGCGCTATGAGTGATGCGAGCGAATCGACGCACGGCCGCCCCGACTTTGACGGGGCCGACGGCGTGGCGCCGGTGCTGGCGATCAGCGGCCTGACGCGCAGCTTCACGCAAGGCGACGAAACGATCGAAGTCCTGCGCGGGATCGACCTCACCGTAAAGCCGGGCGAGATCGTCGGGCTGCTCGGGCCGTCGGGATCGGGCAAGTCGACCCTGCTGCAAGCCGTCGGGTTGCTCGAAGGCGGTTTCGGCGGGTCGATCCGGATCGCGGGCGTCGAAGCCGCGCAACTCGACAGCCATAAGCGCACGCTGGTCCGGCGCGATTATCTGGGCTTTGTGTACCAGTTCCACCATTTGCTGCCCGATTTCAACGCGACCGAGAATGTCGTGCTGCCGTTGCTGATCCACGGCGAGACCCACGCCGAGGCCGAGGCGCGGGCGCGGGCGTTGCTGAGCGCGCTGGGGTTGGAACACCGACTCACGCATCGCCCGAGCCAGTTGTCGGGCGGCGAGCAGCAGCGCGTCGCGGTCGCGCGCGCGCTCGCCAACCAGCCCGCGCTGGTGCTGGCGGACGAGCCAACCGGTAACCTCGACGAAGCGACCGCCGACAAGGTGTTCGACGAATTGCTGCGGCTGGTGCGCGAACAAGGCAGCTCGGCGCTGATCGCGACGCACAACGAGCGACTCGCGACCAAGATGGACCGGGTGGTGCGGCTGCACGAAGGGCGGCTGGTGTGATGAGGTTGCTGTCGCCGATTTTGGCTTGCCTGGCGTTGGTTGCGAGCGAGCCTGCCTTTGCGCGATGTGCCGTACCGCCGGGTTGGAGCAAAGTCGTTGGCAACAGCGCTCAGTTTGTCGTGTTCGGCGAGTTGCATGGCACGGTCGAAACGCCGCGCTTGATCGGTGAGATTGCCTGTGCGCTTACGGAGAAACGGCAGCGCATCCTGGTGGCGGTAGAATTATCGTCCACGCAGAACGCCGGGCTTCAACGCGCCTGGACTGGCCCGCCCCAAGGCTTTGCCGCGCGGGTGATCCGCGAAATGCCTGAATGGGCAACGCGCAACGATGGCGTGACCAGCATGGCCATGCTGACGCTGCTGACACGCTTGCACGCGTTGCACGCGGCTGGACGCGCGGTCGATATCGTCGCGTTCAATGGCGCGAGCGATGACGAGCAGGCGGCTCGGTTGTCTGCATTGCCCGGTGCCGAACCGCATGAGGCTGCACAAGCGGAGAATATCCGTACCGCCGCCGCCAACGGACGTTACAACAAAGTGCTTGTTCTGGCCGGGAACGCGCATGCCCGAAAGCGGCTGATAACCGGTCGAGGCTTGCCCTATCGCCCGATGGCGATGCAGCTTGCGGCACCGGCATCAATCACGTCGCTGTTTATAGGCACTGGCGGCGGCATGAGCTGGGGTTGCCAGATGTCGGGGCCGCCCCCCGCAGGACCGATCATTCGCTCCGGCCTGATCAAATGCGGCGCGTATCGCGCGGGCGCCGAAGTTGATTTGGTCGGCGCACCGCGCATCGTTGACCCGCGGGGGAAAGCCGGACCAACCAATCCCGACGGGGCTTATGACGCGATGCTGTTCATCGGCCCGATCACGGCGTCGCCGCCTGCGGTTTCCCAGCCGTGAACGCCTGGACCGAGCCACCGACGCTGACCGGGCGGCATGTGACGCTGCGGCCGCTGGTGCCTGAAGACCGCGATGCGCTCGCGGCAGCGGCGGCGGACGGTGATTTGACCGAGCTGTTCTTTTCCAATGTCGCGCAACTCATCGATCCTGACGCGTTTCTCGCCGCCGCCTTTAAGGAGCGCGATTTCGGGCGCGCGATGCCGTTCGCGGTCGAGGCGCCCGACGGCAAGCTGGTCGGCATGACGCGCTATATGCGGATGCATGCGGGCCACAAAAGGTTGGAAATCGGCGGGACCTTCTACGCCAAATCGGTCCAGCGATCGGGGGTGAATACCGAGGCCAAGCTGCTGCTGCTCACTCATGCTTTCGACGTCATGGGCTGCAACGTCGTGCAGATCCGCACCGACTGGTTCAATCGGCGGAGCCAAGCCGCGATCGAGCGGCTTGGCGCCAAGCGCGACGGGGTGCTGCGCAATCACCAGGTCACGCCCGATGGAAGGATGCGCGACCTCGTGGTCTATTCGATCATCGCGAGCGAATGGCCGGGGGTGCGGCAGAATTTGCGCTATCTGCTCGCGCGCTACGACTGAGGGGGCCAGGCATGGGGGCGATCACCGATTGCACGGTCAAGGGTGCGGGGGTCGTGCGGGATCAAGTGGAACTTCACCTAATTCCTGGTCGGCCGCGATGGCAAGACGATCCGCCGCTATGGCCCGTAAACGACCCCCGCCGCGATTGAGGCGGATATCGCTGAGCTGCTCTGAACGGATATCCACAGGACGTTGAGCCACTGCGCTAGGCGAATCACGGAAGGGTGCCCATAGTCGGGCGATGCCCCATTCCGGTTTCGTGCCCCTGCGCATCTTTTCCAGTTACACGATGCTCGACGGCGCGATCGAGCCCAAGGCGATTGCCAAGCGCGCGCAGGAACTGGGTTTTCCCGCCGCCGCGCTGACCGACCGCAACGGGCTGTACGCCGCAATGGCGTTTTCGGAGGCGGCGCGCGGGAGCGGGGTGCAGCCGGTGATTGGCGCGATGCTCGGCGTCGCGCGGCCCGATCTGCCCGAGGGCGTGGCGCCGATTCTCGACTGGCTCGCGCTCTATGCGCAGGACGATGCTGGCTATCAGAATTTGTGCGCGTTGGTGTCGCAGGCGCATCTGGCGCGCCCGTTGGAGCTTGCGCCGCACGTCGCCTTTGCGGCGCTTGAGGGGCAGACCGAGGGGCTGATTGCGCTGACGGCGGGGCGCGAGGGTGGCCTCGCGCGCTTGTTTGCCGAGGACCAGCCCGAGCGGGCGCTCGCCTATGCCGATGCGCTTCAGGCGCTTTTCCCCGACCGGCTCTACATCGAACTCACCCGCCGCCTCGACGAGATCGAGGGGCGAGCCGAACCGGCGCTGCTTGATCTCGCCTATGATCGCGCCCTGCCGATCGTTGCGACAAACCCGTGCTGCTTTGCCGAGGCGAGCTTTGGCGAGGCGCATGACGCGATGCTTTGCATTGCCAGTTCGAGCTATCTCGCCAGCGAAGACCGCCCGCGCAGTTCGCCCGATGCGTGGATGAAGCCCGCCAAGGACATGCGGCTGCTGTTCGCCGATTTGCCCGAAGCGATCGACAACACGCTGGTGGTGGCGCAGCGGTGCGGTGTGGCGGCGCCCAAGCGCAAGCCGATCCTGCCGAGTTTGGCGGGGGATCCGGAGGCCGAGGCCGAGGCGCTGCGGGTGGCGGCGCGGGCTGGGTTGGAGAAACGGCTGGCGAAGATTTCTACCCTGCAAAGCCTTCCGTTTGTGTCGAGCGAAGTCGAGACACAGGCGTCAGGCGATGCCAACCGTTTCTCGACTTCGCTCGAAACTAACGGGGAAGGGGTGAAGCCGGCTACCGACGACTGGACCACGCCTTACCGCCAGCGGCTCGAATTCGAGCTCGACGTCATCATCGAAATGGGCTTCCCCGGCTATTTCCTGATCGTTGCTGATTTCATCCAATGGGCGAAGGAACATGACATTCCGGTCGGGCCGGGGCGCGGTTCCGGCGCGGGGTCGGTCGTCGCCTGGGCGCTGACGATCACTGATCTTGATCCGATGAAATTGGGGCTGCTGTTCGAACGCTTCCTCAATCCCGAGCGCGTGTCGATGCCCGACTTCGACATCGATTTCTGCGAAACCCGGCGCGAGGAAGTGATCCGCTACGTCCAGGGGAAATACGGCAGCGATCATGTCGCGCAGATCATCACCTTCGGGCGGCTGAAGGCACGCGCGGTGCTGAAGGATACCGGGCGCGTGCTCCAGATGAGCTATGGCCAGGTCGATCGGCTCGCAAAGCTCGTCCCCAACCACCCGACCGATCCGTGGACGCTCGACCGCGCGCTGAACGGCGTCAGCGAGCTCGCGGGCGAGTATAAAGCCGATCCGCAAGTGCGGCATCTGCTCGACCTGGCGATGAAGCTTGAAGGGCTGCCGCGCCACTCGTCGACGCACGCCGCCGGTGTGGTGATCGGCGACCGCCCGCTCGACCAGCTTGTGCCGCTCTACCGCGATCCGCGATCGGACATGCCGGTCACGCAATTCGACATGAAATATGTCGAGGGCGCGGGGCTGGTGAAGTTCGACTTTCTGGGGCTGAAGACGCTTTCGGTGCTCAAGAAGGCCGTGCAGATGCTCAGCCTGCGCGGCGTCGAGGTCGATCTCGACGCGCTGCCGTGGGATGATGAAGGCGTCTATAAGCTGCTCCAGCGCGGCGATACGGTCGGGGTGTTCCAGCTCGAATCCGAAGGCATGCGGCGCACGCTGTCGGCGGTGCGGCCATCGAACTTCGGCGACATCATCGCGCTCGTCTCGCTCTACCGACCGGGGCCGATGGACAATATCCCGAGCTTTGGCCGCCGCAAAAATGGCAGCGAGCCGATCACTTATCCGCATCCGTTGCTCGAAGGCATTCTCGCCGAAACCTATGGCATTTTCGTCTATCAGGAACAGGTGATGCAGGCGGCGCAGGTGCTCGCCGGCTATTCGCTCGGCGGCGCCGATCTGCTGCGGCGCGCGATGGGCAAGAAGATCAAGTCGGAGATGGACGCGCAGCGCGACGTTTTCGTGAAGGGGTGCGCGAAAGCCAATGGCATCGGCACGGCCAAGGCGAACGAGCTGTTCGACTTGATCGACAAGTTTGCAGGATACGGCTTCAACAAGTCGCACGCCGCTGCCTATGCGCTGCTCGCGTATCAGACGGCGTGGCTGAAGGCGCATCATCCGCATGATTTCTTCGCGGCATCGATGTGCTTTGACATGACCTTGACCGACAAGCTCGGCGTCTTCGTCGACGACATGCGGCGGCTGGGGGTGAAAGCGCTGCCGCCGTGCATCAACGCGAGCGATGCCGAATTCGCGGTTGAGGAAACGCCCGACGGGTTGGCCGTGCGCTACGCGCTCGCCGCGCTCAAATCGGTGGGCGAGGGGGCGATGGAGAAGCTCGTCGGCGAACGGCAGGCGAACGGGCCGTTCGCGTCGCTCGATGATCTCGCCGCGCGGGTCGATCCGCGGCTGCTCAACAAGCGGCAGCTCGAAACGCTGGCGGCGGCGGGGGCGTTCGATGGGATCGATCCCAATCGCGCCGGGATTTTCGCGACCGCCGAGACGATCCTCGCGGTGGCCGCGCGGCTGCACGACCAGCGCACGAGTGGGCAAGGCGGGCTGTTCGGCGAGGCCGAGGTGTCGGGCGACACAATCAAGCTGCCGCAATCGGCGCGCTGGAGCATCGCCGACCGCATGGCGCAGGAAAAGGAAGCGTTTGGCTTTTATTTCTCCGCGCACCCGGTCGATCGCTACCGGATGCTTGCGCGGCACGCGACGGCGTTTTCGGGGCTCGGCGAGATCGACATTCCCACCGGTGGGCGGGCGCGCGCGACCATGGCGGTGCTGGTCGAGGATGCGAAGTGGCGCACGTCGGCACGCGGCAAACGCTACATGATGGCGACGCTGTCGGACGCGAGCGGGCAGTTTGTCGCGACCTGCTTCGACGACGGCGTGACGGGTGACCTCGAGGCGGCGGCGCTGAAGGGCGCTTGTGGTTTGGCCGAGGTCGAACTCGATCGGCGCGAAGGCGAGGAAGCCCCGCGCGTTACCGTCAAGCGGCTCCAGACCTTCGATACGCTGGCGATGGGTGCGCGGATGCTGCTCGAAGTCGCGGTCGACACGCCCGAGGCGGTGGCCGGGCTGGCCGGTCTGCTGAGCGATGCGCGTGGCGGGCGCGGCGAAGTGATGCTTGGCGCTGCCTTGCCGCAGGGCGGATTGGCGTGGCTGGTGGTCGGGCGCGACTTCCTGCTCGATGCCGAACTTGCGAGCCGGATTGAGGGCGTGCAAGGTATCCGCGATGTGACGCTGCGCCCCGCCGAGGGGCGACGGCTCGCGCTCGTGGGGTGAGGCCGGGCAAACCGGCCCTGTAAGAGGATGCTGGTGATGTTGGGCGATACGACCTTCTTGGGCGGGATGCAGGATTTCGAGCTGCGCGTGCCGCGGCTGATCGATCACGCCGCGCGCGAACACGCGGGCCGCGAGATCGTGACCTATTGGGCCGATGGCACCGAGACGCGGACCAATTGGGGCGGCATCGCGCGTGATGCGAAGAAGCTGGCGCAGGCGCTGGAAAAGCTGGGCATGAAGCCCGGCGACCGGATCGCGACGCTGGCGATGAACCACGCCAAGCATCTGACGGCCTGGTATGGCGCGATCGGGATGGGCGGGGTGATCCATACGATCAACCCGCGCCTGTTCGATGAACAGCTCATCTACATCGCCAATCACGCCGACGACCGCGTGCTGCTCTATGACAAGCAGTTTCAGCCGATCATCGACCGGCTGCGCGGGGAATGGACGACGATCGAGCATTATGTCTGCTTCGACAACGGGGAGTATGACGCGCTGATTGCCGCCGAGGATGGCGATTACGCCTGGCACGAGGGTCCTGAACGCGAGCCGTGCATGCTCTGTTACACCAGCGGCACCACGGGCAACCCCAAGGGCGTGCTGTACGAGCATCGATCGACGATGATCCACGCGATGGCGGGCGTCTCGCCGTGGCTGCTCAACCTGTCGAGCCTGGCGGTCGTGCTGCCGGTGGTGCCGATGTTCCATGCGGCGGCCTGGGGGTTGCCGTTTGCGGGGGCGCTGGCGGGGGCGACCTTTGTTTATGCGCAGGTCAATGATCCTGCCGTGCTGTGCCGCTTGATGAATCAGGAAAAGGTCACGCATTCGGCGGGTGTGCCGACGGTGTGGCTCGCGATGTTCCAGCATATCGATGCGACCGGCGAAGCGCCGCAATATCTGCATGCCGTGACGATCGGCGGATCGGCGGCGCCACGCGCGATGATCGAGCGGATCATGGGCATGGGCGCCGAGGTCAAGCATCTGTGGGGCATGACCGAAACCTCGCCGATTGGGACCGCTGGCACGCGCCCGCTCGGTTGGGACGCGATGAGCCTCGACGAGAAGCTCGATCTGGTGTCGAAGCAGGGGCAGATTCCGTTCGGCGTCGAGTTGCGCGTGCTCAATGACGCGGGCGAAGTCCAGCCGCGCGACGGGGCGAGTTCGGGCAGCCTGCAGATTCGCGGGCCATGGGTGGTCAAGCGATACTTCAAGGCCGATGCTGATGCGATCGATGCCGAGGGCTGGTTCGATACCGGCGACGTCGCAGTGATCCACCCCGACGGCACGATGCAGATCACTGACCGGGCCAAGGATGTGATCAAATCGGGCGGCGAATGGATTTCGTCGGTGGATCTGGAGAACGCGGCCTGCGGCGCGCCCGGGGTGGCGGAAGCGGCGGCGATTGGGGTCTATCACCCAAAGTGGGACGAACGCCCGCTGCTGCTGGTGGTGAAAAAGCCCGGCGCCGACCCGACGCCTGCCGAAATCAACGCCCACCTCGCGCAGCATGTCGCCAAATGGTGGCTGCCAGATGAAATCCACTTCGTCGACGAATTGCCCCACACCGCGACGGGGAAGTTGCTGAAGACGGCGCTGCGCGAGAAGTATCGCGATTATCGGCTGGTGGGGGCGGTTTAGAGTGCTGGCTTTAGCCCTTCTTTCCCACCGTCACCCCGGCCTTGTGCCGGGGGCCACGCGTACGCTCGCGAGACGATAGAGCCTTGAGGGTGGCTTGGCTTCACTATGAACCCCGACACAAGGCCGGGGGGACGAACGGGGTTGGGCTGGCTTTCACGTCAGTTGCGGACGAAAGCAGCCCTGCTAAAGTCTTGCGATGGATGACGTCTTATTCATCGCTTTGGCCGAAGGCGTCATCGGCTATGTCGATGAACGATATGGCCGTGCCGCAGCTTGGTTGGCTGCTCTTGCCGTGCTGGTTTTGGTTGCCGCGCTGGTCGCAGGACTGATTTGGTGGGTCACCAGCGCCGCGTCGTAGTGCGCTCGCCATCCGCCGCCACCCCCTCAAAAAAACGCCGTCGCATTGAGCGACAGATAAGCCGTCGTCCCCGTTCCCGGACTATTTGGGGCCCGCGCGTAGAAGCCCCCCTTGTCGAGCAGCACGCCGTCGACCTCGAGTTGGAGCCGTTTCGGTGCCGCCCACCAGCGGACCCGCGCGTCGACTTGCCGCCCGGCGTAGCGGCCTGCGCGACCGCTGGGATCGATCACCCCCGTCGTCGCGAAAGCGTCGAAGCTTGAGGCAAGCCAAAGCTCGCGGTAGCTGACAAAGGCATCGAGCCGCTTCGAGGGCGTGACTTCGAGCCGCACCCCCGGCGTGATGAAATTGGCGCGGTTGATCGCGTTGTAGAGGCCCGAGGGCGAGAAATCGGCGCGGCGCATCCCGAACAAAGTGTCGAACCGCGCGTATTTCCCACCGGGGCGGTCGCCGCTGGCATAATCGAACTCGGCCGAGACGTGGGGCTTCCAGCCGTGTTTCCACTGATAGCCGACTTCGGCATGCGCGAACCATGCTTCGACCGCGCGCAGCGGGGCGGCGGGGGCGAGGCCCGTGCGGGTCGCGCCGGTTTGGCGCATCACTTCACCGTCATAGTCGAAGCGCCCCGGCGCGGCGGCGCGAAACAGACGCACGCCCAGCGTCGTCAGCCGCCGGTCGCGCGTGGCGCGGTCGGGGCGGTCGCGTTCTTCGAAACGATAGCCGGACAGCTCGATTTCGCCCCCACCAAGCACGCCGCCCTGCCGTACCGATCCGCCCCACAGCCGCGTGTCGAACCCTTCGCGATCGAACACCACGCGGTTGGCTGCGATCCCGACCGGGTCGTCGGGCAGGCGCTGCTGCGGCAGGACATAGAACAGGATCGCGCTGCGCTTGCCCGGCAGGCTGATGTCGGCGCGTATGCCGGTAAAGCCGTTGGTGGTGTTGCGGTAATTGGGGGTTGCGATCAGCCGCCGCGAGCCGATGTCGAGCAGCAGCCGCCCGCCTTCCACGCGCAAATCGCTGCCCTTGCCGAGCGCGGCACCAAAGTCGACGCCGAGATAGGCTTGCGACAGCTCAAGTGGATCGACTTCGTTCGAAGAGACAGCGCTGGGAGCGGCATCGTCATAGGCGCGGCTATCGAAGAGTTCGGCGACGACCGAGACCGGGCCGTGGGTGTAGCGCGCGCTCACGATCGTGCGCAGGTTCACCAAATCCTCCGCACGCGGTACGCCGATGCGGGCGGTATCGGCGATGGTTTCGTAGCGCAGGCGGATGCTGCCCGAGAGGTGGAAGCCCTCTGCTGCCTTGGTCTGGCTCGACGCGGCAACGGGGAAGGCCAGCGCCGCAAGGGCGACGAGGTATCGCGTCGTCATCACTGGCTGCTAGCGGATCGACCGAAGCCGCCGCCAGTCCTGTTTCGTTGCGAATCGGCAATTCTGCCTATGCCACTAAAACAGCTCGCCCTGTCTCCCAGCAGGTGGGCGGAACAGATCGGTGCGCACGGTCATCCGCTCCTTGTTGAGGCCGTGCTTGCGGCAGGCGATGTGGAAGCGGGTGCGGAGCAGCTCGGCCCAGGGGCCTTGGCCTCGAAAGCGGGTGTGGAAATTGGGGTCGTTGTCCCGACCGCCCCGGAGATCGCGGATGATGCCCATGACTTTGGCGGCGCGATCGGGGAAATGTTTATCGAGCCAGGCGCGGAACAGCGGCGCGACTTCGTGCGGGAGGCGCACCGGCAGAAAAAAGGCGCCGCGCGCGCCGGCGATTGCGGTACGGTCGAGGATATGTTCGATCTCGTGATCGGTGATTGCCGGGATGACGGGGGCGATCGAGACATAAGTCGGGACGCCCGCGTCATTCAATGCCTTCACCGCCGCCAATCGCCTGTGGGGCGCAGGCGCGCGGGGTTCGACGGTCATCGCCACTTTGGGGTCGAGCGAGGTGATCGATACCGCGACGGCGGCAAGTCCTTTCGCCGCCATCGGTGCCAACAGGTCGAGATCGCGCAGCACGCGGTCGGATTTGGTGGTGATGGTGATCGGATGATTGCAGGCCGCCAGCACCTCCAGACAGGCGCGGGTGATCCGCCACTCGCGCTCGATCGGCTGATAGGGATCGGTGTTGGTCCCGAACGCGATCGGCGCGCAGACATAGCCGCGCTTGCTCAGCTCGGCGCGGAGTAGATCGGGCGCGTCGGGCTTGGCGAACAGCTTGGTCTCAAAATCGAGCCCCGGCGAGAGATCGTGAAAGGCATGGCTGGGGCGCGCAAAGCAATAGATGCAGCCATGCTCGCAGCCGCGATAGGGATTGATCGAGCGATCGAAGGGAATGTCGGGCGATTGATTGCGTGTGATGATCGTGCGCGGCTTTTCGATCGTGACGGTCGTGCGCAGCCGGGGTAGGGCGCCGTCGATACCTTCGCGGGCATCGAGCCAATCGCCGTCGGCTTCGGTCTGCGGGAGGTTGAAGCGGCGACTGGCGTCATTCAGCGTCGCGCCGCGCGCGGGGCGGGATCGATCAGCCATTGACATTTGCTAGCCGCTCTGATAGAACAAAACAAGAACTTATTGAGGGGGAAATGATGGCGCGGCTCAACTATCTCGAATTGCCTGTCGCAGACGTGGCGGCAGCGTCCGCGTTTTACGAAGCTGCTTTTGGCATGGCGTTCACGTCCTTTTCGCCGCGCTATGTCGCCACGACGACGGGCGATACCGATTTGGGGCTCGAAGCGAGCGATGCGCAGCCCGTCGGGCCTGCGCTGCCGGTGATCGAGGTTGATGATCTGGAAGCTGCCGAAGCGCGGGTGCATGCGGCGGGCGGCGAAATCGTGGTGCCGATTTTCGCCTTTCCCGGCGGGCGTCGCTTTCAGTTCCGCGACCGCGACGGGCATGAGTTGGCCGTATCGATGCAGGCCGATGGTTAGGCGTCACCTCCCGATCAGGGCTAGAAAAATCCTTGGAACGCGGCATGATGGGCAAGAATCGGGAGGGGCTGCTAGATGATGCGACTGATCTGGGCAGGGTTAATGGCGCTGGCGATGTTCGCATGGCCTGTCGGCGCGCGCGCCGAGGATAAGACGGCATGCCCGTCGGGGCTGGTCTGCGCCACCAATCCCAAGAGCGTCGCCGATGGCCTGGCCGCCGAGGGCTATCGCGCCAAGGTCGACGCCGATAATCAGGGTGATCCGGCGATCAGTTCGGCGTCGTCGGGCTATAATTTCGACGTGCTTTTCTATGGCTGCGTCGATCACAAGCGCTGCGATTCGCTCCAGTTTCGCGCGACGTTCGAAAAAAATGCGTCGAGCGATGTTGTTCAGATGAACAAATGGAATCGCGACCGCCGCTTCAGCCAGATGGCGGTGCGCGACGACGGCACGATCATCCTGTCCTATGACGTGTCGACGATCGGCGGGCTGACCAAGGCCAATTTTGCCGATGTTGTCAGCTGGTGGTCGACGATCCTGGGCGAAGCGTCGAAATTCTTCGACCGCAACAGCAAAGACGCGCCCCCACCGGCCAAACCCTGAACCTGTGACAAGCTGTTGAGCACTGTGATGAATTTACGGTGGAGGCGATCGTGCGGATGATTCTGATGGCCGCGATGTTGGCGGTGGCGCTCGCGGGTAAGGCGGATGCCGAGGATGTGTTGCTCGATCTGTCGACCGCCGAGCTGGTGGCGGCAGCGGTCCAGGATGCGGGCTACAAAGCCCAGCTCAAAAAGGCCGATGACGGATCCTTGTATATCCTGAGCGCCGCCAATGGCGAAGAGTTCACGATCGACATGACCGATTGCAAGATGCTGGTGTGCAACGGGCTGAGCATTCAGAGTTATTACAAGGCCGAGCCGATTTTCACGACCGACTTTGCCAATGAATGGAACCAGAACAACCGGTTCCTGAAAGTGTCGATCAATAGCCGCGGCGAGCTGCGCGAGTGGTTCGATGTGACCACGCGCGGCAAGCTGACCAAGGCCAATTTCGCCGACCTTATCGACTGGTACACGTCGATTGACTCCGCGCTGGCCAAATTCGTCGAGCAGAAGCGAAACGCCGCCAAGCCCAAAAAATAGCTCAGCTTTCCATCAGGCGCGGCATCAGCTCGACGAAGTTGCAGGGCCGGTGACGGCTGTCGAGCTGGTCGCGCAGGATGCCGTCCCATCCGTCCTTCACCGCGCCGGTCGAGCCGGGCAGGGCGAAGATATAGGTACCGCGCGTGACACAGGCGCAGGCGCGCGACTGGACGGTCGAGGTGCCGATCGACTGGAAGCTCAGCCAGCGGAAGAGCTCGCCGAAGCCGGGGATCGGTTTGTCCTGAACGCGCTCGATTGCTTCGGGCGTCACGTCGCGACCGGTGACGCCCGTGCCGCCGGTGGTGATGACGCAATCGACTTGCGGGTCGTCGATCCAGGCGTGGAGCGTGGCGACGATCGTATCAACATCGTCCTTCACGATCCGGCGGTCGGCGAGGACATGGCCTGCCTCACTCAGCCGCGCGACCAACGTATCGCCCGACCGGTCATCGGCGAGGGTACGCGTGTCGGAAACGGTCAGAACGGCAATGCGGACGGGCAGAAATGTCGCGCTCTGATCAATCGGCACGGCTGAGCTCGACCGGGGCCTTGCGCTTGCCGACTTTGACCGCGCTGGCGCCGGGGAGACCCGGAAAACGCGGCCATAGCCCTTGCGCGAGTGCGGCGCGGCTCGGCGAGCTGGTCTTGCCGCCTTCGCGCTCGTAAATCCAGTAATTGCGCAGCACCGTCACGACATAGCCGCGTGTTTCCCAATAGGGGATGCTCTCGATGTAGAGCAGCGGGTCGCCGCCATCCTTGACGATGCTGTTCCACGCCTGCACCGGCACCGGGCCGGCGTTATAGGCGGCGATGACCTTGGGCAGCAGCCCTTCGGTGCCGCCCTGATCGCGGAGCAATTCGAGATAGCTCTGGCCGATTTCGATGTTGGTTTGCGGGCGACTGAGCGCGGCGCGGTCGGCGCGCAGACCCTTGGCGCGGGCGATGTCGGCGGCGGCAGCGGGCCGGATCTGCATCAGGCCATAAGCGCCGGCCGAGCTGACGACATCGGTGCGGAAGTTCGATTCCTGCAGCGTGTGGGCGTAGACCAGCGCCTTGTCGACGCGCCAACCGCCGTCGGGCGTCCAGCTCGGCGCGGGATAGCGGGCTTCGAGCGTCGGGGCCGCGCCGGTTGGGGCATTATGCGCGAGCCAGATTTGCGCCGATGGCAGGTCGAGCGCACCGGCGAGCCGCACCAGCGGGGCATATTCAGCCGCATCGCCGATCCGCGCCTGCCGCTTGAGCACTTCAGCCGCGAGCGTGCCCTCGCCGATTTCGGCCAGCGCGGCGGCGACGCGGACGTTCGGGCGGCGCTGGAGCGCCTGCCAGTCGGCGATCACGCGCTTTTCAACCACACGGTCTGCGGGCAGCTTGATGCCCAATGTCTGGCGCGCGAGCAGGCCATAGAAGGTTTCGTCATATTGCGCGGCGCTGCGCAACTTGGTGTCGATCCGTTCGGGGTGCGCGCACCGCATTTCGGCGCGCGCACCCCAATAGAGTCCGGCCGCGCGCATATCGACATCGGCCGCGCGCGTCGAAACCCGCTCGAAGGCAGCGGCAGCGGCTGCGCAATCATCGCTGCGCCATGCGGCAAGGCCCGTCGTCCAGTCAGCCTGCACCGCCCAGTCGCCGGTGCCCGCCGACGCTTTGGCAGCCATGGCGCGCGCATTGGCGTCGTCCCCGGCGAGATAATAAATCCACGCAACCTTCTGCTGCCATTCGGTGAGTGCTTCGGGGCTCAAGCCCTCGGTCGCATCGAGCATCGCCTGCGCTTCGGCCGCGCGATCTTCCTTGACGAAGGGTTGCATGCGCAGCGCCAGATCGGCGGCGACGGCATCGCTCTTCAGGCTTTTGGCGCGTTTGCGGGCCGGAGCGCCGCCCTGCCATGCCATCGCCTGGACATAGGGCAGCTGCGGCAGCGCGTCGGCGCCGCGTGCCTTGGCCAGCCGCGCGAGCGCTTCGGCCTGCGGCAGTTCGGGCGCTTCGGTGAGGATTTTCTGAATATCGGCGAGTTCGGCCTTGGGCGACCCCTTGGCAGTGAGGATTTCGGCGAGCGCAATCGTGTGCAGCGGGCCGGGCTTCATCGCTGCGAGCTGAAGGCGCGCGTCGGTCCATTTGGCGGCGCGGATGCTGTCGAACACCGCGCGATAGGCAGTGCGCTGGTCGCGATCGAGCTGATCGGGCACGCCATCACTCGCTTTGCCGCTGGTCAGCACCGCCGCGGTGTCGCCGGGCCCGTTGGCCAGCGCGGCAGTCGTGGCGACACTGGGGATCAGGGCAAGAAGGGCAGCACCGGCAAGAAGCTTCACGATAATCCCCTGATCAGCAATTGCAGGTCCTTCCACGCTTCCGCCTTGGCCGCTGGTCGTTCGAGCAGAAAGCGCGGGTGAAAGCTGGCAACGGCGGTCGCGCTTCCTTCTCCACCCTCGTGGTTAATGACATGTAAATGACCGCGCGCGCGAGCGACATCCGTCCCGATGAGCGCACGACTCGCCGCATTGCCGATGATCAGCAAGGCTTTAGGGGCCGCCAAGCGGATGTGGGCACGGGTCAGCGTTGCAAGCGATGCTTCGGCGTCGGCGGGAATGCGGCCGCTGATCGGGCGGACGACGGCCATTGGCGCGAGATAGATGCTCGCGCGGTCGCGGCCGATTGCCGCAAGCATCCGGTCGAACAGCGCGCCGGGCGTGCCGCTGAGCAATTTGTCGGGCACATCCTCACGCTCGGGCATTTCGAGCAGGATCATCAAGCCCGACGCGGCTGATCCTTGCGCACCGATCCGCGCGCCGGGCCATGCGGCCTCGGGCGTGGCGTCGCTCAGCCGCCAGGTTTCGAACGCCGCCAGCGTATCCGGGAAGGTGAGCGCGGGCGCCACCGGCGCGGCAGGACGCGCGGCTGGCGTGTGCCGTAACGGAACGGGCGCCGGTTCGGTTGCCAGCCAGTTGCGCGGGACTTCGTCGATCAGCGCGTCGACCCCGGCTTCGCGCCACCAATCAAGCGCGCTTGCCCCAATCGCCGTATCGATTTTCTGCTCCAGCCCCATCATTTCCTTAGACTGCGCAGTTGACTGCATGGTCAATCTTTGGGCACGCCCTTTCTGGACAGAACGTGGTCGGGGCGCGACGACAGGCTAAGCTGACGGGCGCCGGACAGGAGACGATGATGAGTGAACGCGAGTCGATGCCCTATGACGTCGTGATCGTCGGCGCGGGACCAGCCGGGCTGGCGGCGGCGATCCGGCTCAAGCAGTTGGCCGCCGAGAAGAATGCAGAGATTTCGGTCTGCGTCCTCGAAAAGGGCTCCGAAGTGGGCGCGCATATTTTGTCCGGCGCGGTGGTCGACCCCAAGTCGCTCGACGAATTGCTGCCCGACTGGAAGACAACCGGCTGCCCAATGGCCGAAACGCCAGTGACCGAAAATCATCACTGGATTTTGAGCCGAAAGGGACATCGCTCCGTCCCGCATTGGCTGTTGCCCGGTTTCCTCAATAATCACGGTACCTATACCGGCAGCCTCGGCAGCCTGTGCCGCTGGCTGGCCGAACAGGCCGAAGGACTGGGTGTCGAGATTTTCCCCGGCTTTGCGGCTGCCGAAATCCTGTACAACGACGACGGGTCGGTAAAGGGCGTCGCGACCGGCGACATGGGGGTCGCGCGCGACGGCACGCACAAGCATGATTATCAGCCGGGCTTGGAACTCCATGCCAAATACACCTTCTTCGCTGAAGGCGTGCGCGGGCATTTGTCAAAGCAGCTCATCCGCCAATTCGATCTGGCCAAGGAGTCGCAGCCACAGGTTTACGGCATCGGCATCAAGGAACTGTGGGACATCGCGCCGGAACATCATGTTCCGGGCCGGGTGATCCACACCCAGGGCTGGCCGCTTGACAACAATGCCAATGGCGGCGCGTTCCTCTATCATCAGGCCAATGGCCAGGTCGCGCTCGGGCTGGTGACGTGGCTGAGCTACAAAAACCCGCATCTCTCGCCCTTCCACGAAATGCAGCGGTGGAAGACGCATCCGTCGATCGCGGCGATTCTGGCGGGGGGCAAGCGCGTTTCCTATGGTGCGCGCGCCATCAGCGATGGCGGGCTGCAATCGATCCCGAAGCTGGTATTTCCCGGTGGCGCGCTGATCGGCTGTTCGGCGGGTTTCCTCAACGTACCCCGGATCAAAGGCAGCCACACCGCGATGAAATCGGGGATGATGGCGGCAGAGGCGGCGTTCGACGCGGTGCAGGCCGGTCGCACCAGCGATGCGCTGGCCGCTTATCCGGCGGCGTTTGCGGCAAGCTGGGTCCACAAGGAATTGTCGATCGTCCGCAACGCGCTGCCGCTGATCGAAAAATACGGCATGATCGTCGGCGCTGCTTTCGGGACCGCGACGATGTGGCTGGAGAGCTGGGGCATCAAAATGCCGTTCACGATGGGCCATCATGCCAATCATGACGAGCTGTGGCGGGCCGATCTGGTGCCCAAGATCGATTATCCCAAGCCCGACGGCGTGTTGATGTTCGACCGGCTTTCGTCGGTGTTCCTGTCGAACACCAATCATGAGGAGGATCAGCCGATCCACCTGACGCTGAAGGACCCGAACGTCCCGATCGCCTATAACCTGCCGATGTATGACGAGCCGGCGCAGCGCTATTGTCCGGCCGGGGTCTATGAGGTCGTCGGCGCGGAGACGGGCGATCCGAAGTTCGTGATCAACGCGCAGAATTGCGTGCATTGCAAGACGTGCGACATCAAGGACCCGACCCAGAATATCAATTGGGTCGTGCCTGAAGGCGGTGGAGGCCCCAATTACCCCAATATGTAGGCGTATCGCGTTTGTGTTTATGGCTGCTGGCCTCGCCGCGCCCGCGCTGGCGGGGGGCGATCCGGGCGATCTCGCCGCCTATGTCCGGGCACGTGCCGCCGATGCCGATGGCCGGGGCGAGCGCGCAGCCGCGGACTATGCGCGCGCGTTGGACGCGGCTCCCGGCAATGTGGTGATCGCGATCCGCGCCTATCGCGCAGGCTTGCAGGTGGGCGATGACGCGCTGGTGGCGCGGTCGCGCGCGGTGCTTGAACGCGCTGACGTTGAACCCGGTGATACCGCGCTGCTCGCGCTGGCGGATGCCGTGCGCAGCGGCAATAATGCCGCCGCGCAGGCCGCGCTCGGCAAGATCGCTGCCGGCCCGCTCGACTTTGTCGCGCCCCCGCTGCGCGCCTGGACGATCGTCGGCACTGACCCCAAGCGCGCGCTCGCACAGTTCGACGGGCTGCCGCGCCGGTCGCTCGGTGCGCGCTATACCACCGAAGCGCGCGCGCTGATCACGCTGGCGGCGGGGCGCAAGCGCGACGGTGTGGTCGCAGTAGAAGCGCTGTTGGTCGCCGAGCCCGACGACCGCGACCTGCGGCTGAGCGCGGCGCAGCTGCTGGTCGCGAATGATGGCGCGGCGGAAGCGCAGCAGTTGTTGCGCGACAAGGACGGTGGCGATGCGGCTGCCCGAACCGGTGCGGTCCCGCAGCCGATCGCAGCATTTGGCATTGCGCGCTTCTACACCCGGCTCGGCGCCGATCTGATCGATGAGGATACTGCGCCGCTGACGATTGTCCTGGCGCGGGCGGCGTTGAAGCTTGATCCGCGCTATGACCGCGCCCGGCTATTGCTGGCGCGCGCGCTGGCGGGCGAGGGTGCGTTGCCCGCTGCGCTCGGCGCGCTCGATATGATTACGCCCGACAGCGCGTGGTTCGGCGATGCGCAGACCGAGCGGGTTGCGCTGCTGCGGCGGGCAGGCCGGAATGCCGATGCGCTGGCGGCAGCGACCAAGCTCGCAGGCGCGCCTAACGCCGATGTCGACGCGCTGCGACGCGAAGCCGATTTGCTGATGGCGGGGGCGCGCTACGCGGATGCGGCGGTGACCTATCGCCGCGCGATTGCGCGGGCGGGGGACGATGCGGGATGGCTGCTCTATCTTCAGGCCGGGAGTGCGCTCGACCGCGCGGGGCGGTGGCGTGAGGCGAAGCCGCTGATCGAAAAGTCGGTCGCGCTTGCCCCTGATCAGCCGATTGCGCTCAACTACCTCGGCTATGGCGCGCTCGAAAATGGCGGCGATATTGCGGAAGCGCGCAAGCTGCTCGAACGCGCGGCGGCGCTGCGGCCCGGCGATGATTCGATCCTCGATTCGCTGGCCTGGTCCTATCTGCTTGGCGGCGATGCCGCGCGCGCAGTGCCTTTGCTGGAACGCGCGGTCGAAGGATCGCCCGACAATGGCACCATCAGCGAGCATCTGGGCGACGCCTATTGGCATGTCGGTCGCCGGTTCGAGGCGCGCTATGCCTGGGCGGCGGCCAAGCTGCTCGCCAAGGACGATGATGCGGCACGGATCGCCGCCAAGATCGCCAACGGACCTGCGCAGCGCTGACATGATCATCGACGAAGTCGCGCCCGCCAAGATCAATCTGGCACTCCATGTCCGCGCGCGGCGCGACGATGGCTATCACGACCTCGAAACATTGTTCGCGTTCCTGCGCCACGGCGACGCGGTACGGGTCGAGCCGAGCGACACGGCGACATTCGCGCTGACCGGGCCGTTTGGCGCGGCGTTGCAGGGCGAGGGCGACAATCTCGTCACGCGCGCGGCGAGCGCTTTTGCCGCGAGCTTCGGCGGTGGGCCATGGGCGATCACGCTCGACAAGCATTTGCCGATTGCGTCGGGGATCGGTGGTGGGTCGGCCGATGCCGCCGCGACGCTGCGCGCGCTGGCACGGCTCGGTGGTGTGGCGACCGATGATGCGCGGCTGTTCGCGAGTGCCGAGACGCTCGGCGCCGATGTGCCGGCCTGCCTGCTGGGGCGCAGCGCGGTCGGGACGGGCAAGGGCGAGCAGCTTGTGCCGATCGACGGGCTGAGCGGCGTGCCCGTCCTGCTGGTTAATCCCGGCGTTGCGGTATCGACCGGCGCGGTGTTCCGCCTGTGGGACGGCGTCGACCGGGGGCCGCTGGGTGGGGGGCCGCTGCTGGCGCGGGCGCTGGCGGGGCGCAATGATTTGGAGCCGATGGCCCGCACGCTGGCGCCGGTGATCGGCGATGTAGTGGCCCGGCTGGCGGCAATGCCCGGCGTGATGCTGGCGCGCATGTCAGGATCGGGCGCGACCTGCTTTGCGCTGTTTGATGACGAGGACGCCTGCAGTGAGGCGGCGGTCGCGATCCGCCGCGAGCAGCCGGGCTGGTGGTGTCTCGAATCGGCACTCGCGTGACGCTTTTGCGTGCCAGCGCGGGACTAGCGCGGGCCCGTAGAGTCGCAATCGACGGCGATTGGGGATTGGCGCGACTCTTGCTGCGTGCGCCTTCAAGCGGATCCGTCGTCAACCCCGGCGCGTTCGCAGATGGCCCCCGTCCCCCGGGCGTCATTGGGGCCGAAGGGCAGTGATATCGTCGCTGCCCTTCGCCAGCCCCGGCGACCCGCAGGTGATTGCCGGGACCGGGCCGGTCCTGCTGCTGTGCGATCACGCTTCGAATGCGGTACCCGGCGGGATCGATCTTGGCATCGCGCGCGATTTGCTTGAGCGCCACATCGCGGTCGACATTGGCGCGGGTGATCTAACGCGGGAACTGGCGGCGCGGTTTGGCGCACCGGCGGTGCTGGCGACGGTGTCGCGGCTGGTGATCGATTTCCACCGCCCGCCCGATCATCCCGGTCTGATCCCGACGGTCAGCGACGGTCACCCGATTCCGGGCAATCTCGGTGTCGATTGGCGGGAGCGAATCGCGCGCTTTCACGCGCCCTATCATCGGACGATCGCTGACTTGGTGCGGGACAAGCGGCCAACGCTGATTGCCGCGGTCCACAGCTTTACGCCTGCGCTTGAGACCGGCGGGGCGCCGCGCCCGTGGCCGGCCGGCATCCTCTATAACCGCGACACGCGCGCCGCCCGCCTCGCGATCGAGTTGCTGCGTGCGCAAGGGTTAGAGACCGGCGATAACGAACCCTATTCGGGGCGGCAGCTCAACATGACGCTCAACCGCCATGCTGAGGCCAACGGCATCGCCAGCTTCGCGATCGAAGTCCGCAACGACGGCATCGATTCACCCCAGGGTGTCGCGAAATGGGCCGATATCCTCGCGCCGATGCTGCTGGCGATCGTCGCAAGGCTGGCGCCGCCTGCCGGTGCCGGGCTATAGCGCCGCCATGCGCTTGCTGATCCTGTTGCCACTGTTGCTCGCCGGGTGCGGGCAATCGAAGCCCGATGGCACCGTGCTGACCAAGGCCGAGGCGAGACAAGGCGCCGAGGCCGATGAGTCCGGACGGATTATGTGCGCGCGCGGCGGGTCGAGCGATTTCGCACGCGACTGTACGCTTGACCGGGTGACGAGCCCCCAGGGGTTGGTGCTGACGGTCGGTCATCCCGACGGCGGCTTCCACCGCTTGCTGGTCACCAAGGATGGGCGCGGCGTGATCGCCGCCGATGGCGCCGAAGCCGCCAAAGTCAGCATCGTTGGCGCCGATCAGATCGAAGTCGCGCTGGGGGAAGATCGCTACCGGCTGCCCGCGACGATCAAGCCGCTTAAATGATGTCACTGGAGGGCGCGCCGATCGTGACGGCGGCCCAGATGCGCGCTGCTGAGGACAGTGCCATTGCGCGCGGCACATCGGCGGCGACGCTGATGCAGCGCGCCGGGGCTGGGGTCGCCGATTGGGTGCGGCGGTTGGCGAGCGGGAGCGAGATCCTGTTCCTGTGCGGCCCCGGTAATAACGGCGGCGATGGCTATGTCGCGGCGCGTGTTCTGCGCCGAGAGGGCCTTGCTGTGCGCGTGGCGGCGAGCGGCGACCCGCGCACCGATATTGCTGCCGCCGCGCGGGCAGGGTGGGATGGGCCGGTCGAAGCGCTGGATGCGGAACCGGCGGCGGTGCTGGTCGATTGCCTGTTCGGCACCGGGCTGACCCGCGCGCTCGACCCCGGCTTGGCGGGGGCGTTTACACGGTTCGCGAGCGCGGCACGGCTGGTGATGGCGGTCGATGTGCCGAGCGGGCTGGAGGCCGATCGCGCCGAGCCGCTGGGTCCGGTGCCGGATGCCCATCTGACGCTCGCGCTTGGGGCGCTGAAACCGGCACATGTGCTGCAGCCGGGTGCGTCCATCTGTGGTGCGGTGAAGCTGGTCGAGCTGGGGATCGACGTGCCACGCCCGACACGCGTTGTCGCGCGGCCGGTGCTGAGAAGGCCCGGCCCCTACGCGCATAAATATTCACGCGGCATGGTCGCCATCATCGGTGGCGCGATGCCCGGTGCGACTGCGCTCGCGGGCGAAGCAGCCCTCCGCGCCGGGGCGGGTTATGTGGTGATGCTCGGCGGGCAGGGTGGGCCAGACGCCATCGTGCACCGCGCTTATGATGCTTCTGCGCTGGATGACAGGCGCATTGGTGCCGTGTTGGTCGGGCCGGGACTGGGCCGCGATGATGGCGCGCGCGAGCGGCTGGCGGCGGCGCTCGCGCGCGGTCATCCGCTCGTGATCGACGGCGATGCGCTCAATCTGCTCGACCCCGATGCGCTGCGTGCGCGCGCCGCGCCGGTGATCCTCACCCCGCATGCCGGTGAATTTGCGGGGCTGTTCGGCGAAGGCGCGGGCAACAAGATCGAGCGCACGCTTGCTGCCGCCGTGCGGAGCGGGGCGGTGGTGGTGTTCAAGGGCGCCGACACGGTGATCGCCGCGCCCGATGGCCGGGTTCGCGTGGCGTCAGATGCAAGCTGCTGGCTCTCGACGGCGGGGACTGGAGATGTGCTCGCGGGCGCGATTGCGGGGATAGTGTCGGACGGCCTAGATCCGCTGCTGGCGGCTGAAGCGGGCGTATGGTTGCACGGCGAGGCTGCGCGGCGGCTCGGTGGGGCCTTCATCGCCGATGATCTCGCACGGGCCATGACATCGGCTAGGGCATGCATATGACCGACTCGGACCTGATCATTCGCGTCGCGGCCAAGGGCGACGGCGTCACCGCCGATGGCCGCCATGCCGCGCTCGCCGCCCCCGGTGACTGGTTGCGCGCCGACGGCAGTGTCGAGCCGGGGCCGAATCGGCAAGTGCCGCCGTGCCGCCACTTCCCGACGTGCGGCGGCTGCCAGCTCCAGCACATCGACGATGCCGCCTATGCCGATTTCGTGCGGGACCGAGTGATCGGCGGGTTGGCGGCGCAGGGATTGGAGTCCGATGTCCGCCCGGCAATCGTCTCGCCGCCGCGTACGCGGCGACGCGCGACTTTCCATGCCGAAAAGTCGGGGAAGCTGGTGATCGGCTTCAGCGAGGGCGGCAGCCATGCACTGGTCGATCTGAGCGAATGCCATATCCTCGATCCCCGGCTGTTCGCGTTGCTTGCCCCCTTGCGCAAACTGCTGCCGCCGTTGATGCGGCCGAAGCGTCGGGTCGAAATCGTCATGACGCTGGCCGATCAAGGCGTTGACCTGCTGCTGCGCGGGGTCGAGGCCGATGGGTTGGCAGCCGCCGAAGCGCTGTCGGCGTTCGGGCAGATGCAGCGACTCGCCCGGCTGTCGATCGACAGCGGGCTGGGGGTAGAGACCCGTTATGAGCCGATCGAGGCGACGGTGACGCTCGGCGGGCTCCCCGTGCCGTTACCGGCCGGGGCGTTCCTGCAAGCGACGCCTGAGGGTGAATCGGCGCTGGTCGCGGCGGTGCACGAGGCTGTCGGTGGCGCTGCGACGGTGGCCGATCTGTTTGCTGGGCTGGGCACGTTTACGCTTGCGCTGCCGGGGAAGGTTTACGCAGCGGAAGGTGCGCGCGACGCTTTTTTCGCGCTGAAGGCAGCGGCGGGGCGGGCGCAGCGGCCGGTGTTCGCCGAACACCGCGACCTGTTCCGCCGCCCGCTGATGCCCGCCGAACTCGATCGGTTCGCGGCGATCGTCCTCGATCCGCCACGCGCGGGCGCCCGCGAACAGGCCGAGCAATTGGCGCTGAGCAAGGCGCCGGTCGTCGCTTATGTTTCCTGCAATCCGAGCAGTTTTGCGCGCGATGCTAAGACGATTTGTGAGGGCGGCTATCGGCTCGACTGGGTGCAGCCGGTCGGACAGTTCCGCTGGTCGACGCATGTCGAGCTTGTGGCAAGGTTCAGCCGTCAGGGATAATCCGCGCGCAGGAAGAACAGGCCGTCGGGCGGGGCATTCAGGCCGAGCGCGGCGCGGTCGCGGGCTTCGAGCGCGGCGGTCATGTCGTCAGGCGTCCATTTGCCTTGGCCGACCAGCGCGAGGCAGCCGACCATCGATCTTACCTGATGATGCAGGAACGACCGGGCCGAGGCGAACATGCGGATGGTGTCGCTCTCGCGCACCACATCGAGCCGGTCGAGCGTGCGCAGCGGGCTGTCGGCCTGGCAATGCACCGAGCGGAAAGTGGTGAAATCATGCCGCCCGACCAGCCGCGCCGCGCCCGCCGCCATTGCTTCGGCATCAAGATCGGCAGGGACGCGCCACGCGAGCCCTTTGTCGAAGGTCAGCGGCGCGCGGCGATTGGCGATGCGATATTCATAATGGCGCGCGGTGCACGAAAAGCGTGCGTGCCAGTCGTCGGGCACGGCCACGCAGTCGAGGATGGCGACCGGGGCAGGGCGGAGCAGGGCATTGAGCCCCTCCATCAGCCGGAAGGGGGTGATCGCGCGGGCGATGTCGACATGGGCGCGCATGCCGCGTGCGTGCACCCCGGCGTCGGTGCGGCCAGCGGCGTGGACGGCGGCGTCTTCGCGGACAATGCGGGTAATTGCTACCTCGATCGCCTGCTGGACGCTGGGGCCGTGGGATTGCCGCTGCCAACCCATGAAAGGGCGGCCGTCATATTCCACCGTCAGCGCAAAGCGTGTCACGCGAGCCGGGTGCCGGGGGGGATCGGGAAGCCGCGGAGCAGCTCGTCTGGCGTCATGACACCACGTCCGGCGCGTTGGACGTGGAGGGGAATCAATATTCCGCCTCCACAAGCGACCTCCAGGGCGCTGCCAACGACGGTTCCCGGCGCGATGTCGAGCGGATCGAGATGGAGATACGCACTCAGTATTTTGACCCGCTCACCAGCATGTTCGAAAAATGCACCGGGCGCCGGATTGAAGGCCCGAACCTGGCGTTCGATTGCCTTGGCGGGCTGGGGCCAGTCGATGCGGGCCTCGGCCTTGTCGATCTTGGCGGCATAGGTGATGCCGTCCTCGGGCTGGGGCACTGGCGGATAGCGCTCCAGGTCACCCAGTACTTCGACCATCAGTCGCGCGCCCATCGCGCTCAACTCGTCGGTCAAGTCGCCCGCCGTCTTACTGTTGATCGGCGTTGCATCGCGCAGGCGGACCGGACCGGTGTCGAGTCCGGCTTCCATGCCCATGATGCACACGCCGGTCTCGGCATCCCCCGCCAGGATCGCGCGCTGGATCGGCGCGGCGCCGCGCCAGCGCGGCAGCAGCGAGGCATGGACGTTGAGGCAGCCGTGTTTCGGCGCCGCGAGGATCGGCTTGGGCAGGATCAGGCCATAAGCCGCGACCACCGCGATATCGGCGTCGAGCGCTGCGAAATCGGCCTGCGCCTGCGGATCGCGCAGTGTTAGCGGCGTGCGCACGGAAATGCCCAGCGCCTCCGCCGCCGCTTGGACCGGTGTCGGCGTCAGCGCCTTGCCGCGCCCGGCGGGGCGGGGCGGTTGGCTGTAGCTCGCGACCACGTCATGCCCAGCCGCGACCAGCGCTTGCAGCACTGGCACCGAGAATTCGGGGGTTCCCATGAAGACGATCCGCATCGCGCCTCCATCAACGCTTGGCAGGGGCCGATGCAAGCCCTTATCTGTGGCCGATGGCATCCCCCGAAATCGAGGCGTTGACGCAGGCGCTCAGCAAGCTCCCCGGCCTCGGGCCGCGATCGGCGCGGCGCGCGGTGCTGCATCTGCTCAAGAAGCGCGAGACCGCGCTCGAGCCGCTGCTGACCGCGCTGGCGGCAGTGTCCGACCGGCTGACGCGCTGTGCGACCTGCGGCAATGTCGACACCACTGATCCGTGCGGCATCTGCGCCGATCCGCGCCGCGACCCGCGCGCGCTGTGCGTGGTCGAGGAAGTCGCCGATCTGTGGGCGCTCGACCGCTCGCGGCTGTTTCCGGGGAAATATCATGTGCTTGGCGGCAAGCTGTCGGCGCTTGACGGCGTGCGGCCCGAGGATCTGAGCATCGACGCCCTCGTCCGCCGGATCGAGGCGGGCGGGATCGACGAAGTCGTGCTCGCGATGAACGCTACGCTCGAAGGCCAGACCACCGCGCATTACATCGCCGACCGGATCGAGCGCTTTCCGGTGCGGGTGACGCAACTGGCGCATGGCCTGCCGGTCGGCGGCGAGCTCGACTATCTCGACGAAGGCACGCTGGCCCAGGCGCTGCGCGCGCGGCGGCCAGTGTCTTGACGTTGCAGGCGTGCTTTCCTAGCTGACCCCTATGGCCGTCCATCAGATCATCGAGATTCCCGACCCGCGTCTGCGCACCATTTCGGCCCCCGTCGCTGAAGTGACCGACGCCACGCGCGCGCTGGTCGCCGATATGTTCGATTCGATGTACGCCGCGCGCGGGATCGGCCTTGCCGCGATCCAGATTGGCGTGCCCGAGCGCGTGCTGGTGATTGACCTTCAGGAAGACGGTGAAGACGGCAAGCCGGTCAAGGCGCCGCGCGTTTTCATCAATCCCGAGATTGTCGAAACCGCGCCGGAGGTGAACGTCTATACCGAAGGCTGTCTTTCGGTGCCCGACCAATATGCCGACGTCGAGCGCCCCGCGACCTGCCGGGTGCGCTGGCTCGACGAGCAGGGCGGCGCGCATGACGAGCAGCTCGAAGGGCTGCTCGCGACGTGCATCCAGCACGAGATGGATCACTTGGAAGGAATTGTGTTCATCGATCATCTGTCGCGGCTGAAGCGCGAGATGGTGCTCAAGAAGCTCGCCAAGGCACGCAAGGCGGCGGCCTGACCGCTTGCGCATGGCCGCGCAACCGGTCCACATCCTCGCCCGATAACCGGGGAGGAATGACATGACCGCCAAATTATTCGGGATGCCCGGATCGCTCTATACCGCGCGGGCGCGCAGTTACCTGATCAAGCAGCGGATCGATTTCGAGGAAGCGATTCCTGCCGATCCGGCCTGGCCCGCGATCACGCAAGCGATCGGGCGGTGGATCATCCCGGTGCTGGTGCTGCCCGATGGCCGGATGATCCAGGACGGCGTCGCGATCATCGACCATTATGAGGCGCAGGGCGTGCGCCGGTCGGCCTATCCCGAAACGCCGGTCCACCGTGCTGTCGCGCATCTGTTCGAGCTGTACGGCGCCGAGGGGATGCTGCGGCCCGCGATGCATTATCGCTGGAGCTTCGATGCCGATAATCTCGCCTTTCTCCGGCGCGATTTCATGAGCGGGTTGATGCCGGCTGCGACGGGCGACGCCGAAGAGGCAATTTTTCTCGGCGCGAGCGGGCGGATGCGCAAGGCCGCAGCGAGCTTCGGCGTTGCCGAGGCGACCGCACCGGCGATCGAAGCGAGCTATCTCGCGTTTCTCGGCCTGCTCGACGCGCATCTGGCCGATTATCCCTATCTGCTCGGCGGACGACCGACGATCGGCGACTATGGGCTGATCGGGCCGCTCTACGCGCATCTGGCGCGCGATCCGGTTCCGGCGGCGATCATGAAGTCGGACTTTTTCCATGTCTGGCGCTGGACCGAGCGGATGAACGCCGCGCAGGCGCTGCTCGGCGGCCATGCCGCGCGCGGTGAAGCGCTCATCGACGACGACGGCGTTCCCGAGACGCTCAAGGCGCTGATGCGCTTCGTCGCCGATGATTTCCTGCCCGAGCTGGCGGCGCATGTCGCCTTTGCCAACGACTGGCTGGCGGAGAGGCCAGATCTGGTGGCGGGGACCAATGGTCTCGACAATCCCGGCGCGCGCGGGATCGGGATGGCGAGCTTCGAGTGGCGCGGGCATGAACTGACGACGGCGGTATTGCCCTATCGCTTCTGGGTGCTCGACCGGGTGCAGGCGGCGGTCGCCGATGAGGCGCGACCGCTGTTCGAGGAAGCAGGGCTGGGGCCGCTACTCGCGCTGCGGACCGATCGCCCGGTCGAGCGGCGCGGCAATCTCGAAGTCTGGGGGGACCGGCGCTAGCACCGCGCGCGACTATCGAACCTAGCTTGCCCCGTTCGCCCTGAGCTTGTCGAAGGGCCGTCCTGCTTTTGCGAGCCGCTCGAAGAAGAAGAACAGTGCTTCGACAAGCTCAGCACGAACGGATCAGGGGTGTTCGCGTTTGCCGCAAGGCGGTTAAGCCGCCGCAATCGCGTCGAGCACCGGTTTTGCCCATTCCGGGCGGCAGATCAGCAAGTCCGGCAGCAGCGGATCGACGCAATTATAAACGAGCGGGCTGCCGTCGATGCGCGAGGCGTGCAGCCCTGCGGCCATCGCCACCGCAGCAGGTGCGCAATTGTCCCATTCGAACTGGCCGCCTGAGTGGAGATAGATGTCGGCCCTGCCGATCAGCACGGCCATCGCCTTATACCCCGCCGACCCCATCGGCACGAGCACGCCACCAATTGCATCGGCGACCTGCTGCGCGAGGCGTGGCGCGCGGGTGCGGCTGACCGCGATACGCGGCGGGCCGTCATGCGGTGGAGGGAGTAGCGGCGGGCGCAGGCTGCAAAAGGTCTTGCCCGTCGCCGGCAGGCAGACCGCACCCAATGTCGGCACGCCGTCGACCGCCAGTCCGATATGAACGGCATAATCGCCGAGTCGATCCGAATAGTCGCGCGTGCCGTCGAGCGGGTCGACGATCCACACCCGCCGCGCGCCGCAGCGCTGGCCATCGTCATGCGATTCTTCCGACAGGATGAAGTCGTGCGGGCGCGCGGCGTGTAATCGGTCGAGAATCAACGTATTGGCTTCGACATCGCCGCGTTTGCCGAGCTCAGCCGCCGAACAGGTCGCGGTCGACATGATGTCGCGCAGCAGGTCGCCGGCTTCGCTCGCAATCACCTGCGCCAGTTCGGCGTCCGCAGTCAGGTCGGCGATCGCGCAGTCAGCCGCGACCGACGGGGTCACAGCGCATAGCTCCACACGCCGACGATATGCTCGACGATGCGATTGGCGGCGTCCTCGGCGCTTTCGGCTGTCGTGTCGATGCGCAGATCGGGTGCTTCGGGTGCTTCGTAAGGACTCGAAACACCCGTGAAATTCGGAATCGCGCCTGCGCGCGCCCGGGCGTAGAGTCCCTTCACGTCGCGCGCCTCGGCAACGCTCAGCGGGGTGTCGACGAAAATCTCGACGAACTGGTCAGTCGGCAGCATCGACCGGACCATGGCACGTTCCGCGCGAAAGGGCGAGATGAACGCGGTCATCACGATCAGCCCGGCATCAGCCATCAGCTTGGCGACCGCACCGGCGCGGCGAATATTCTCGATCCGGTCGGCGTCGCTGAACCCCAAATCCTGGTTCAAGCCATGGCGGAGATTGTCGCCGTCGAGCAGGAACGTGTGCCGCCCGAGCGCGTGGAGCTTGCGCTCGACCAGATTGGCGATCGTCGACTTGCCCGATCCCGACAGGCCGGTGAACCACAGCACGCGCGGCTGCTGGCCCTTGATCGCGGCGCGCGCTTGCGGCGTGACTTCGATTGTCTGCCAATGGACGTTCTGCGCGCGGCGCAGTGCATGGCGGATCATGCCCGCCGCGACAGTGGCGTTGGTTGCGCGGTCGATCAGGATGAAGCCGCCGAGATCGGCACTGTCCGCGTAAGGCGCGAAGGTGATCGGGCGGTCGGTCGAAAAATCAAGCACGCCAATGTCGTTGAGCGCCAGACTGCGCGCCGACAGTCGCTGGAGCGTGTTGACGTCGATCTTGTGATCGGGCGCGCGCAAGGTGGCTGAAACGGTCTGCGCGCCGAGCTTGAGCAGATAAGCGCGACCGGGCAGCAGCGGCGTTTCGTCCATCCAGACGATCGTCGCCGAAAACTGGTCGGACACTTCGGGTGGTGTGTCGGCCGCGGCGATCACGTCGCCGCGCGCGCAGTCGACTTCATCGGCGAGTGTGAGTGTTACCGATTGCCCGGCGACGGCCTCGGGCAAATCGCCATCGAAGGTCACGATCCGATCAATCCTGCTGAGCTTGCCCGAGGGGAGCAGCCGCACGCGGTCGCCGGGGCGTATGTCGCCGCTCGCGATCTGGCCAGAAAAGCCACGAAAATCGAGATTGGGGCGATTGACCCATTGCACCGGCATCACGAACGGCCGCCGCGCCGCCGCATCGCCATCCACATCGACCGTTTCGAGATGCTCAATCAGTGTCGGTCCGGCATACCAGCGCATCGCTGTCGATTGCGCCGCGACATTATCGCCCTTGAAGCCCGAAATCGGAATCGCGGTGACGGGGCCAAGGTCGATCGACTGAGCAAAGGCGGCGTAATCGGCGACAATCGCGTCGAAGGTCGCGCGGTCATAGCCGACCAGGTCCATCTTGTTCACCGCCAGCACGATGTGGCGGATGCCGATCAGCTTGGCGAGATAGCTATGCCGCCGCGTCTGGGTGAGCAGCCCCTTGCGCGCGTCGACCAGGATTACCGCGAGATCGGCGGTCGAGGCGCCGGTGACCATGTTGCGGGTATATTGCTCATGCCCCGGCGTGTCCGCGACGATGAACTTGCGCTTGTCGGTGGCGAAGAAGCGGTACGCGACATCGATCGTGATGCCCTGTTCGCGCTCGGCCGCGAGGCCGTCGACGAGCAGCGCGAAATCAATCTCTTGACCTTGCGTGCCGAGGCGCTTGCTGTCGGCTTCGAGCGCGGCGAGCTGATCCTCGAAGATCATCTTCGAATCATAGAGCAGCCGCCCGATCAGCGTCGATTTGCCGTCGTCGACCGAGCCGCAGGTGATGAAGCGCAGCAGCGACTTGGCGCTGTGCCGCGCGAGATAGGCGTCGATGTCATCGGCAATCAGCGGGTCGACTGCATAGGCTGGCGCGGTCGCCATCAGAAATAGCCCTCCGCCTTTTTCTTTTCCATGCTCGCGGCCTGGTCGTGATCGATCAGCCGCCCCTCGCGCTCCGATGTGGTGGTGAGCAGCATTTCCTGGATGACATCCGACAGCGTCGTCGCGCGGCTTTCGACCGCGCCGGTGAGGGGAAAGCAGCCGAGCGTGCGAAAGCGAACCCAGCGTTCGGTGATGTCGAGCTTGCGGCCGAGCACGCGCTCGACGCGGTCGATATCGTCGGCCATCAGCAACTGGCCCTCATGGACGAAGGTCGGGCGCGGCGCGCTGAAATAGAGCGGCACGATTTCGATCCCCTCGGCCTGAATGTAATGCCAGATGTCGAGTTCGGTCCAGTTGGAGAGCGGGAAGACGCGGATGCTCTCGCCGGGATGTTTGCGCGCATTGTACAGCCGCCAGAGTTCGGGGCGTTGCTGGCGCGGATCCCAGCGCTGGCTCGCCGAACGGAAGCTGAAGATGCGTTCCTTGGCGCGGCTTTTCTCTTCGTCACGCCGCGCGCCACCAAAGGCTGCGTCAAAGCCGTGCAGCGTCAGCGCCTGCTTCAGCCCCTCGGTCTTCCACATATCGGTGTGGCGGCTGCCGTGATCGAACGGATTGATCCCCAGCGCCTCGGCCTCGGCATTGCGGTGGACGATCAGCTCCATCCCTGCATCGGCGGCGGCTCGTTCGCGCATCTCGTACATCGCGCGGAATTTCCACGTGGTGTCGACGTGGAGGAGCGGGAAGGGCGGCGGCGCAGGGAAAAAGGCTTTGCGCGCGAGATGCAGCATCACCGCCGAATCCTTGCCGATTGAATAGAGCATCACCGGCTTGTCGGCCTCGGCCACAACTTCGCGCAGGATGTGGATGCTTTCGGCTTCGAGCCGCTGCAAATGGGTGAGGGGCAGCATGCGGGCTAGGTAATCACCCTGACGCTCAATGCGACGAAGTTATCCTGTCGGCTCTGAAACCTAACTCATCGGCGGTGCAGATGTCGCGGCTAGTCGTAGTCGCGGCGTTCGACCGAATCGAGGATGCGCGCGCCCGCCATGAACACCGCAATCGGGCAGACCCCGAACAACAGCCAGCCGCCGAAGCCCGGATATTGCTGGAGATAATGCGCGCCGCGTTCAACCGCGCCGAGGCCGAGCGCGTAGATCACGACGAACGCCTCGAACTTGTTCTTGATGACGAACAGGCTGATGAATTTGCGCCACATGCCCAAGGATGAAGCAAGCGCTGGGCCAAGCGCTGATTTCCGGGATTCCCGGGTTAAGCTTTATGGTTAACTGTCAATGAATCCGACAGGTCGAGCGCGTCGAGCAGCGCGGCGCGCGCGTGTTCGATGTCGGCGATCAGCGCGGCATTGCTGATGTCGCGCGGCTCGATCGACTCGGGCCAGTGCGCGGTGACGATGGTCGCAAGGCGGTCGAGCTTGGCGTCATCGACCAGAAAGCGCGGGTCGATCGTCGCCGGGTCGGCCACGACGCGCAGCCGCAGGCAGGCGGGGCCACCGCCGTTGGACATTGATTCGCGCACATTGACGACTTCGACGCGGCGGATCGGGCCGTTGCCCGCGAGCATCGTCTGGAGCCAGGACCACACGCGGGTGTTGGTGCGGGCTTCTTCGGGTACGATCAGCGCCATGGTGCCGTCGGGAAGCGTCACAAGCTGCGCGTTGAAGAGGTAAGACGTAACCGCGTCCGCAAGGCTGACGGCGCTGGCGGGCACTTCGACAATCTGCGCCCCTAGCAACCGCGCCGTGATCGCAGCGTAGACGCTGGCACGGTCGGCAAAGGCCTGCTCGTGCGCGAACAGCACCGGGCCATTCGCGACCGCGACCACGTCATTGTGGAAGGCGCCGGCCGCAATCGCCTCGGGGTTCTGCTCGGCGAAGATCGTGCGCGCGGGGTCGAGCCGGTGCGCGCGCGCGATGGCTTCGCTGGCGACGCGGCTTTGGCGCGCGGGGAAGGGGCCGCCGCGCTCGCCATAGACGAAGATTTCGATGCCCGGCGCGTCATGCGTCGCTGCCATCCGCATATGGTTGGCGGCGCCCTCATCACCAAAGGGCGGCGGGACGGGGCCGTGGACAGCAAAACCGGGGTGCGCAAAGGCCACGCGCAACTGGGCGAGCGTTTCGGGCCATTCGTGGCTGCGGTGCGGCATCGTTAGCAGATTGGCGACGCTGAGATGGCATTTGCCGTCAGCGGTATCGGGCGCGGGCGAGACCGTCGCGGCATTGGCTGCCCACATCGCGGAAGCCGACAGCGCCTGTGCCTTCAGGACGGGAGGCGCGGCGGCGAAATCGGTCGACAGGCTCGCGAGCCAGCGGTGATCGGGGCGGGCGTGGGGCAGCAGAATCCCTTGGGTCAGTCCGAGCGCGATGTTGGCGCGCATTTTGGCAATGCCCTGGAGTGCCGCTGCGCGCGGGTGCGAGGGCTGGCCCGCATTGCCGGTCGCGGCCAGATTGCCGAGGCTCAGCCCTGCATAATTGTGGCTGGGGCCGATCAGCCCGTCGAAGTTGATCTCGATCATGTGCGGCTCACGAAAAGGATTTCACTGTCGATCGGCGCCGCGATGCGGCTGGCACAGTCGCGGTCGATGACGATACCGGTGCCCGTCTGGCGCAACAGGCCGAAGGCACAGCGGAAGTCCTGTAATTGCCCCGACGCGACCATCGCTGCGTCGCCGCCGTCGCTGTCGGTCGCGATCAACGTGGCGCGGCAGGCATCGCGGACTGACTTCACCTGATCGGTGCGCGCGATCATCGTGGGGCCGCCATCGAAGATGTCGACGTAATTTTCATACGCAAAGCCTTCATTTTCCAGCATCCGCATCGCGGCCCGTCCCGAAGGGTGCGGAATGCCGATGGCCGCGCGGGCGGTTTCGGAGAGCATCGCGGTGTAGATCGGGTGTTTGGGGAAGAGGTCGGCGATGAATTGGTGGCCGTGGGTCGCGTTGAACTGGTCGGCGTCCTGAAAATTCATCCCGAAAAAGCGCCCGGCGAGGCCGTCCCAGAAAGGCGATCCGCCGGCTTCGTCGATGACGCCGCGCAGTTCTGCCAGCACGCGGTCGGCAAAGCGCGCGCGGTGCTGGGCGATGAACAGGTATCGGCTGCGGGCGAGCAGCATCCCGAGCCCGCCCGCGCGCTCGGCCGGATGCAGGAACAGCCCGCCGACTTCGCTGCATCCTTCAAGATCGGTGGTGAGCGCGAGCATTTCGGCGCGGAACGTGCGGCCGAGCTCCTTGCTGTGCTGCGTCAGCGTGCCGAGCCGATAGCTGTAGAAGGGGTGAAGCTGGCCGACCTGGGTGAAGATCTGGCAGGTGCCCCGCACTTCGCCGGTCGCGGTGTTTTCGAGCACGAGCACGAAGAGTTCGTCGGTGAGCGGGCCGTCGGTGCGGGCAAAGGCGGCACTGCTCCGGTCAAGCTTGGCGCGCAGTGCGCCGCGATCGGGGGGCAGGTTGGTGAAGCCGCCGCCGGTGAGCTTGGCCATTTCGTAAAGATGTTGAAGGTCTGAATCGCGCGCGGCGCGGATGACGAAGCTCACAAACTGCCTTTCTGGACGATGCGGGCGATGGCGAGAGCCGACAGCGCGGCGCGTTCGGGGAGCGATTCGGTGATCAGGAACTCGTCGCTCGAATGGATCGCGCCCCCGCGCACGCCCATGGTGTCGACCACGGGGACTCCGCAGGCCGCGATGTTGTTGCCGTCGCAGACCCCGCCAGTGTCGCGCCAGCCGATCGCCAGGCCGAGATCGGCCCCGGCGGCTTTCACGACAGCGAACAGCTTGGTGGCTTCGGGGGTGATCGGCTTGGGCGGGCGGTTGAAGCTGCCGTGGCAGTGGATGCGGACGTCGTGCGCGGCAGCGACGGCGGCAATGCTGGCGTCGAGATGTGCCTGCGCGACGGCGATTGCCGCGTCATCCTTCGGCCGGAAATTGACGCGCAGGATCGCGAGATCGGGCACGACATTATTCGGCCCGCCACCTTCGATCTTCGCCGGATTGACCGCCAACAACGGCGAGCGTGCCTCGGCCAGCCGTAGCGCCAGGTCGGCCGCAGCAAGCACGGCGTTGCGGCCATCATCGGGGTTGCGGCCGGCGTGGGCGCTTTTGCCGTGGATCGTGACCGAGAAATTGCCTGTCCCGCCGCGTGCGCCCGCGAGCGTCCCGTCGGGGAGCGCGGGTTCATAGGTGAAGGCTGCGAGCTTGCCGCGCGCGACCTTCGCGATCAGCCCCGCCGAGGAGAGTGAGCCGGTTTCCTCATCGGCGCCGATCATCACCTGATAGCCAAGGTCAGCGGCAAACGGGCTCGCCTCAATCGCGTTGAGCGCCGCAAGGAGCAGCGCGATCCCGCCCTTCATATCGGCCACGCCTGGGCCATTGAGCACGCCCTGCTCGCCCCACACGGTTGTCTGGAACGGATGATCGGCCGGAAAAACCGTGTCCATATGCCCGGTGAACAGCAGTTGGAGCGGCGCCGCGGGGCGGACGGTCACCAGCAAATGCTTGCCGTGATCGATCGCCGCGCGGCTGCCATCCGCCAGCACGGTTTCGACGGGCGCGGGCTCGACCAATGTCACTTCGCCGGGCAGTTTCGCGAATGCACCAGCCAGCAACCCGCCCATCGCCGCGACGCCTGCCAGATTGCGCGTACCCGAATTGATCGCGCTCCACGCCAGCACCTGATCGAGCATCGGCGCCGCACGGGCATGCTCAACAAGAGCGGTTTCGGCGGCTGAAAGCGTCGGCATGGCCAAGGCCTTAGCGCTTTCGGTCGCGGCGCTCCACCGATTTGCTTGACGCCCGCCGCGACGCAGGCTTGAACCGGTGGACAATGGCCTATGAGATCGCGAAATTCCTCCACATCACCGGCGTCGTGATGCTGATGGGCAACATCACCGCCAGCGCGATCTGGAAGGTTTTCGCGGACGGCACCGGCGACCCCCGCATCATCGGCTTTGCCCAGCGGCTGGTGACGATCACCGACTGGAGCCTGACCTTCTGGGGCGTCGTGCTGACGATGGTCGGCGGTTATGGCGCGGTCTGGATCGCGGGCGCCGATCCGTTCGGGCCGAAATGGCTGGTGTGGAGCCAGGTCCTGTTCGTGATTGCTGGGCTGATGTGGCTGGGGATGCTGGTGCCGATCCAGATTCGGCAAGCCAAGGCTGCGCGCGACTTTGCGAATGGGGGCGATATTCCCGAAAGCTATCGCCGCGACAGCTGGCGCTGGATCAGCTGGGGGTTAATCGCCACGGTGCCGCTGGTCGGTGCGACGTGGTTGATGATTGCCAAGCCATATTGAGGGGGAAAGCGTTGGCGCGCGGGGACATCGAACCAATTTCAACCAGCATCTTTCCGCACGCGCGGTGGCGCGCATTGATCGATTCGATGCCGATCTGGCTAACCGTCGTGCAGGCCTTTTTTGTCGGCAGCTGGCGGCGGCACAGCTTCAACGCACTTACCCATGTTCACCAGAATTTGGTGCGGCGCCGGATCCAACCCGTTCTGGTTGGGGCGAGCGACGATGAGCTGGCGGCGCTGATCGACTATGCCAAGCTCAATCAGGAGCGGCAGCAGTATTTTTCGCGCATGCTGCTGCTGGCCTATTTCACGGTGCCGTTCACGGTGCTGGCGATTATCGCCCAGTTGTCGCCGGGCACGATTACCGGCTGGATGAATGCGCCGCGGAGTGAGGCCAGCGGTTATGCCGGTGTCATCGGCGGAACGATCGGCGGGATTTTTGCGGCCGTTGGTCTGGTGCTGATCAACGAATCGCGCGCCCGATTGCTGGTCATCCTTCTCGAAATCGTGGCGATCGAGCGCCGCTATCGCGCGTCGTTCAGCGAAGATGATCCGCAAACGCCGCCATGACGTCACGGTAGAGCTGGCGCTTGAAATCGACCGCGAGCTCAATCACCTGCGCGGGTTCGGTCCAGCGCCAAGCGCGGAATTCCTGGTGATCGGTCGCGATGTCGATGTCGCTGTCGTCGCCATCAAAGCGGAACAGAAACCAGCGCTGGCGCTGGCCGCGCCACCTGCCCTTCCAGAGGCGCCCGACCAGCTCGTTGGGTAGATCATAGTGGAATTCGCCGGGTGCCTCGGCGATCAGCGTTACCTTGTCGGGGGTAATGCCGGTTTCCTCGCGCATCTCGCGCAAGGCGGCGGTGAGCGCATCTTCGCCCGGATCGATGCCCCCTTGCGGCGGCTGCCACGCCTCGACTGCGGTGTCGATCCGCTGGCCGACGAAGATGTGTCCCGCGCTATTGGCGATCAAGATGCCGGCGCAAGGGCGATAGGGCAGGTCGCTCACGCGGTTGCCTCGGCGATGATCGCCTTGAGCGCCGCGAGCGCACCAGCGACGTCGGCCTGCGCCGACGGAATCGCCTTTCGCATCGTGACGAAGCCGTGGATGTTGCCGACGGCCTCACGATAAACGACCGGTACGCCGACCGCGATCAGTGCCGAGGCATAGGCGCGGCCTTGATCGCGCAAGGGGTCGAGCCCGGCGGTCATTACCACCGTTGGCGGCATGTTGTGGTGATCGCCGTGGAGCGGGGCGCCGCGCCAGTCGCCTTCAGTGATCGCATAGGCGGCATCAAACCAGGCCATGCCTTCCTTGGTCAGCACGCGACCGACGTTGAACAGGTCATAGGAGGCGTAATGCTCGGCCTTGTCGACGGTGGGATAGATCGGGAATTGCGCGACGACCGGAACAGCGGCGGGCGCGTCACGCAGCGCCATGGCGGTGACGACCGTCAGATTGCCCCCAGCACTGTCGCCCGCAACCACCAGACCCGTGACGCTAAAGCCAAGATCGACGGGGCTGCCTGCCACCCACCGCGCGGCTGCCTCGCAGTCCTCCGGGGCAGCGGGGAAGGGGTGCTCTGGCGCGAGGCGGTAATGCACCGCGATGACGGGCAGGTCGAGCTGGCGGCTCATTTCGGCGCAGAAGCTCGCGTGGGTGTCGAGATCACCGATCACGAAGCCGCCACCGTGGAAGAACACCACCGCCGGACCAGCCGGGCGGTCAGCGCGCGCATCGAACAAACGGAGCGGGATTGGCCCGACCGGGCCGGGTGCCTCAAGGTCGCGCACAACGGCCAATTCGCCGAGCGGCAGGTCGACCATGTCCTTGCTCGCGACGTAAATCGCGCGCGCACCTTCGGGCGGGAGGTCGTGCATCTTCGGGCCGGGGAGCATGTTGAGCATTGCCAGCAACTGGGCAACATCGGGGCGGGTGTAATGCTCGGTCATGCACTCTCTCCTGATCGGGTGGCGCACGGCGCCCCGGCGCCCTACCTAAGCGGCGTGTTCGCGCTCGTCCATCACCCCGATTATGTCGCGCCGGCGCCGACGCGGTCGGCCTATCAGTGGAACAAGAACGGGCTGGTGCGCGATCTGCTGGTCGACAGCGAGGCAGCGATCGATTGGCATGCGCCCGAGCCGATGCCCGTCCGGTGGATCGAAGCCGTCCACGATCCGGCCTATGTCGCCGAGGTGCTTGAGGCGCGCGTGCCCGCCGCCAAGGAACGCCGGATCGGTTTTGCGGTGACTCCTGTGGTCGCGCGGCGCGCGGTGGCGGTGCCGGGCGGAACCTATCTCGCCGCGCGACTGGCGCTCGAGCGGGGATTTGCCGCCAACAGCGCAGGCGGTAGCCATCATGCGCTGGCGGATACCGGCGCGGGGTTCTGCGTGTTCAACGACCTCGCAATCACTGCCGTCCGGCTGGTCGAGGAAGGGGTCGGCCAGGTGTTGATCGTCGATTGCGACGTCCATCAAGGTGATGGCACGGCGGCGCTCACCGCAGGGCGACCGGGCATCGCGACCTATTCGATCCACGCCGAGAAGAATTTTCCGGTGCGCAAGGCACGCTCGACGCTCGATGTGCCGCTCCCCGATGGGGTCGGTGACGACGACTATCTACAGACGCTCGCCGCGACGTTGACCCCGATGATCGACCAGTTCCGGCCCGATCTGATCCTGTATCAGGCGGGAGTCGATCCTTTTGGCGGCGACCGGCTGGGGCGGCTGAACCTGAGCGCCGAAGGGTTGATCGCGCGCGAGCGGCTGATCGCATCGCTGGTGATTGAGCGCGGGTTGCCGCTCGCCGCGACTCTCGGCGGCGGCTATGGCACCGACGCGCTCGAAGTTGCGGGGCGGCATGCGACGTCGATCCTCACGCTGGGTGCGGCGTTCGAAAATCGTGCCTTCAGCGCTGATACGCATTTTTCATCTTGGGGTCGGCGCGACAGGCGACTAGACCGCGCGCACTGAAGATTACAGGAAAACGACAATGGCCGCCGCCACCCACACGCTGTTTCCCGAAGAACCCGATGCCACGCTGCCCGCCGAATCGGTGGTGGTGCGGTTTGCCGGCGACTCGGGCGACGGGATGCAGCTGACCGGCGGCCAGTTCACGCTGTCGACCGCGCTGTCGGGCAATGACCTTGCGACCTTCCCCGATTTCCCCGCCGAGATTCGCGCGCCGCAGGGCACCTTGTTCGGGGTGTCCGCCTTCCAGATCAACTTCGGCTCGACCGAGATCGAGACGGCGGGCGACGCGCCCGACGTGCTGATCGCGATGAATCCGGCGGCGCTGAAGACCAATATCGATCAGCTCAAGCCCGGTGGCCTGGTGATCGCCGACGAAGGCGAATTCGGCGACCGCAATCTCGCCAAGGCGAAATATGAGGCGAACCCGCTGAAGGACGGCAGCCTCGCCAAGTGGCAGTTGCTCGCGTTCGACATTTCGGCGTTGACGCTCGAATCGGTCAAGCCGTTCGGGTTGGGCAACAAGGAAGCGCTGCGCTGCAAGAATATGTGGACGCTGGGGCTCGCGCTCTGGATGTTCGACCGGCGCCGCCAGCCGATCATCGACTGGCTGAAGACGAAGTTCGCCAATAATGCGGTTCTGGCCGAGGCGAATATCGCCGCGCTCAACGCGGGCCATGCTTATGGCGAGACAGCGGAAATCGGCGGCGGCGGGCTTGGCGCGCACCGGCTGCGCCAGCAGCATGTCGATGCCGCCGATGTCGAACCGGGGCTGTATCGCACCGTCACGGGTGCGGAGGCGATGTCGCTCGGGCTGGTCGCGGGCGCACAGCTCGCCGATCTGCCGATGTTCTTCGGCGGCTATCCGATCACACCCGCGTCCGCGATCCTGCATCACCTCGCACGGCTGAAGGAATTCCACGTCACGACCTTTCAGGCCGAGGACGAGATCGCCGCAATCGCATCGGCGATCGGCGCGTCCTATGCGGGGCAGCTCGGCGTTACCTCGTCATCGGGGCCGGGCATTGCGCTGAAGGGCGAGGCGATGGGCCTTGCGATCATGACCGAGCTGCCGCTGATCATCATCAATTCGCAGCGCGGCGGCCCGTCGACCGGGCTGCCGACCAAGACCGAACAGTCCGATTTGTACCAGGCAGTCTATGGTCGCAACGGTGATGCACCGATGCCCGTGCTCTCGGCGCGTTCTGCATCGGATTGCTTCGACGTCGCGATCGAGGCGGTGCGGATCGCGACGCAATATATGACGCCGGTGATGGTGCTGACCGACGGCTATATCGCCAATGCTGCCGAGCCGTGGAAAGTGCCCGATATGAGCACTTACGCGCCGTTCCCGGTGACGTTCCTCGATCATGTGCCCGAAGGCGGCTTCCTGCCCTATGCCCGCGACGAGAAGCTCGCGCGGCCGTGGGTGAAGCCGGGGACGCCGGGGCTGCTCCACCGCATCGGCGGGATCGAGAAGGCGCAAGGGACGGGCAACATCGATTACAGCGCCGCCAACCACCAGGCGATGACCGACACCCGCCAGAACAAGGTTTTGGGGGTGAAGGTGCCCGATCAGGACGTGTCGCTCGGTGCGACTTCGGGCAAGCTGGCTGTGGTCGGCTGGGGATCGACCTATGGCCCGATCCATCAGGCCGTGCGGCGCGCGTTGCGCCGTGATCAGGATGTCGCGCACATCCACATCCGTCACATCTGGCCTATGCCCGCAAATCTCGGTGACTTGCTGCGCGGTTACGACAAGATACTCGTACCCGAAATGAACACGGGGCAGCTCAAGACTTTGCTGCGCGACCAGTTTCTGGTCGACGCCAAGCCGCTCAATAAGGTTTCCGGCCAACCCTTCCGCATCTTCGAGATCGAAGAAGCGATCGACGCGATGCTGGCATAAGGACGCACACCATGAACGACATGACCCCCGTTGCCCGCACCACGACCCCCAAGGATTGGGAGTCCGATCAGGAAGTGCGCTGGTGCCCCGGTTGCGGCGACTATGCGATCCTGAAAGCGATGCAGCGCACGATGCCCGAGATTGGCGCGACGCCTGAAAACACGGTGTTCGTCAGCGGCATCGGCTGCTCGTCGCGCTTTCCCTATTATATGGAAACCTATGGCTTCCACACGATTCATGGCCGCGCCTGCGCGGTGGCGACGGGAGTGAAGCTCGCCAATCCCGCGCTCGACGTGTGGATCATCACCGGCGACGGCGATGCGCTGTCGATCGGCGGCAACCACACGATGCATCTGCTGCGGCGGAACCTGAACTGCCAGCTGATCCTGTTCAACAACGAGATTTACGGGCTGACCAAGGGGCAATATTCGCCGACCAGCCGCGAAGGGACGCGCTCGCCGTCGACGCCCTATGGTTCGGTTGATCACCCGGCCAAGCCCTGCGCCTTTGCGCTCGGATCGGGCGCGCGGTTTGTGGCGCGCGGGATCGATGTCAACAAGAACCTGCCGAATGTGCTGAAGGCGGCGTACCATCACAAGGGCGCGGCGTTCGTCGAAATCTTTCAGAACTGCATCGTCTATAACGATGAAGTTTTTGAGGAATTCACGGCGAAGACCAACGCGGCCGGACATCAGCTTTGGCTGGAGAATGGCAAGCCGATGCTGTTTGCCGGTGGCTCCAGGGGCATCGCGATCGACCATATGACGCTGACGCCGATCGTCGTCGACGTCGTCGATGGCGACTGGGAAGCGGCAGGCGTGATCGTCCACGACGTCACCAACCGGACCGTCGCGCACATGCTGGTCGAGCTGCCCTTCGGCGACTTCCCGATGGCGCTGGGCGTGCTGTACGACGATCCCAAGCCGACGTTCGAGGATGCCGTGGTCGGCCAGAACGAGTCGGCATCGCGCGGCAAGGTCGCCGATCTGCAGAAGCTCGTCGCCAAAGGCCAGACCTGGACGGTCGAGAACGCGCACCATCAGGAGAGCTGATGGCCACGATCCTGTGGCTGCGGCGCGATCTGCGGCTCGCCGATCAGGCGGCGGTGGTGGCGGCGGTGGCCGAGGGGCCAGTGGTGCCGGTCTATATCCTCGACGACGAGACGCCCAAGCATCGCAAGATGGGCGGAGCGTCGCGGTGGTGGTTGCACCATAGTCTGGCGTCGCTCGACCGGGATTTGCGCGCGAAGAGATCGCGGCTGATCCTGCGGCGTGGGCGGAGCGAGGAGGTGCTGGCGGCGCTCGCACAGGAAGTCCGCGCCACCCGCGTCCATGCGCTCCGGCATTATGAGCCGTGGTGGCGCAATGCCGAGCATGCGGTCGCCAAGCAGCTCGATCTGCTGCTGCACGACGGCAATTACCTCGCGCCTGCCGGATCGATCACGACCGGGACGGGTGGCCAGTACAAGATTTTCACGCCGTTCTGGCGCGCACTGTCGGCGACGATGCCACCGCCGCGCCCTGTCGTCGCCCCGGAGGAGATTCCAGCGCCATCGGCTTGGCCAGCGAGCGATAGGCTCGACGATTGGAATTTGCTCCCGACGCGCCCCAATTGGGCCAGCGGTTTCGCGGCCGAATGGACGCCGGGCGAAACCGGTGCACAAGCGCGGCTCGACGCTTTCGTGGGCGCAGCGCCGGACTATGGTGACCAGCGCAACCTGCCCTCGGTCGAGGGGACATCGCGCCTCTCGCCGCATCTCCACTTCGGCGAGATTTCGCCTGCGACGATCTGGCATCGCACCGCAGCGCTCGGCGAGTCGGTCGACAAGTTCCTCGCTGAGCTTGGCTGGCGCGATTATGCGCAGAATGTGATCCTGCAACTGCCCGACTATGGCGCGGCCAACGCAAGGTCCGCGTTCGACAGCTTTCCGTGGCGCGAGGGGCCAAAGGCCGAGGCGGATCTGACGTCATGGCAGCAGGGGCACACCGGCTATCCGATCGTCGATGCCGGGATGCGCCAGCTTTGGGCGACCGGCTGGATGCACAACCGTGTGCGGATGATCGTCGCGTCGTTCCTGATCAAGCATCTGCTGATCGACTGGCGGCGCGGCGAGCAATGGTTTTGGGGCACGCTGGTCGATGCCGATTATGGGTCGAACGCGGTCAACTGGCAGTGGAACGCGGGGACCGGCGTCGATTCGAACATGTTCGTGCGGATCATGGCGCCGCTCAGCCAATCCGAAAAATTCGATGCTGGCGCCTATATCCGCCAATGGGTACCCGAACTGCGCGATCTGCCCGAGCCAACGCTCCATGACCCCGACGAATTTGGGCGACGTCCGCGCGGCTATCCGCCCAAGTTGATCGGCCATAAGGAAGCGCGCGCTCGCGCCTTGGAAGCAGTGAAGAAAATAGGCTAAGGGCGAGAAGCCGGTGTAACGGGGAACCGACCATGAATGCTTCGATTCCCGCGCCCGTGCTGGCCCGACCCGGGTTGCTCGGCCTGTTCGCGCCGATGTTCATCCGGTTGCTCGACAAGATCGACGCTGGCCTTGCCGAAGGGGCGATAGAGTTGCGCCAGCCCGATGGCCGCACGCGGCTGCTGGGCGGGCGGCTGCCGGGGCCTGTCGCGCAGGTAGACCTGCGCAGCTGGCGGTCGTTGGCGCGGCTCGCAATCGGCGGGTCATCGGGCTGGTATCTCGCCTGGACCAAGGGTGAATGGACCAGCCCCGATCCGGTGGTGCTGTTTGAATTGTTCGGGCGCAATCGCCGTGCGCTCGGCGAAACGGGGCGGGCAGGGGGAATCCCGCGCCTCGCCAAGCGCGCCTTCCACTGGCTGCACCGGAACAGCCGCGAGGGCGCGCGTCGCAATATCGAAGCGCATTATGATCTGGGGAATGATTTCTACGCCGCGTGGCTCGACCCGACGCTTAGCTATTCGAGCGCGGTGTTCGATGCCTATTTCGGCGACAGCTTGGAGGCGGCGCAGCAGGCCAAGCTGGCGTCGATCCTCGATCGCACGGCGACCGCGCCCGGCGACCGCATCCTCGAAATCGGCTGCGGCTGGGGATCGTTTGCCGCGCAGGCATCGGCTGCTGGTCGTCAGGTCGATGCGATCACGCTGTCAGCCGAGCAGCAGCAGTTTGTCGAAGCACGCGGCCTAGCGGGCGTGACCGTCGCGCTCACCGATTATCGCGATGTGCGCGGCAACTATGATGCCGTTGCCAGCATCGAAATGGTCGAGGCCGTCGGGCAGGAGTATTGGGGCGCTTACCTCGCCGCAATCGCGCGGGTGCTGAAGCCGGGTGGGCGCGCGGCGATCCAGTATATCGCGATCGATGATGCGATCTTCGACAGCTATGCCGCCAATGTCGACTTTGTGCAGGCGCATGTGTTCCCCGGCGGGATGTTGCTGTCCGAACGCCGGTTTCGCGCCTTGGCGGAGGCGGCGGGGTTTGATTGGGTCGATCAGGTGAGCTTCGGACCGCATTATGCCGAGACTTTGCGGCGTTGGCGTGCGCAGTTCGAGCGGGCCGTCGCATCGGGCCAGTTGCCGCCCCGGTTTGATCGCGCTTTCATCGACTTGTGGCGCTATTATCTGATGTATTGCGAAGGCGGTTTTCGCGGTGGTGGACTCAACGTCGCCCAAGTCACGCTGGTCAGGCGCTGACCGACCCCATCGCTTCGAAATGGCCGGTGTCGAAGTCGGCGGCCAGCAGCTCGACGATCCGCGCCGCCACCGTCTCCGGCGGTTTGACCGAGGCGGGATCCTCGCCCGGATAGGCGCGCGCGCGCATCGCGGTGCGAGTCGCGCCGGGATCGATAATCGCGCTGCGGATTTTCGAGATGTTGGCGACCTCGGCGCCATAGGCCCCCAGCAGCACTTCGAACGCCGCCTTCGACGCGCCATATTCGCCCCAGTAAGCGCGCGGCGTGCGGGCGACGCCCGATGTCAGCCCGATCACGCGGCCATGCGCGGAACGGCGCAGCATCGGATCGAACGCCGCCAGCAGTGAGGCCTGCGCGCTGACATTGAGCGTCAAGACGCGCGCGAGTTCCTTGGGATCGATCGCCGACACCGCCCCCAGCGTTCCGAGCGTCGCGGCATTGAGCACCAGAATGTCGAGCCGGTCCCAGCGCCCGCTCAGCGCAACGCCAAGCCGAGCGACCGCGTCAGGCTCGAGAAAATCGATCGGCGCAATCGTCGCCGATCCGCCGCCAGCAAAGATTGCGTCTTCGACTTCTTCGAGCCCGCCGGTCGTCCGTCCGGTCAGAATGACATGCGCGCCAGCGGCGGCGAGCGCCTTCGCTGTCGCGGCGCCAATGCCCCGGCTTGCGCCGGTGACGAGCGCGATTCGATCGGCAAGCGGCTTGTCGGTCACGTCAGTCAGTCCTTGGTTGATTAGTTGACGCGTTCGGCGAGCAGCGCGAATTGATCGACCGTCTCGCTTTCGTCCTGGTCGGTCAGCGTCGTCGGATAATCGCCGGTGAAGCAGGCGTCGCAGTGGCTGGGCGCGCGCGCCGAGCGGTGATCTTCGCCCAGTGCCTTGTACAGGCCGTCGATCGACACAAACGCCAGGCTGTCGGCATGGATGAAGTCGGTCATCCCGCCGACATCGAGCTGCGCCGCGAGCAGCTTGGCGCGCTCGGGCGTGTCGACGCCGTAGAAGCAGCTATGCCGCGTGGGGGGCGAGGCGATGCGCATATGGACTTCGGCGGCGCCGGCTTCGCGCATCATCGTCACGATCTTGAGGCTCGTCGTGCCGCGCACGATCGAATCGTCGATCAGGATGATCCGCTTGCCCTTGATCAGCGCGCGATTGGCATTGTGCTTGAGCTTGACGCCAAGGTGGCGGACCTTGTCGCCGGGCTGGATGAAGGTGCGGCCGATATAGTGCGAGCGGATGATGCCGAGTTCGAAGGGAATGCCCGATTGCTGGGCATAGCCGATCGCGGCGGGCACGCCCGAATCGGGGACCGGGATGACCAGATCGGCATCGACCGGCGATTCGATCGCAAGCTGCGCGCCGATCGCTTTCCGCACCGAATAAATCGACTGATCATCGACGATCGAATCGGGGCGCGAGAAATAGACATGCTCAAAAATGCACGGGCGCGACGGCTGAGGCGGGAAGGGGTGGATCGACCGCGTTTCGGTGCCTTGCACGATCACCAGCTCACCCGGGTCGATCGCGCGCACAAAGGTGGCGCCAACGACATCGAGCGCGACGGTTTCCGACGCGAAGATGATCGCGCCGTCGAGCGTGCCCATCACCAGCGGGCGAATGCCGAGCGGATCGCGGCAGCCGATCATCCCCTCTGGCGTCATTACCACCAGCGAATAGGCGCCTTCGACCTGCTTGAGCGCGTCGATGAACTTGTCGAGCAAGGTCCGGTAGTTCGACGTCGCGACCAAATGGATGATCGTCTCGGTGTCGCTGGTCGACTGGAAGATCGAGCCGCGCCGCACCAGCTCGCGCCGGAGCCGCGTCGCGTTCGAGATATTGCCGTTGTGCGCGATCGCGAAACCGCCCGATTGCAGCTCGGCATAAAGCGGCTGGACATTGCGGAGTGCGGTCTCGCCGGTCGTCGAATAGCGAACATGACCACAGGCGGCCGTACCGGGCAGCGCGCGAATAATGTCGTCGCGGTCGAAATTGCCGGCGACATGCCCCATCGCGCGGTGGGTGTGGAACTGATGCCCATCCCAGCTGGTGATGCCCGCCGCTTCCTGCCCACGGTGCTGGAGCGCGTGGAGGCCGAGCGCGACGAGCGCAGACGCTTCGCCGTCGGTGCCGGAGACGCCGAAAATGCCGCACTCTTCGCGCAGCTTGTCGTCATCGAAAGGGTTTGTGGTCAGCATCGAATCCCGTCGGGTGGCTGTTGCGACCGGCATATAGGGACGGCGATCGGCTTTGTCGCCTATTTGTCATCAATTCGTGCGCGATTGAGCCGGATGGCCATGCTGGGCTAAGGATCGCGACATGAACCCGCGCGAAACCGGCTTAACCCTTGATCCCAAATATGACGCGAACGGGCTGATCACCGCCGTCGCGACCGACCGCGCGGGGCAGTTGCTGATGGTCGCGCATATGAATGCCGATGCGCTCGCGGCGACGCTGGCGGGAGGCGAGGCGGTGTTCTGGTCCCGCAGTCGCGGGCGGCTTTGGAAGAAGGGTGAAAGCTCGGGCAATGTCTTGCGCGTGGTCGAAGCGCGGATCGACTGCGATCAGGATGCGCTGTGGCTGATCTGTGACCCCGCTGGCCCCGCCTGCCACACCGGCGCGACGAGTTGCTTCTACCGCCGTATTGAGGGCGATGCGCTCGCGCCAGTGGCATGAGGGCAGTCCTGCTTGTGGCGCTGCTGCTCGCAGGCTGCGGCAAGGGTAGCGCGCCCCCGCCCAAGGCCAGCCCCGCGACCGATCTCGAAACGGCGGCGATCAGCGCCGGGGTGATTGCTGACCCGAACAGCACGGATATCAGCGGCTTGTTCGCGCGCGATACTGACCGCGTCTGTATCGTGCCTGCCGCGCTCGATTTTCGCATTGGCGTGTTCGTCGATTACGGCGACCAGCAGAGCTGCAGCGGCAGTGGCAAGGTGACGCGGGTCGGCGAGACGCTCCACGTCGCGTTCGACGGCGCCAATGGCTGCGCGTTCGACGCACGCTTCGAGGGCGACCGGATCGTCTTCCCCGGGCGACTGCCGACAGCGTGCGAGAAATTGTGCAGCCAGCGCGCCTCCCTCGCGGCGCTCGACGTTCGGCGGTTGAGCGATTCGGTTGCCGAAGCGACGACGCTCCGCAACAGTCGCGGCACGTTGCTGTGCGGATCATGATGGACGAATCGATTGACGTTCACGTAAAGGGAAGCTAAGCAGCGATCATGTCATCGCTGCCGTCCCTTGCGGCCTATGCGCCGATCGATCCGCGACCCGATCGCGATGCCTTCAGCATTTCCGATCTGTCGACCGAATTCGGCGTCACTGCGCGGGCGCTACGTTTTTACGAAGATGAGGGGCTGATCAGCCCTGAACGGCGCGGGACCATGCGCGTTTATTCGCACCGTGATCGCGCCCGACTGGCGTGGATCCTGCGCGGCAAGCGCGTCGGGTTCAGCCTGGGCGAAATCCGCGAGCTGCTTGACCTTTACGACATTGGCGACGGTCGCCGCTCACAACGATCAGCCACGATTGCGCGCTGCCGCGACCGGATCGCGCTGCTCGACGCGCAAAAACATGATATTGATGCGGCGATCGCCGAACTCAGCCAATTCATTGCCCTTATCGAGCCCGGGCTCGACCACCAGAAGGACTGACTCATGCCGAAATATACGCCGCCCGTCCGCGACACGCGCTTCGTGCTCGACCATGTCGTTGGCATCGACCGGTACAGCAACCTGCCGGGCTTCCAGAATGCCACGCCCGATGTCGTGACGGCAGTGCTCGAAGAAGGCGGCAAGTTCGTCGCTGAAGTGCTGTTCCCGATCAACCAGTCGGGCGATCAGGAAGGCTGTACGCGCCACGCCGATGGCTCGGTGACGACGCCCAAGGGCTTCAAGGAAGCCTATAGCGCCTTTGTCGAAAGCGGTTGGTCGACGCTGGGTGCGCCCGAGGAATTCGGTGGACAGGGGATGCCGCACACCGTCTCGACGGCGTTTGAAGAGTATATGATCTCGGCCAACATGGCCTTTGCCATGTATCCGGGCCTGACCCACGGCGCGGTCGCGTCGCTGCTTGTCAAGGGCAGCCCTGAGCAGAAAGCCAAATACGTCCCCAAGATGGTCTCGGGCGAATGGGGCGGTACGATGAACCTGACCGAGCCGCATTGCGGCACCGACCTCGGCCTGATCCGCACCCGCGCCGAGCCCAATGCCGATGGCAGCTGGTCGATCACCGGCACCAAGATCTTCATTTCGTCGGGCGAGCATGACCTGACCGAAAATATCGTCCACCTCGTCCTCGCCAAGACGCCCGGCGCGCCCGAAAGCTCGAAGGGGATTTCGCTGTTCGTGGTGCCCAAGTTCATCGTCAATGACGACGGCACGCTCGGCGAGCGCAATTCGCTGAGCTGCGGATCGATCGAGCACAAGATGGGCATCCACGCCAATTCGACCTGCGTGATGAATTACGACGGTGCGACTGGCTGGCTCGTCGGCGACGAAATGAAGGGTCTCGCGGCGATGTTCATCATGATGAACACAGCGCGGCTCGGCGTCGGCCTGCAGGGGCTGGGCGTTGCCGAAACGGCGTATCAGAATGCTGTCCAGTACGCGAACGACCGGCGCCAGGGACGCGCGCTCACCGGCGCGGCTGAGCCCGAAGAAAAGGCCGACACGCTGTTCGTCCACCCCGACGTCCGCCGCATGCTGATGGACGCCAAGGCGATGACCGAGGGCCTGCGCGCGCTGTGCCTGTGGGGCGCCTTGCAGGTCGATCTCGTGCATATGGCGCCGACCGAGGAAGAGCGGCAGACCGCCGACGATCTGATCGGGCTGCTGACGCCGGTCATCAAGGGCTATGGCACCGACAAGGGCTATGAGATCGCGACGAACGCCCAGCAGATTTACGGCGGGCACGGCTACATCGCCGAATGGGGGATGGAGCAATATGTCCGCGATGCGCGGATCGCGATGATCTATGAAGGCACTAACGGCGTGCAGGCGATGGATCTTGTCGGTCGCAAGCTCGGCACCAATGGTGGCCGCGCGGTGCAGTTGCTGTTCAAGATCGTGGCTGAGGAAATCGCGGCGGCCAAGCCGAACCCGAAGCTCGCCGATTTCGCGACGCGGCTCGAACGCGCGCTCGGCGATCTGCAGGCCTCGACCATCTGGTTCCTGCAGAACGGCATGCAGAACCCGAATAATGTCGGCGCGGGTGCGCACAGCTATATGCACCTGATGGGCATTGTCGCGGTCGGCATGATGTGGCTGCGGATGGCGACGGCGGCAACGGCGCTGCTTGACGCGGGCGAGGGGGACGCCAAGTTCCTCGAGGCCAAGCTGGTGACCGCGCGCTATTACGCCGAGCGGGTGCTGCCCGACGCGGGGGCACTGCGCCGCAAGATCGAAGGCGGGGCTGAGGCGATCATGGCGCTGGCGCCGGAGATGTTCGAAGCGGCTTAAGGCAGGATCGCCTTGGGTCACCCCAACCCCGTTGGTGTCGAGCGAAGTCGAGACACCCTGCGTGGCGCTTGAGGCTTGTTTCTCGACTTCGCTCGAAACGAACGGGTCGGGGTAGGGTGAGTGCAGCCTAAGGCGTCGGCGTGCCGGCCGGGTGGGGCGCTTGCAGCGTCCCGCTCTGCCGCTTGGTCGGTGGCGCGGTGGCCCCCGTTGAATGCGGTGGGGTCACCGGCTCGGCCTTGGCGGCGGGCTCGGCCGCGATCAATTGGCGGCGCATGCATTGCGATGGCTCGCGCCGCGCAAAAACGCTGCAATTCCAAAGCGGCTTGTCGTAACCGGTCGCGCGGTCGCGGAAATAGCTGAACGACATTGACGCGATTTCTTCGGGCGCGAGCGGGATGCCGCCTGCGGTCTGCTTCGGATCGGTCCAGACCATGAACTTGCAATAATCGCGATTGCCGCAGTTGAACGCGGCGAGTGCTGGCAGTTCGTCGGCGGGGAAGGCCCGGTCGAGCGTGACGATGAAAGTGTCGGGATATTTGGGCACTTCGGGATAGGGGCGCTGGGTCGGCGCGGCCGGACCAGTCACGCCGGGGGGCAATGCCTCGCCCGCCAGTGTAGTCCCCCCCGCGGCATGCGCAGGCGATACCGCCGCGAGCTTGGCAATCAGCGGTTCATTGCCATCGATGGTGCGGTTGAACGCAGCCGGCGTCCCCCACCAGCCGGTCCAGCGGAAAAACAAATGCGTCTTGATCGCCGTCACCTTGTCGAGGCTCGCGCTCCAATAGGGGACGACCCACTCGGTATGATAATGGGTGGCATGGCCCACGGGCCTGTAGACCGCCCCTGACAGCGCAGCCCGAGCAATGAAGCGCGCGGTTTCCCAGGCTGGCTCGCTATAGCGGTGGCGGGCGAGCGCGCCGTCGCAGGCAAAGGTGAACTGGCAGCCGGTGGTCCGCTCCGACCCTTCGAACACCACGCCGCAGATTGTTTTGGGGAAGGCTGGGTGGCGGACGCGGTTGATGACGACTTGGGCGACCGCGCGCTCGCCTTCGGGATCGTCACCGGCTTCGTAAAGCTGGGCCGCGGCGAGGCAGTCGATCGCCCGGTCGAGCGCGGGCGGCGTGTCGGCGAGCTTAAATGGTCGGGCCGGCGGATTGGGCGCGGTTGAAAAGGGAATGGTCGCGTTGAAGGCGACCGCATCCTCGCGCGTCACTGGCGCATAAGCGAGCGGTTCGACCAGCGGTACCTGCGATTGCGGAACCACCTTGGTGGGGGCGAGGCGGAGCTTGCGCACGATCGCGGGGCGCCGGTCCGCGGTGCCGACGATCGCGGCGGGGACTGCAATGGCGAGCGCAGCCGTGGCGCCCAGCACAACGGCGATCACGCGACGCGATGCGCGCGAGGTTTGCGGGGCGGGCGCAGCGGAAGGCGGGGTGTTCATCAACATCGCGCGCGCCCTTAACGCAATTTGGCGCGCACGCGAACCCGCCTTCGCTGGTCGTCAGGACTCGGGCAGGAAATCGGGGACCGACAGATAACGCTCGCCGGTGTCATAGCTAAAGCCCAGAATGCGGGCGTCGCTTGCCAGATCAGGCAGTTTCTTTTTGATCGCGGCGAGCGTCGCGCCCGAGCTGATCCCGACCAGCATGCCTTCTTCGGCTGCCGCACGGCGAGCCATATCCTTGGCGGCATCGCCCGACACCTGAATCGCGCCGTCGATCGCAGCGGTATGCAGGTTGGTGGGGATGAAGCCCGCGCCAATACCCTGGATCGGGTGCGGCCCCGGCGTACCGCCCGAAATGACCGGCGACGCTTCGGGCTCGACCGCATAGACTTTGAGATGCGGCCAATGGGCTTTCAGCGTTTCGGCGACGCCGGTGATATGCCCACCAGTGCCGACGCCGGTGATGATGACATCGATCGGCGTGTCGGCAAAATCCTTCAGGATTTCCTGTGCAGTGGTACGGACATGTACGTCGATGTTCGCTGGATTTTCGAACTGCTGCGGCATCCATGCACCCGGGGTCGCCTCGACCAGCGCAACCGCGCGCTCGATCGCGCCCTTCATCCCCTTTTCGCGCGGGGTGAGGTCGAAGGTCGCGCCATAGGCCAGCATCAGTCGGCGCCGTTCGATCGACATGCTTTCGGGCATGACGAGCACGAGCTTATAGCCCTTGACGGCGGCGACCATCGCCAGGCCAACGCCGGTGTTGCCACTGGTCGGCTCGATGATCGTCCCGCCGGGCTTGAGCGCGCCCGATGTTTCGGCCGCTTCGATCATTGCGAGCGCGATCCGGTCCTTGATCGAGCCGCCGGGATTCGAGCGTTCGGACTTGATCCACACTTCGGTGCCGGGGAACAGCTTGGCCATGCGGATGTGCGGCGTGTTGCCGATCGTCTCGAGGATCGTTTGCGCTTTCATGTCAGGCGGGCTCCATCGCTTTGGCCTCGGGCGAGGCCGGGGGTTCGAAACTTCGGGCGTTGCGGATGCTGGGGAACAGATAGGCCCACAGCAAGGTCACGACAATTGCGCCACTGCCGCCAACGATCACCGCACCGACCGGTCCCATGGCGGCGGCAAGAAAGCCCGATTCGGCTTCGCCAAGCTCGTTCGAGGCCGAAATGGTGAGCTGCGAGACGGCGCCGACGCGACCCCGCTTGTCGTCCGGGGTATAGAGCTGGATCAGCGACGAGCGGATATAAACCGAGAACATGTCGGCCGCGCCCGCGACCGCCAGCGCGACAATGCTCAGCCACATCAAAGTCGATACGCCGAAGATGATCGTGGCAATACCGTAAACCAGCACGGAACCCAACATCTTGACGCCGACGTCGGTCTTGATCGGGCGGAAGGAAAACACGATCGCGACCGCGCTCGCGCCGACGGCGGGGGCGCTGGCGAGCAACGCCAGCCCCTGCGGCCCCACTTTCAGAATGTCATGCGCATAAATCGGCAGCAGCGCGCTCGTCCCCGCGAGAAAGACCGCAAACAGATCGAGCGTGATCGCCCCGAGCACGAGCTTATTCTGCCCGACATAGGCAAGGCCATCGACAATCTGGCGCAGGGGGTGCGCTTTTCCGGTAATGACGGGGCGGGGCACGGGGCCGATCATCATCATGCAGCCCAGCGCGACCAGGAATAGCGCGGTCGCCAGTGCATAGGCTGCATAGGGCGCGACAGCATAAACCACGCCGCCGAGCGCTGGCCCTATGATCGTTCCCACCTGCCACGAAATCGAACTCAGTGCGATGGCCGTCGGCAGCACTTCCCTCGGCACGATATTCGGCGCGAGCGCCCCGAAAGCGGGGCCGCCAAAGGCCCGACCGACGCCCAGCACGACCGCGACCGAAAACAGCAGCGGCAATGCCATCGCGTCCCAGAAGGTGAAGAGTGTCAGCAGCGCCGCGCAGATTATCTGGAGCGACACCGTGGCACGGGCAATCCAGCGACGGTCGAACCGATCCGCGACCCAGCCGGTAATCGGCGTCAGCAGAAACAGCGGCAGAAATTGCAAAAGTCCGATCAGCCCCAGCTGTGCGGCGGCTTCGCGCGGGCTCATCGTCAGCCGCGCAATGGTATAGGTTTGCCAGCCGATGACGATGATCATCGCATTCTGCGCGATCGTCATCGAAAACCGTGCCGCCCAATAGGCACGGAAAGCCGGGATGCGGAACGGGTGCTGCGCGGGCGTCATTGCGACTGCCTTAGGCTGGGCATGGCCTGTGGAGCAATCAAGCTTTGCTCCGCGCCACTGTGCGGCTGGCTTTGCGCAGGGCTGGCCACTGCGCCACCAACCTGCCAGTTTCGCGCGCCACCGAATCGGCAGGGAGAATGCGTAATGCGTAAGGGATGGATCGGCGCGGTGGCGCTGGCGCTGTTGGCCGGGTGCGGGCCATCGGGGGCGGCGGGCGGCGATGCCAATCTGTCAATGCCCGCCGGTTCGGCGCGGCCGACCGACTGGGCGGGGTTTCGCGACAAGTTCATCGCCGACTGGTTCACGCTCGATCCGGCCAATGCGGTCTATCAGGGCAAGCATGACTTCGACGGCAAGCTCCCTGACTGGAGTGCCGCAGGGCTGAAGGCGCAAAGCGATTTCCTGCGCGGCGCGATTGCCGAGGCAAAGCGCTTTGATGCAGCGAAACTTTCGGAAGCCGATCGCTTTGAGCGGCAATATCTGATCAAGGTCGCAGAGGGTAAACTGTTCTGGCTCGACGATGCCGATCAGCCGCACACCAATCCGGCCTTTTATGTGGGCGGCGGGCTCGACCCCAATGTCTATATCGCGCGGCCCTATGCCGACAAAGCGACGCGGATGAAGGCAATGATCGCGTTCTTCGACAATATTCCCGCCGCCACCGCCAATATCCGCGCCAACCTGAAGACGCCGATGCCGGCCAGCTTCGTCAATTACGGCGTCAACGCGTTCAAGGGCTTTGCCGATTTCTACGCGGGCGACGCGCGCAAGGCCTTTGCCGATGTGAAGGACGCCGATCTCCAGCAGCGCTTTGCCGCGAGCTCGGCTAAGGCGGCCGCGGCGATGAAGGGCATTGCCGACTGGCTCGAGAGTGAGCGGCCCAAGGCGACCACTGACTTCGCGCTCGGCGCCGACCGATTCCAGCGGATGCTATGGGCGACCGAGATGGTCGATGTGCCGCTCGCCGCGCTCGAACGCATCGGGGAGGCCGATCTGAAGGCCAATCAGGATGCGCTTGCCGATGCCTGCACGCTGTTTGTGCCAGGCCAGCCAATCACCGCGTGCATCGCCAAGATGAACGCCAACAAGCCCGTTGGCGGTCCGGTTGCCGAGGCGCGCCGCCAGATTCCGATGCTGCGGGCGTTCGTCGAAAAGGCTGGCCTCGTCTCGATCCCCGGCACCGAGCAAGCGCTGGTCGAGGAAAGCCCGCCCTATAACCGGCAGAATTCGGCGTATATCGATCCGCCGGGGCCGTTCGATAAGGGCATTCCGTCGGTCTACTACATCTCGCCGCCCGATCCGAGCTGGACCAAGGCGGTGCAGGACGGCTTTGTACCCGGCAAGCAGGACCTGCTGTTCACCTCAGTCCACGAGGTGATGCCGGGCCATTTCGTCCAGTTCCTCCACGCCAATCGCTCGCCGTCGATCTTCGGGCGGCTGTTCGTCGGCTATGCATTTGCCGAAGGTTGGGCGCATTATGCCGAGCAGATGATGTGGGATGCAGGCCTGAACAAGGATGATCCCGAAACGCACATCGGGCAGCTTGCCAACGCATTGCTGCGCAATTGCCGCTTCCTCGCGGCGATCAAGCTCCATGCGGGCGGCGAGAGTCAGGCATCGATGGAGGCGATGTTCCGCAACGAATGCTACCAAGACGAAGGCACGGCGAAACAGCAGGCGGCACGCGGCACCTATGATCCGGCTTATCTGAACTATACGCTCGGTAAGCTCATGATCCGTGCGCTGCGCCGCAATTATGCCGACGCGCACGGCGGCAAGGATGACCCCAAGGCGTTCCACGATGCTTTCCTGAGCTATGGCGGCCCGCCGGTACCGCTGGTCCGCCAAGCGATGCTCAAGGAGGCGCGGCCGAGCGCCTTTGGCCTGAACTAGGCGAGCGCGCGGTTAGTCGAGGTCGGCGAAGCGGGCGCGGCGAGCGCCCGACTCGTCGACCGCGTCGATCACGCGCGGATCGACGAGGGCGGCGAATTCGTCGGCATAACGATAGCCGGGGTAGTGGCCGGGATAATTGTCGGTCGTCGCCGGGTGGCTGTAAATTTCGGTCACCCCCCGCGGCAGCAGCGGGATCAGCGCAGCCAAGCGATCCGCCGTCACCGCGCCGCTCCAGGCAAGGCCAAAGACCTGATCGGGCAACCGCAGCCCCACGCTGCGCAATCGGCTACGCAGGCGCTTGGCCCAGAGGTCGGCGACGCGGTTCGTGAAGTCCGGCTGGGATTGTTCGACCTGCGACACAATGGCGAACGGTTCCACCGGCGCGCGCACCGCCTTCATGCCGTGGCGGCGGCCAATCTCGATCACCAGTCCGGCGATCGTCGGGTGCAAGTGGAAATGCTTGTGCGCGTTGACATGGTCGAGCGGGAGTCCGGTCGCGGCAAAGGCAGCGAATTGCGCCTCGATCTCGGCCCGGAGCTGCGCGCGGGCAGCGGGTTTGAAGAACAGCGTTGCGCCAAAGCGCGCCATATCGGTGCGGAAACGACCGTCGGCGCCGACCAGATCGGGCAGTTGCTCGGGCGGCAGGGCGGGCGTGCCTTCGACTAGAACGAGATGTAGCCCAACGCCGAGCGTGGGCAACTGGCGCGCGCGCGCCACCGCGTCCGCAGCGGCGGCGCCGGTGACCATCAGGCTGGCGCAGGTCAGCACGCCCTCGCGGTGGGCGCGTTCGACCGCCTCGTTGACTTCGGCCGCAGCGCCGAAATCATCGGCGGTCACGATTAACGTCTTCATGCGCGCTTGATTTCGATCCGCCCGGCTTTGCGCATCGCCAGCTCGGTGTCGCGCCAACGGACCTGGCGCACGAAGAAGCTCGCGACGAAGATGCCAAAGCTCAGCAAGTCGCGTGCCGGGAGCAGCCATCGCGGCGCCGTTGTCCGCCCAACCATGCGGTCGATCACCGCGGCCGCCCCGATGCGCGCCGCCATCGCCGCTGTGACCAGCGCAAGCGTGCCCCAACCGGGCGCAATAGCCGCCGCGATCAGCGCGAACGGCAGGGGGTGGGTGAGGACCAGCCCGATATAGCCGCCGAAGTTGAGATCGCGCACGGTCGCTGCCCAGCGCAGTTCGTGCCGCGCCAGCTCGACAAAGCTGCGCTCGGCCGAGGCATGCGTGACGATCACCGGCGCGATGGCCACGCTCAGCCCCAGCTCACGCACCGCCGCGCCGATCGCATGATCATCAGCGAGAATATCAGCAAAGCGCGCGAACCCACCGATCCGGTCGAGCGTGTCGCGCCGCATCGCGATCGTCGATCCCATGCACACGTCGCCGGTGCGCAGCGCAACGCTGAGCAGCACGCTGGGGAGGAAATGATAGCTGATGCCCGCCGCGCCGAGCACCGACCAGATACCGCAATCGCCTCGCCCGGCATAAGCGCAGGTGGCCGCGCCCACGCCCGGCTCGGCAAGCGTCGCGGCGACGCGCGCGAGATAATCGGTGGGCGCAGCGATGTCGCTGTCGCTCAGCACGATCAGGTCGTGGCGGATCGCGGGTGTCATGTTGATCAAATTGCTGATCTTGGCATTGGCGCCGTGGCGGTGTGGCTCGATGACGATATCGATCGCCGCGCCGAACGGGCGCAGCGCCGCCAGCGCGCCGTCTTCGCCCGATTGTACTCCCGCGACAATCTGCACTGGCGCTGACCAGTGCTGGTCGCAGAAACTGCGAAGGTTATCGCCTAGCCGCGGCTCGGCGCCGTAGAGTGGCTTCAGGATCGTGGCCGCTTCGGGCGCAGCTGATGCAGTTGGCGTACGCAGCCGACGCCCGAAGCGGGCCGCGACGATAGCCGCCGCGAGCACCCAGCCGATCCCGACGACCGCCAGCGCGCTCGCAATCGCGGCTATCCATCCTGCCCCGGATCCCATGGCGTGGATATCGGAGCAGTGGCCCGACTTGTCAAAGTTGCCAGTGCAACTCCGCGACGAAGCTGCGCTGGGGGAAGGGGTGAAAGATGAAATATTTGGCGCCTGTGACATTGTCGACACCAAAGGCGAGCCGCCACTGCTTCGCCACGCGGAAGCTCGCGCGCAGATCGACCACGGTATAACCGTCGAAGCCCTGGAAGGTATTCGCGATCGGGTCGCTGTTGTCGATCGTCCCGAACGATCGGCTGGCGTGGCGCAGCGCCGCTGTCAGCGCCGTGGCATCGTCGGGGCGCCAAGTCGCGACCAGCGTCGCCTTGCGCGTCGGCAATTGCGGCGGGCGCTTGCCGATTGCCGCCGGGAAGGCAGTGTTGGCGCGGATGCGCGGATCGATCAGCGTCAGGTTGCCCGAGAGGTCGAAGCGCGGCAGCAGATCGGTTTGTTGGAACGCCAGTTCAAGGCCGCGCGTCAGCACCCGGTCCACATTCTGGACATAATTGAACAAGGTCGTCGACCCCGGCACCAGCGGCGCGCTTTGTGAAAGCAGCGCGTCCTTGATCTCTTCATTGAACAGCGACAGCCGGACGTAGCGACCGTCGGGGCCATACTGCACGCTGATTTCTTCGGAGAGCGCATTTTCGGGGCGCAAATTGGGGTTGGGCGACGTGATCGTCGGCCCCGTGGTCACTGCCTGATAGAGCTCGCTCACCGTCGGGAAGCGATAGGCCTGACCGAAGGATGCGGTCAGGCGCCAGTCGGGCGTCGTCTGCCAGCGCAGCGATGCTTTGGGCGAGAAGCGATTGGCCGAAAGTTGCGGCTGGTTGACGGCAAAGGCGGGCGTTGCCGCAAAGTTGAAGCCGTTGCTCGCGCGCCACCACTCATAGCGCCCGCCGACCGTCAGCGTCAGTGTCGGCACGATCGCCCACGCATCCTGCAGCCACAGAGCGTCGGTCTGGGTGCGCCCGCGTGATGCCTGGTTGAGCCCGCCCTCGCTGCCGATCCGCCAATCGGTCGTCGAGTAGCGATTGCTGGCGAGCGTGAAGCGGTCGCGGTGATAGCCGAAGCTGATCACGTGATTGGCGGGCCGCCACGCCGCCTTGGCGTCGATCGTCGACCAGCCGGTGCCGTCGAGCCGTATGATGTTGCCTGCGCCGCCCGCAAAGCCAGCCGGCAGCGCGGCACTCGGCACGCGTTGCACGTCCTTGGCGAAATCGAACAACGTCGCGATGATCTGCCAGTCGAAACGCTCGCCATCACCCGTCAGCGACAGCGATTGCGACCAGTGCCGCTGGGCAACGGTATAGACGTTGTTTGAAAAAGTGCTGGCCGGGACCGAATAGGCATAGCCGCCGATGTTGAATGTGCCCGCATAGGCCGGCGTCCCTGAGGCCGTGAACGCATAGGGTTCTGCCGTGGCTTCGGTATCGTTGACGAACAGCCCGCCGACGTAAACCAGGTGCATGTTGAGCGGCAGGTTGAGCGCGGCCTTGAACTTGAAGAAGCTCTGCTGCTGCGATTCGATTCCCGTGGCGCCCAGCACGCGGATCGGCTGGCCCGCGCGGTTGAGATCGTCGAAACCGCCCGTCGTCGGCGTGCCGGTGGTGCTGGTGTTCGCGGGACGGACCGCTGTGGCATAGGCCAGTGGCTGCGCGCGGCTCGACACATGGCTAGCGCTTGCGAAGATCGCGAGCGGGCCGAACCGGTCACCAATCGTGCCGCCGATCGAATAGCTCGGCAGTGTTTGCGAGGTGGCATATTGGTCGAAATTCTGGACGCTTACCCCGCCGTCGACCGATGCTTCGAGCTTGTCGGGCAGTCGCGTGGTGATGTTGACCACCGCGCCGATCGAATTGCCCGGATAGGCCGCCGAGAATGGGCCGTAGAGCACATCGATCCGGCTGATCTCCTGCGGGCTGACGAGCTGCCAGCGCGGGCTGGCGCTGGTGTTGTTGTTGCCGATCAGCGCCGAGAGCAGCGCGCCATCGGCATAGATCAGGCTGCGTGCGCTGGCGCCGACGCCCGAAGTGCGCGTCGCGAGCGGTGACTGGGTGTCGCCGATATGGCGTTTGCGCACGACGAGGCTGGGCAGATATTTGAGCGTATCCTCGACATTGACCGCGTTGATCGTGGTCTGGATTTGCTCGGCAGTGACGCTCGCGCGCGTGTTGGGCGCCTGCTCGATCGCGGCGGCTTCGCGCTGCGCCACGACGAGCACATCGTCGTGGCGCTTGGTGTCATGGCCTTCGCCTTCTTCGGCAAGGGCAGCGGTGGGGAGAAACAGCAAGGCAAGCGCAAGGCGCGACGCGCCCGCAAGATGAATCGACATGGGGAATTTCCGTTCGCTTGACGGTCAGCAGAGCCGCCCTCAGCGCGAGGACAGCGGCGGCAAGTCAGCGAAGGGCAGGGGGTCCGGTCTTGGGCGGTGGCGGTGCGGCGAGGCCAAGCCCGGGGCGCAGATCGCCGCTGGCGGGCATCGGCGAGGCCGGTGCGGCGCGCAGGACGAGCGCATCGCCGTTCGGGACGGGCGCCGGTGCGGCGACATGCGCGGCGGCGAACACGCAAGGGTGGTCGGCCTTGTCGGCCTTGCCATCAGGCTTGGCGGGGACACCCGGTAGCGGCATCGTCATCGGGCCGCTGCCCGAACAAATCACGATCGTTGGCCCAGCCGCCCCTTCGCCGACCATGAATCCCGTCGGCACGGCCATGCGGCACGCCAGCGCAAGCGTGGCGAACAGCAGCGCAATTTGGTGCCAGGAGGGGAAGCCGAAGCGCATTGAGCGCGCGGGCTACGCGAGCGTCCGCCAAATCGCAAGCGGCGCGGCGATCATGCTTGCTGCGTCGCAGCGAAATACTTTATTGTGCGCGCATGAGCAGCAGCCCCGACACCGCGACGCCGACCGGACCCGTGCCGACGATATTGGAAGCGATCGTGCGCCGACTGTGCATCGTCGTGACCTATAACCGCCAGCGCGTCGTGCTCGCGCCGCACATCCTCTACACCCGCCACGGCGAACTTCACATCGACGCGGTCGCCGTCGAGCGCGACGGCAAACCGCCCCGCGAAGCCAAGATCGGCACCTATCGCCTGACGGGCCTAAACGACATCGAGATCACCGACCGCGCATTCTTCGCGATCGAGGGGTTTGATCCGGCAGGGGCGCTCTATCAGGGCGAAACGCTGCTGGCAGTCGATCGGGCGTAACGTCAGCGTCAGATCGCCGCCACGACGTCGGTCTGCGCGAAGTCGCCGCCGGTAAAAAGCAACTGGCAGTTGAATTCCTTCGCAATCGCATAGGCAAAGCTATCGCCAAAATTGAGCGCGGCCGGGTGAAATCCTTTGCCCCAACGGCGATAGGTATCGGCGGCCGCCAGCGCCCGCGCTTCGGTAAGCGGCACGATCGTCGGTCGCAGCGCCGCGAGAAATCCCTGTGTCACGCCCAGCACGCCTTTGCCGGTCGCAACGATGAGCAGCTCGGTCAGCGAACCCGCCGACAGCAGCAGCTCCTCGTCGCTGTCCATCGCGTTCCGGCACGCCGTTCCCGCCGCCTCGCCCAGCAAGACGGCAAAGATCGCCGACCCATCGAGCGCAATCACGCCGGCAGACCGCTTTCGTCATACAGAAAATCGGCCATGTTGGCGCCGGTCATGTCTTCGAGGCCGGGGTGGGCTTTGAGCGCACCAAAAAAGCTGTCCAGTGCTTGACGTCGCTGGGGTCGAACATCGTCGGCAACGATCGGGACGAGCTTGGCCGCAGGCGCGCCGCGCCGGGTCAGAATGACTTCATCACCCGCCTCGGCGCGACGAACGAGATCGGTGAGCTGTGCCTTGGCATCCGAAACCGAAATGTGCATGAGTCATCCTTTGGACCAAAGACATAGTCCAACTCGGCACAAAACGCAATTAGCCGATCGTCACAAAACTGTCGATCACCCGCTTGCGCCCAGCATCTTCGAAATCGATCTCGAGCTTGTTGCCTTCGATTTCGGCAATCGCGCCATAGCCGAACTTCTGGTGGAACACGCGCATGCCGACGCTGAGGTCGCTGCGGCCCTTGTTGCCGAGGCTGACGGCGGAGGCGCGCGCTTCGACCACGCGCGCGGGTTCGCGCACGAAGCTGCCGCCCGCCGCGCGTTGCCAGCCAGGGCCGCGTCCCGTGCCGCGCGCGACATCGGCAAAGGGATCGGCGCGTTCGGACCAGTTGGCGCGCCACAGGCTTTCGCCGCCTGCCATGCTGCTTTCGGACTCGATGTGCGCAGGCGGCAATTCGCTGACGAAGCGGCTCGGGATGCTTGAGGTCCACTGGCCGTAAATGCGCCGGTTGGCGGCGTGAAGAATCACCGCTTTCCGCCGCGCTCGCGTGATCGCGACATAGGCGAGGCGGCGTTCTTCCTCCAGACTCGCCGTACCGCCTTCGTCGAGCGCGCGCTGTGACGGGAACAGGCCTTCCTCCCAGCCCACGAGAAAGACATTGTCATATTCCAAGCCCTTGGCGGCGTGGATCGTCATGATCGTGACTTTCGCCTCACCCGCATTGGCCTCGTTATCCATCACGAGGCTGACATGTTCAAGGAACGCGCCGAGCGTTTCATATTCCTCCATCGCGCGGACGAGTTCGGTCAGGTTTTCGAGGCGGCCCGACGCCTCCACCGATTTCTCGGCCTGAAGCGCGCCGGTGTAGCCGCTCTCGTCAAGGATTTGCCGCGCCAGATCGGGGTGGGGCAGGTCGTTCGCCATCTGCCGCCAGCGGGCGAGATCGAGCACGAAATTGCCAAGGCTTCGGCGGGCCTGTGGCGTCAATTCATCGCTGTCGAGAATGCGCGCGGCCGCCGTCGTCAGCGGCACCCCGGTTGCGCGCGCGAGCATGTGGAGCTTGGCGACCGCTTTGTCGCCGAGCCCGCGCTTGGGGACATTGACGATGCGTTCGAACGCCAGATCGTCGGCCGACTGATGGACGATGCGCAGATAGGCGAGCGCGTCGCGGATCTCCATCCGCTCGTAGAAGCGCACGCCGCCGACGATGCGATACGGCATGCCGATCGCGATGAAGCGGTCTTCGAACTCGCGCGTCTGGTGCTGCGCGCGCACGAGGATCGCGACCTTGTCGAGGCTAGTGCCTTGCCGCTGCGCGCTCTCAATCTCCTCACCGACACGGCGCGCTTCTTCAGGGCCGTCCCACACGCCGATGACACGGACTTTCTCGCCCGATTCCTCGGCGGTCCACAATGTCTTGCCGAGCCGCCCACTGTTGTTGGCGATCACGCCCGAGGCGGCGGCGAGGATGTGCGGGGTCGAGCGATAATTTTGTTCGAGCCGGATGATCTTCGCGCCCGGAAAATCGCGTTCGAACTTCAGGATGTTCTCCACCTGCGCGCCGCGCCACGAATAGATCGACTGGTCGTCGTCGCCGACGCAGCAGATGTTCTTGCGCGCCTGTGCGAGCAGCCGCAGCCAAAGATATTGGACCGTATTGGTGTCCTGATATTCGTCGACCATGATGTAGCGAAAGCGCTGCTGATACTGCTCCAGCAACGCCGGCTCGCGCTTCAGGATGGTCAGCATATGGAGCAGCAGGTCGCCGAAGTCGCAGGCGTTGAGTGCCGCGAGCCGCGCCTGATAAGCCCGGTAGAATTCCTGCCCCCGCCCATTGGCAAAGCCTTCGCTTTCGCCCGCGTCGAGATCGGCGGGGACCATGCCGCGGTTCTTCCACCCGTCGATCATCCCGGCGAGCTGGCGCGTGGGCCAGCGCTTTTCGTCGAGATCAGCGGCGACGATGAGCTGTTTGAGCACCCGGAGCTGATCGTCGGTATCGAGAATCGTGAAATTGGCTTGCAAGCCCACGAGCTCGGCATGCCGCCGCAGCATTTTCGCGCCGATCGCGTGAAAAGTGCCGAGCCACGGCATCCCCTCGACCGCATCGCCAACCAGCCGCCCGACGCGCTCGCGCATCTCGCGCGCGGCCTTGTTGGTGAAGGTCACCGACAGGATTTCGCTGGGATAGGCTTTGCGCGTGTAGAGCAGATGCGCCAGCCGCGCCGTCAGCGCCGCCGTTTTGCCGGTGCCTGCCCCCGCCAGCACCAGCACCGGGCCGTCGCTGGTGAGCACCGCTTCGCGTTGCGGCGGGTTGAGCCCGCGCAAATAGGGGGGATCATCGGGTGAAGGCGCAGGCAGAGTCATTCGCGAACGATTAGGGAACGTGTGCGCGCGGGGCAACCGCCGAATATGGCGGTCAGCGCCGCGCCGTTTGCGCGACCAGTTTGCGCATCAGCGCGAGATAATCGGCCGCGCCTTGTTCAAGAGTGAAGTGGCGAGCGTGTTCCAGTGCCGCGATGTGATCGCGCTGGCTGCGGGGCGCGTCGGCCATAGCAGCCGCGAGCGCCGCTTCATTACCTACCGGCACAAGCTGTCCGAAGGCGCCACCGCCGACCAGATCGCGCATGCTGACGCTGCAATCGGTGGCCACGACGGCGAGATTGGCGGCGATTGCTTCGATCAACACGGCCGGGACGCCCTCATAGTCGGATGACATCACGAATACGTCGGCATCGCTCAGCCAAGTCGTCAGATCGCTCACATGGCCCGGCATCGCAACGCGATTGGCGATCCCCAGCGTGGTGGCTAGCGCCTCCAGCATCGGGCGCTCGGGACCTTCGCCCAGGATGGTCAGCCGGTCGGCGGGCGTCGCCATGCGGCTAAACGCTCGCAGCAGCAGCGCGAAATTCTTCTGCGGCATCATCCGCCCGATCGCGACGAAATGGCGCCCCGGGTTCGCGTTGTCGCGCGCGACATGAATGCCGGCAAAGCGCGCCAACTCGCTGGTGCGCAAGATTGGGTCGTTGACGGTCGCGATCCGATCGCGACCAAGGCCCGTCGCGCGCGCGATCTCGTCGGCCATTGCCGGGGCCATGCCGACATAGCAGTCGATGAACCCCGCCTGCGCCCGCAGCCAGCGATGATAGAAGAAGCGCAGCACCGGCCCCATGTCGCGCCGATCAAGGTCGTTGCTCACCTTGGCGACAATCGGCGGGCAGGCGCGCCCGAGGATCAGCTTCATGCCGACCGAAACCGAGCTATAGGTGTTGCCTGCGCAGAACAGCACATCGGGTCGCTCGCGCCGAATGATGGCGGGCAAGTGGCGCAGCATCCACGCGAGTTGCGTGCGGCGATCGATGTGCTCACCGCCGGGCATGATCTCGTACGGCAGACCCAGGGCCAGTCCCTTGATCCCGGCACGCGCGGCATCGCTGTTGCGGCCAATGACCAGCCGGACATCGGCGCCCAGTTCATGCCAAGCGTTGTTGAGCCGGATCGCAACCCGTTCGACGCCACCGGGATCGAAACTGTGCAGGAACGTCAGAATTTTGAGCTGCCGTGCCGGTGGGGTGGCCTGATCTTGCTGGTCGGTATCGTCCGTCCACGCCGTCAGGGCATTTGGCTGGGACGCGGAAACGCTCGACAAATTGATTAGCGACATTGGCGAAGCGCCTCAGGATGTTCGGGTCGAATGAGAAGTGGGAGAATCGGATTACGCGCCACAGCGCACCATAGACAAGCCCGACCACAGCCTTGATAACGTCGCGGGCATGCAAACGCGTATAGCCGCGGCGGATCAGTCAACGGGCTGGGCCGAGTTTGGGGGGAGTAAGGCGACATGGCAGCCGCAATTGATCACTGGCACCGGCTGATGGACGCGCGCGATGCGGCAGGGCTCAACGATCTGATTGCCGATGACTGTGTCTTCCAGTCGCCTGCGGTCCACAGCCCGCAGATCGGCAAGGCGCTGACGGTCAAATATCTGAGCGCCGCGCAGCAAGTGCTCGGCACACCCAGCTTCCGCTATGTTGAGGAATGGATCGGCGAACATTCCGCCGTGCTCGAATTCACGCTCGATCTGGACGGTATCCACGTCAACGGCGTCGACATCATCCATTGGAACGCTGACGACAAGATCACCAATTTCCGCGTGATGATCCGCCCCGTAAAGGCGCTGCAGGCGGTGATGCCGGCGATGGCTGCTGTGCTCGCGGCGCAGGGATGACGCGAGCGACCGTCATCGCTTTGACACACTAGGCAGGCAACGGCATTAGCCATGGCATCTTCCCCGATTAGCGCAACCGGCGGCGCCGCCGTTCCCCCTGAGCGACCTGAACTCGATCGCGGGCTCCCGCCGGCGGGGCGCTGGCTGTTCCTGGCGACGCTGTTGGGCGGCGTGATTTATGCCGGGTTCAGCGTGATGACCGATACGGCGCAGGTCGGCGAACAGCTTGGCGCTGGCGTGCTGGTGTTCCTCGCGCTCGCGCTGCTGATCGCGCTCGGCTTCGAATTTGTGAACGGGTTTCACGACACCGCCAATGCGGTCGCGACCGTCATCTATACCAATTCGCTGTCGGCGCCGGTCGCGGTTGTCTGGTCGGGGCTGTTCAATTTGCTCGGTGTGCTGCTGTCGAGCGGGGCCGTCGCCTATTCGGTGGTGACGCTGTTGCCGGTGGAACTGATCCTGAATGTCGGCAGTAATGCTGGGTTCGCGATGATTTTTGCACTGCTGCTGGCCGCGATCCTGTGGAATCTCGCAACCTGGTATGTCGGCCTGCCCAATTCATCGAGCCATGCGCTGATCGGCTCGATACTGGGGGTCGGTTTTGCCAACCAGCTATTGTCGGCGGGCACGGGCGGTACATCGGGCGTCGAATGGGGCCAGGCGCAGAAGGTGCTGACGGGCCTGCTGATCGCGCCGGTGATCGGCTTTGTCGGCGCAATGGTGTTGCTGTTCGTCATGAAGGCGATCCTGCGCAATCCGAAGCTTTACGCGCGTCCGGCCGCGAATGAACCGCCGCCGACCGGTATTCGGGCGCTGCTGATCTTCACCTGCACCGCCGTCAGTTTCGCCCATGGCGGCAACGACGGGCAAAAGGGCATGGGGCTGATCATGCTGATCCTGATAGGCTGCGCGCCAACTGCCTACGCGCTCGACCGCACCCTGAGTGCGCGTGATACCGCTGCGATTGTCGTGCAGGCCAATGCTGCCGCTGATTCCTTCAAAGGCCGCGCAGGGACGGCAAGCGTCACCCCGGGCGCAGCGCGCGAGGTGCTGGCGAGCGCCTTGAAGACCAAGTCAGCGAGTGATCCGGTCGTCTATGCCGCGCTCGGCACCGTCGCGCGCGATATCGGCGCCCGGCTCGCGCAGCATGGCTCGCTCGCCGATGTGCCTGCCGCGGAGACTGCCAAGCTGCGCACCGACATGTATCTGACGCTCGACGCGAGCAAGCTCGCGCTGAAGGGCGACAAGGATCATGCGATCTTCAACGACGCCGATCGCAAAGCGGTGGAACTTTATCAAAAGGGACTGGAGACGAGCACGCGCTTCATCCCGACCTGGGTGAAGATTGCGGTGGCGATTGCGCTCGGCCTTGGCACGATGGTCGGCTGGAAGCGGATCGTTGTCACCGTGGGTGAGAAGATCGGCAAGACGCATATGACCTATGGCATGGGCGCGTCGGCCGAAATGATGGCGGCGGCAACGATCCTGCTCGCGGACCGGTTTGGGCTGCCGGTATCGACGACGCATATCCTGTCATCGGGTGTCGCCGGGGCGACGGTGGCGAGCGGCGCCGGGCTGCAAGCCTCGACGATCCGCAACATGGCGCTGGCGTGGGTGCTGACCTTGCCTGCGGTTATGGCATTGGCAGGTGGGCTTTATTGGCTGTTCCTCAGCATCGCCCGGGCCGCAGGAACTGCCTAAAAATCATTATATTTCAGGCGTTTTGATTCCGTAAAACTGCGTTAACGGCATCTTTACCAACTCAGGTGATATTCCGGCTACCACGAAAGGCGGCCTTGCGGGTCGTCTGGTCACTTGGGGGTGTCATTTTATGACGGTCATCGGAACTAACGTCGCCGCGCTCAAGGCGACCAATGCAAACAACCGCGCGACTGCTGCCACGCAGACGAGCATCGAACGCCTGTCGACCGGCAAGCGTATCAACTCCGCGAAGGACGATGCCGCCGGCCTCGCCATTTCGTCAAACTTCACCGCGCAGATCCGCGGCCAGACTCAGTCGATCCGCAATGCCAATGACGGCATCGCACTGTCGCAGACGGCTGACGGCGCGCTCGGCGAAGTTTCCAACATTTTGCAGCGGCTGCGCGAACTCGCGGTTCAGTCGGCTTCGGGCACCTACAGCAACGGTGATCGCACCAATCTGCAGGCCGAAGTGACGCAGCTGACGGCACAGATCACCGACATTCAGACGAAGACGAACTTCAACGGCGTCCTGCTGCTGAACACCGCGGCTTCGACGATCGACATTCAGACGTCGTCGTCGGCGGGTGATATCGTGACGCTGAACTTCGGCGGACTCAATCTGGCGGCGGCAGTTGCCTCGAACTTGTCGACGGCAGCGGGCGCCAACACCGCGCTCGGCGTGCTCGATACGGCCATCGCAGCGGTCAACACGACCCGCGCGACGCTGGGTGCCGGCCAGAGCCGGCTCCAGTCGGTGGTCAACAACCTGACCAACAATGTCGCCAATCTGACCGACGCACGCAGCCGGATCGAAGACGTCGACTTCTCGACCGAAACGACCGAACTGGCGAAGTCGCAGATCCTGTCACAGGCTTCGAATGCACTGCTGGCGCAGGCGAACCAGAGCCAGCAGGGCGTGCTCCGTCTCCTGCAGCAGTAATCCGACCCCAAGACCAGCCGACGATCAGGCCGCACGCCGCAGCAAGGTAATCCTCGCCTTGCCGTGGGTGCGGCTTGCGTCGATGTCGAAGCCGTCGATATCGAGTTCTTCATTGAACGCGGTTTCGACACTCACCCAAGTCCCCGCGCCGATCCACCCGAGCCGGGTGAGCTTGTCGAGCGCCACCGCGCCCGCGCCCGAACCATATGGCGGGTCCATCATCACCACATTGAGCGGCGCCGTCGCCGCGCCAAGTCCCAGCACCGACATCGCGCGGACATCGCCTGCCGCGCCAAGCTTCGCCAGATTTGCGCGCAAAGCCTCGATTGCGGCGCGATCCTGTTCGACGAACAGGCAGGTCGCGGCACCACGCGACAGCGCCTCAATCCCCAGCGCCCCCGATCCCGCAAAGAGATCGGCGACGGCGAGGCCCTCGAAACTGCCCAGGCGACTCGTCAGCATCGAGAACAGCGCCTCGCGCGTGCGATCCGCCGTGGGGCGCGTCGTGTCGCCCTTGGGCGCCACAAGCTGTCGCCCGCGCCAGAGACCGGCAATGACGCGCATCAGGATTTGGGCCGCGACGGGCGCGCATCGCCGGGGCGGCGTGCGCGTTTGGGGCGGGCAGGGCGCGCGGTAATCGTGCCCGTCGGCCGCTCGGCGCGCTTGCTGGTGGCGCGGGGTGCTTCGGCATCGCCGGGGCGGCTCGGCTGTTTGCGCGGCGGGCGCTTGGGTCGCTCGGTGGCGCCGACTGGGGCAGCAGCAGGCCGACCGCGTCGTGCGGGCGCGGCGACCGGTGCGGGTGCCGCGCGCGGCGCAGGTGCTTTGCGCGTCGCATCGACGCGCTCGGGCGAGGGGCCTTTGGTGGGATCGCGACGGAAGCCGATGACGTCATGCTGCCGCACTTCGCCAATCTCGCCGGGTTTCAGATCGCCGAGCAGGAATGGCCCGTAGCGGGTGCGGATGAGGCGTGAGACCTTCAGCCCCAGAAACTCAAGCACCCGGCGCACTTCGCGGTTCTTGCCTTCGGTCAGGATCATTTCGACCCAGACATTGGCGCCGGTCCGGCGTTCGAGATTGGCGTTGATCGAGCCATAGCGCACGCCTTCGATCTCGACTCCTTCGATCAATTCCTCGAGCTGCGCCTGGCTGACCTGGCCATAGGCACGCGCGCGATAGGCACGTTCGACGCCGGTTGAGGGGAGTTCGAGCTGGCGCTTCAACTCGCCGTCAGTGGTGAGCAGCAGCAAGCCTTCGGTATTGAGGTCGAGGCGCCCGACGGGCACGAGGCGCGGCAAGTCCTTCGGCAATTGGTCGTAGATCGTCCGCCGCCCCGCCGGGTCGCGTTCGGTGACGAGCAGGCCGCTCGGCTTGTGGTAGAGGAACAGCCGCGCCGGGGCAGGGGCCTCGACCGGAGCGCCATCGACGGTGACGCCGCGCAGCGAGGTCAGGATCGTCGCCGGAGTCTCGACTGGCTTGCCGTCAAGCGCAACACGCCCGTCAGTGATCATGCGTTCAATCTCGCGACGCGAGGCGATGCCCGCGCGCGCGAGCAATTTTGCAATGCGGTGTCCGGCACGCGGCGCGGACGAGGACGACGAAGGGGATGTCGGGACAGTCACCAAGTGCTGATACAATCAATTGCCACAATTGCTCAAAATATTTGCGGCTTGGCTGGCGTCCGAGCGTTACGGTTGTGTAGGTTCGCAGCGGCAGGGGAACCACAGGGGCGCAAGGGTGGCGGATCGCAATGTTGTTCGGGCGGAAAAAGCGTATCGTGGAGCGGTTGCTGATCGTTGAGGATGAGCCGCTGATTGCCTTTGATAACGAACGATTTCTGGGCGACGAAGGCTATGTCGTCGTTGGCACTTTCGACTGTGTCGCCGATGCAGTTGCGCTGATTGCGAGCGGCGCGTCGATCGATCTGGTGTTGTCGGACATCAGCCTGGCCGATGGCAGCGGGCTCGATGTCGCACGCGCGGCGCGGGCGGCGCGGATCAACGTGCTGTTCGTCACCGGCGATTGCCCGCCCGAAGGCGCGACGCTTGCGCATGGCTGGCTTGCGAAGCCCTATGACCAACGCCGACTGGCGCAGGCGATCACGATTGTCGACCAGCTGTTGCAAGGCGAAGCGCCGAAGCGGCTTCCCGATGGCCTGACTTTGTTCGGGCGCGCCGACTAAAGCCGGGCTTCGACCGCGTCGTGGAAATGGCGGATGCCCGTTTCCAAGGTTCCGAGCGTGATGCGCTCAATGGCGCCCGAGGCGAGCCCTTGTTGCCCGAGCGCGGCGGCGCGGAAATCCTCGCCTGCAAACACGCCGCCGTCGAGCAGCGTCCAGCTCCGCTCCCAATGATCGCGGGCCTTGTCAGTCGCGGGCGGGGCGGGGATCAGCATGAAATCCTCGACCAGCACTTCCCCCGCCGATTGCGGCATCATCACCATCAGGTTGATGTAATCGGGGCTGACGATCAGAACGGTGCCGGGAAACATCTGATAGGTATAGGTAATCGCGGCGCGGAGTTGGCCCCAATCGCCGCGCGCCGCCGCGATCAGATCGGCCTCGCGCCCTACCGCCGATCGCTGATGCGGGCCGATGGCGTCACCGGTGGTAACCCCGTCCTTGAAGAATTTGCCGATCGTCGCGGCGTGCAGCCGCTGGACGTGATAGCTTTCCAGGAAAGCATCCATGATCAGCTTCCAGTTTGCCGCGACGCGGTGCGTGCGGCGGCGGAACAGATGCTGTCGGGCAAGCCCGAAAGCGTCGAAATCATCGCCGAGCGCGCGGGCTTCGGTGAAATCGGCGGCGTCGTCGAACGCGAACCAGATCAACCCGCCTGCCTCGACCGTCGGCAAGCGCTTGAGCCCGAAGTCGGCCTTGTCGAGCCCCGGAAAACTGTCGGCGCGCGGCATGCTCACCAGCGCGCCGTCAAGCGCATAGCTCCAGGCGTGATAGGGGCAGATGAGGCGCGGCGCACAGACCGGCGCCTCGCCCTCAACGAGGCGCGTGCCGCGATGCTGGCAGACGTTGAGGAAGACATGCGCGGTGCCGCCCTTGTCCCGCGTGACCAGCAACGGTTTGCCGAAGCCGTCATGCGGCACGGCCATGTTTGGCTCAGGCAGCAGCGCGGAGGGCGCGATCACCAGCGGGACCTTGGTGAAGATGCGTTCCTGCTCCGCCGCGTGGCGAGCGGCGCTGGTATAGGCTGCGGCATCGACATTGGTGATGCCCGCTGCCGTCCGCGTGCCACCGCTTGCCAGCAGTTCGGCGAGCGCAAGCTGGCCCGGCGTTGGTCGCAAGCCTTCGAGAACGGGCGCGTTCATGGCTGTCCTTCTCCTGTTTTGCGGCTAGTGTCGGCCGGAATCGGGGCGGGAGCAAGTGGCGGATGGACGTGGCGCGCGAGAATGACTGGTTGGCGGGCGTGCGCCCCTATGTCGAAAAGGCACCGCTTGCCGCCTTCTTCCTCGGCGTGTCGTCGGGTTTTCCCTATGCGATGATCGGCGCGACGCTGACGAGCCGTCTGGCGCAGGATGGCATCGACAAGAAAACGGTGACCGCGTTCACGCTCGGCTTCCTGATCTATAACCTCAAGCCGCTATGGGCGTGGATGGTCGATGGCGTGCGGATTCCGCTGATTGGGGGGCTGGGCCAGCGGGTGTCTTGGCTGATTTTCGCGGGGCTGCTGGTGATTGCGGCCGTCGTCAATCTCGCGCTGGTCGATCCCAAGGCGGATATCGGCGCGACGGTGATGGCGGCCATTCTGGTCGGCTTTGCCGGGGCGACCTTTGATATCGTTATCGACGCCTATCGGATCGAGACGCTCAAACCCTATCAGCTCGGCGTTGGGTCGGGGATGACGCAATATGGCTGGCGGATCGGATCGGTCGCGGCGGGCGCGCTCGCGCTGGTGCTCGCGGCACGGATCGGCTGGAGCGGTGCCTATCTGGCCTGCGCGGCATTTGCCCTGCCGGCGATGCTGACCGGCTTGGTCATGGGCGAACCCGAGCGGCATCGTGAGCCCGTGACGCGGCGCGGCGTCGGCGACATCGCTGCGTCGATCATCGGCCCGTTCACCGAATTCTTCCAGCGGCAGGGTGCGTTCATCGTCCTGATTTTTATCCTCATTCACAAGATTGGCGACACGCTGGGGCAAATCGTGCTGCGGCTGTTGCTCAACGATACCGGCTTCAGCAACGACGAAATCGCGATCTATGATATCGGCGTCGGTTTCTGGGCCTACCTGATCGGTATCTTCATCGGTGGGGCGCTTTATGCATCGCTCGGCATGAAGCGGTCGGTGCTGCTCAGCCTGATCCTGATGGCGGTATCGAATGCGAGCTTCGCATTGCTCGCGGGCGCGGGGCACAGCGTCTGGGGACTAGCTGGCGCGATCGGCTTTGAGAATATCGCGAGTGGCATCGGCGGCGTGACTGTGATCGCCTATTTTGCGGCGCTCTGCGATCTGCGTTTCACCGCGTCGCAATATGCGCTGATTTCAGCGGCATCGAGCATTGTCGGGCGCCTGCTGACCGCGACCACGGCGGGCGCGCTGGTTGAGCAATTCGGCTATGTCGCCTTTTACTGGATGACCACGGTGGTCGCTTTCCCCGGCGTGTTGCTGTTCTGGTGGATGATCCGGACGGGCCTTGTCGACCAATCGATCGGTAGTGCGGGCGAGGAACCGGTCGAGGGCGACGCATGATTTACGGACTGCTGATCTTGGCGATTCAAGTCGCCTGTGTGATCGATGTCATCCGCAACGGGCGCAATCAGCTATGGATCATGGCGCTGGTGTTCCTCCCCGGCGCAGGTTCGATCGCCTATTTGTTCTTGGAAGTGCTGCCGCGCATTCAGGGCAATCGCCATGTGCGCACCGTTCGTGCGCAAGTGGAGGCCAGGCTCGATCCCGAGCGCGATTTGCGCGCGGCGCGCGATGCACTGGGGCTGGCTGATACGATCGCCAACCGCATTCGACTGGCCGATGCACTGGTCGGACTTGGTCGCCATGACGAAGCCGTGCCGCTCTATCGCGAGGCGCTCGACCGAACGCCGGATGCGGATGCGCGGACCGAGGCCAAGCTGGCGGGCGCGTTGTTCGAGACCGGTGAGAGTGGTGCGGCGCGCGAATTGCTCGACGCGATCACGCCGCCGTCGACGCAAAGCGACCGCGACCGGCTGACACTCCTGCGCGCTCGTGTGCTGACTGAGCTGGGCGAAGCCGATGCGGCGCTGGCGCTCTACGCCGATATCGTCACGCGCATGCCCGGCGAGGAAGCGCGCTGCCGCTATGCCGCGCTGCTGCTCGATCAGGGCTATGAGCCGCGTGCCCGCGCCGTGCTGGAGGAAGTCGAATCACGGATGAAACGGCTCGATCGCACCCAGCGCGCCGCCGATGCCGAAATGTACAAATGGGCGAGCGACAAGCTGCGCGCGCTGCGGGCGGCGGGTTAGGTCGGCGTCTGGCCATTGGCGGCGAGCACGCTGCCCGCCAGATACAGTGTCCCAACGATCAGCACGACGGGCGCATTGGCCGGATCGGCGCGATCGGCGATCACTTTCAGCGCGGCTTCGACATCGGACGCAGTGCTCGCGTTGATCCCGAAATCGCTGGCGATCGCGACGAGTGCTTCGGGGGCATGATGCGCATGGTCGGGCACTGGCACGGCTTGCAGCGTGCGGGTGAAGCCCGCGAAAGGGGCAAGCAGCCCGCGCGCGTCCTTGTTGACGAGCATGCCGACGATCAGATGCACCGGATGCCCGCCCGCGCGCAGCCTGAGTGCGGTACTCACCGAAGTCGCCGCCGCAGGATTATGCCCGCCGTCGAGCCAGAGCGCGCTGCCGTGGGGAAGCAGGCCGGTGAGCGGCCCTGCGCTGAGCAATTGCATCCGCGCGGGCCATTCGGCCCATTCGGCCGCGGCGCGATAGGCCGAGGTCGGAATCCTGAGCGTGCGTTGATGCCGCAGCATCGCCATCGCGAGACCGAGGTTTTCGGGCTGATGCGGCCCGGCGAGGCGGGGTAGGCCCGTTTCGACGACGCCTTCGGCATCCTCATAGCGCAGGTTCGCGCCGATCTTGAGCTGCCAGCCGGTTCCGAGTGCCCTCACCGGCGCGCCCGCGCGTGTCGCGACATCGGCGACGCGCTGGGTGACGCTCGCGCCGTAGCGCATCGTCATCAGCGGCACGCCGGGCTTCGCGATACCCGCTTTCTCGCCCGCAATTTGCTCGATCGTGTCGCCAAGAAAGGCTTGGTGATCGATCCCGAGCTGCGCAATCCCGGTGACGATCGGGCGTTCGATCACATTGGTCGCGTCGAGCCGACCGCCGAGCCCGACTTCGATGATGCACGCATCGGCAGGCGTCCGACTGAACGCGAGGAACGCCGCCGCCGTCGTCACTTCGAAGAAGCTCGCGCCAATGTCGCCGCCTGCATCGAGTACCTCGGCGAGCAACGGCGCCAAGGCCTCATCGTCGATCAGCCGACCGGCCACGCGAATGCGTTCGTTGAAGCGCACCAGATGCGGGCTGGTGTAGACATGGCACGACAGCCCCGCCGCTTCGACGCACGCACGCAGGAAGGCGCAGGTCGAGCCCTTGCCGTTGGTGCCGGCGACATGCAGCACGGGCGGCAGCGCGCGGTGCGGATTGTCGAGCCGATCGAGCAACGCAGTGATCCGCTCCAGCCCCAATATGTCCGCGCCTGGCGAGAGCGCCCAGAGCCGGTCGAGCTGGGCCTGAACCGCGGGCGATGTCGAGCGCGCATGATCAGCCATGACGGGTGTCCGAAGGCGAAACCGGCGTTACGCCGCCTGCTTCACGCACAGATAATCGATCAGCTTGCCCAGCGTTTCGGGCAAATCCTTGCGCGCTTTGACCATGTCGATCATCCCGTGCGCGAGCAGATATTCCGATGTCTGGAAATCATCGGGCAGCTTTTCGCGGATCGTGTTTTCGATCACGCGGCGGCCGGTGAAGGCGAGAGTCGCCTTGGGTTCGGCAATCTGGACGTCGCCCAGCATCGCATAGGCCGCCATCACCCCGCCCGAGGTCGGATCGGTCAACACGACGATATAGGGCAGCCCAGCGTCGTGGAGCATCTGGATGGCCACGGTGCTGCGCGGCATCTGCATCAGCGAAAGAATGCCTTCCTGCATGCGCGCGCCGCCCGATGCGGTGAAGATGACATAGGGGCATTTGTCGGCAATCGCCGCCTGCACGCCCGCGACGATGGCTTCGCCCACCGCGAGGCCCATCGATCCGCCCATGAAGGCGAAGTCCTGCACCCCGACCACGGCCTTGCGCCCGCCGATCAGCCCGCGCGCGTTGAGCAGGGCGTCGGGCTCTCCGGTCGCGGCACGCGCCGCCTTGATCCGGTCGACATAGCGCTTGGTATCGCGGAACTTGAGCGGGTCCTCGGTCACCCGCGGCGGCGGCAGCACGGTGTGGATGCCGTCGTCGAAGGTATAGGCGAAACGTTCCTTCGGGCCGATCCGCTCGTGATGTTCGCAATGCGGGCAGACGTGGAGATTGTCGGCGAGTTCCTTGGCGAAGACGAGCTGCCCGCAGCCCTTGCACTTGTGCCACAAATTGTCGGGCGTGTCCTTCTTGGTCGGGACGACGAACGACAGGGCGTTGCGGACGCTCGAGAGCCAGGTCATGCAATTTCCTTTGCCGCCGCGACGATCGCGGCTTTCAACGTGGCGATATAGGCGCGCACCTGCTCGGGCGCATCGGGGCCATGCTGCGCGATAATCTCGACGATCGCCGATCCGACGACGACGCCATCGGCAACGCGCGCGATCGCGCCTGCCTGCTCAGGGGTGCGCACGCCGAAGCCGACCGCGATCGGCAAGTCGGTCGCGGCTTTCAGGCGCGCGACGGCGTCCTCGATGCTGGCTTGCGCGGCTTGCTGCAAGCCCGTGATCCCCGCGACCGAGACATAATAGAGGAACCCGCTCGCGCCATCGAGCACGGCGGGGAGCCGCGCGGTGTCGGTGGTGGGGGTGGCGAGGCGGATCGGCGCGATGTCGGCGGCACGGAGCGCGGCGGCGAGTTCGTCTTCCTCGGGCGGCAGATCGACGCAGATCACGCCGTCGACGCCCGCTGCTGCGCAGGCGCTGGCGAACCAGTCAGGCCCACGCCGCAGCATCGGGTTGGCATAGCCCATCAGCACCAGCGGGACGCTGGGGTGGCGCGCGCGGAAATCGCTGGCGATCTGCAGTATGTCGTGGGTGGTGGTGCCGGTCGCCAAGCTGCGCAGATTCGCCGCCTGGATCGCGGGGCCATCGGCCATCGGATCGGTGAAGGGCATGCCGAGTTCGATCACATCCGCGCCGCCCTCGACGAGGGCGTCGAGGATGGCAGCGGTGGGGCCATCGCCCGCGGTCACGAAGGTGACGAGCGCAGCGCGGTCGGCGGGGAAGGCGGCGGCGAGGCGAGTCATCTTGACATGCAGGAACAAAGAGTGAACAATGATCCTCGCGAATCGGTTTGCCCGCTCTTTCTCATCGTTGAATTGCTCACAGCGCCGTCCCCCGCGCCTCGGCGACGGTGAAGAGGGTCTTGCCCCCGCGCCCGCACAGCTTGGCCAGGATGATCTGGTCGGCGCGCATCTTCGGCGCGATCTTGACGACCGCGCCGAACCTATCGGCGAGTCGACTCACAAGGCCGCTCGGCGCTCATCCGGGACCAACATCAACCAATCGAGCGCGACCAACAGGAACGTCCCTCCTATGCTCAGCGCCAGGAAATCCGGACGCAACGGTAGGTCGCTACCCGTATCCAAAACCAACAAGACGGTGACCAATGTGACCAAATATTCGCACGTCCTTCGCGCGTTCCCGGCGTAGGAGGTTGGGGCTTCATGGGTTGTCAAAAGCCAAACCGCTACCGGGAAAGCCACAACCACGCACAATAATGCCAATAAGAATGTCGTTGTATTGTCCATCACAGTGTCCTCCCCAGTGCTTCAGCTACAGTAAAAATGTCCTTGTCGCCGCGCCCGCACAAGTTGGCCAGAATGATCTGGTCGGTGCGCATCGTCGGCGCGATTTTTGTCACCGCTGCAATCGCGTGGCTCGGCTCGAGCGCGGGGATGATGCCCTCGGTGCGGCAGAGCAGCTGAAAGGCATCGAGCGCTTCGGTGTCGGTGGCGCTCGCATAATCGACCCGGCCGATGTCGCGCAGCCAGGCATGCTCGGGCCCGATGCCGGGATAGTCGAGCCCGGCCGAGATAGAATGCGCCTCGGTGATCTGGCCGTCTTCATCCTGCAGCAGATAGGTCTTGTTGCCGTGAAGCACGCCCGGCGATCCGCCCGCGAGTGAGGCTGCATGTTCCTTGTCGAGGCCATGCCCGGCTGCTTCGACGCCGAGCATCTTGACCTCGGGATCATCAAGGAACGGGTGGAACAGCCCGATCGCATTCGATCCGCCGCCGATCGCGGCGACCAGCAGGTCGGGCAGGCGATCGATCCGCGACAGCATCTGCGCGCGGGCTTCCTTACCGATCACGCTTTGGAAATCGCGCACCAGTTCGGGGTAGGGGTGGGGGCCTGCTGCCGTGCCGATGATGTAGAAAGTATCGTGGACGTTCGCGACCCAATCGCGCAGCCCTTCGTTCATTGCGTCCTTCAGCGTCGCCGCGCCGCTCGTGACGGGCCGGACTTCGGCGCCGAGCAGCTTCATGCGGAACACATTGGGCTGCTGCCGCTCGATAT
>CAYUYZ010000007.1:0-106853 GCA_964449575.1 uncultured Stakelama sp.
CCAGGATCAGGCCACGGCGTGCCGGGCTGGTCGGGTTATAATGCTTGAGTGCCATGCCCCTCAGATCCCCGTCGTCACATCGATCGACTGACCATCTTTCAGGGTCACGATCGCTTTTTTCACGTCAGACCGCGTGTAGGGCTTGCCCTTCCACTTCTTGGTCTTGCCCTTTTGCACCAGCGTGTTCACGCCGGTGACATTGACATCGAACAGCGCTTCGACGGCTGCCTTGATCTCGGGCTTGGTTGCATCGCCTGCCACCTTGAACACAACTGCGTTGTGCTCGCTCAGCAGCGTTGCCTTTTCGGTGATGTGCGGCGCCACGATCACGTCGTAATGACGCGCGTCGATGGCTGCCTTCGCCTTTTTAGCCATTAGTTGGCCCCTCCCGGGAGGGCGAAGCGCGCCTCCAGTTTTTCGACAGCGGCGCGGCTGAGCACCAGCGTGTCGGCTTTAAGAATGTCGTAGACGTTGGCGCCAGCGGCCGGCATCACGTCGATCGCGCGGATGTTGCCCGCGGCCAGCGCGAAGCTCGCTTCGACCATGTCACCGTCGATGACGAGCGCCCGCTTCGAGCCGGTTGCCTCGAAGCTCTTGGCGAGCACCGCGGTCTTGGCATTGTCGATGACGAGCGTGTCGAGCACGACCAGCTTGCCTTCGCGTGCCTTCGCCGACAGCGCCATCTTCAGGCCGAGCGCGCGAACCTTCTTGTTCAGGCCCGGGTTGAAGTCACGAACGCGCGCGCCGTGGGCCTTACCACCGCCGATGAACACCGGCGCGCGGCGATCGCCGTGGCGGGCGGTACCGCCGCCCTTCTGGCGACCGAACTTCTTGCCGGTGCGAGCAACGTCAGCGCGCTCACGCGTGCCACGCGCGGTGCCGCGACGCTTTTCGAGCTGCCAGGTGACGACGCGGTGCAGGATGTCGGCGCGCGGCTCGATGCCGAACACGTCGTCGGCGAGGTCGAGTTCGTCGCTACCGGCGACAAAGCCCTCGGCGAGAGTGGAGATCTGGATCTTCATGACGCTCAGCCCTCCTGGCCGTCAGTGGTGTCGACGGTCGCCGTCTCATCGGCGGGGGTGTCGGCAGCCTGGTTGCTGTTGGCAGCGGTCTTGAGCGAGGCGGGGTATGGCGCTTCAGCCGGACGCGCGATCTTCACCGCATCCTTGACGATCAGCCAGCCGCCCTTCGATCCGGGCACCGAGCCCTTGATGAAGATGAGGCCGCGCTCGACGTCGGTCGAGACGATCTCGAGGTTCTGCTGCGTGCGCTGACGGTCGCCCATATGGCCGGCCATCTTCTTGTTCTTGAAAACCTTGCCCGGATCCTGGCGCTGGCCGGTCGAACCGTGCGAGCGGTGCGAGACCGACACGCCGTGCGTCGCGCGCAAACCACCGAAGCCCCAACGCTTCATGGCACCGGCAAAGCCCTTGCCCTGGGTGTAACCCTGGACGTCGACATATTGGCCGGGAATGAAGTGATCAGCGCCGATTTCGGCACCCACGTCGAGCAGCGCGTCCTCGGACACGCGGAACTCGGCCAGCTTTGCCTTGGGCTCAACTTCGGCCTTGCCGAAGTGGCCACGCTGCGGTTTGGCGACATTCTTCGCCTTGGCCGTGCCTGCGCCGAGCTGGACCGCGACGTAACCGTCACGATCGGTCTCGCGGCGCGCGACGACCTGCAGCTTTTCAAGCTGGAGGACAGTGACCGGCACGTGCCGACCATCGTCCTGGAAAAAGCGGGTCATCCCCATCTTTTTAGCGATAACGCCGGTGCGCATCACCAGACTCCTTCAATACAGAGGCCCGCCTCGGACAATCCCGCGGCGGGCGTATCAGCCCATAAATCGATGCATGCCCCGTCCCGGGCTGGTGCCCGGTTGCCCGGGCGTGACGGGGGACGCGGCCCGGGCAAGCCCGGCGGTATCCCTTATGTGTGGAGCCTGTGGCTCTCAGCCTTGTTGCGCTCTTGCGTCCTTCGAACCGGCAGTGCCGGAGGCCAGGAACCCCGAAATACGGGGAAGCGCGAATCCTTGTGTCCCGTTAGGGAGCGGCGCCATTACGCCAGCTTGATCTCTACGTCAACGCCTGCCGCGAGATCTAGCTTCATCAGCGCGTCGACCGTCTGCGGGGTCGGCTGCACGATGTCGAGCATGCGCTTGTAGGTGCGCACTTCGAACTGCTCGCGCGACTTCTTGTCGATGTGCGGGCCACGGTTGACCGTGAACTTCTCGATGCGGGTGGGCAACGGGATGGGACCACGGATGAGCGCGCCGGTGCGGCGGGCGGTGTCGGCGATGTCGCCGGTCGCCTGATCGAGCACGCGATGATCAAACGCCTTCAGGCGAATGCGGATATTGCTGTCCATAAGACGAACCTTGGTCCCTACCGATGCGAAAGAGCGAATGAGCCAGCCATAAAGGCTAACCCAAAAATGACGCGTTACATAAATAGCAACCGCCCGACTCCCTCGCGGGAATCGGGCGGTAGCGCAGGCTATATTACTTCGAGATCGCGCTGACAATCCCCGAGCCAACGGTACGACCGCCTTCGCGGATCGTGAAGCGCTGGCCGACGTCCATGGCGATCGGTGCGATCAGCTTGACGCCGAGCGCAATGTTGTCGCCGGGCATGACCATCTCGGTGCCTTCAGGCAGTTCGACGGTGCCGGTCACGTCCGTGGTGCGGAAGTAGAACTGCGGGCGATAGTTGGCGAAGAACGGCGTGTGACGGCCACCCTCTTCCTTCGACAGCACGTACACTTCCGACTGGAAATCGGTGTGCGGCTTGATCGAGCCGGGCTTGCAGAGCACCTGGCCACGCTCGACTTCGTCGCGCGCAACGCCGCGGATCAGCGCGCCGATGTTGTCGCCAGCCTGGCCCTGATCGAGCAGCTTGCGGAACATTTCAACACCGGTGACCGTGGTCTTGCGCACCGCCGGCTGGATGCCGACGATTTCAACTTCCTCGCCGACCTTCACAATGCCGGTTTCGACGCGGCCGGTGACGACCGTACCGCGACCCGAGATCGAGAACACGTCTTCGATCGGCATCATGAACGGCTTGTCGAGCGGACGCTCGGGCTGCGGCAGATAGGTGTCGACCGCTTCCATCAGGCGGAGCACGGCGTCATGGCCGATTTCGGGGTTGGTGCCGTTGAGCGCGCACACTGCCGAACCCTGGATGACCGGGATGTTGTCGCCGTCAAAGTCGTACGACGACAGCAGCTCGCGGATTTCCAGCTCGACGAGCTCGAGGATTTCGGCGTCGTCGACCAGATCGACCTTGTTCATGAACACGACCATCGTCGGCACGCCGACCTGGCGTGCGAGCAGGATGTGCTCGCGGGTCTGCGGCATCGGGCCGTCGGTGGCCGACACGACCAGGATCGCGCCGTCCATCTGCGCGGCGCCGGTGATCATGTTCTTCACATAATCGGCGTGGCCGGGGCAGTCGACGTGCGCATAGTGGCGCGCAAGCGTTTCATATTCGACGTGCGCGGTCGAAATCGTGATGCCGCGCTCGCGCTCTTCAGGCGCCTTGTCGATGTTGTCATAGCTGGTGAACGTGGCGCCGCCAGTTTCCGCCAGAACCTTGGTGATCGCCGCCGTCAGCGACGTCTTGCCGTGGTCGACGTGGCCGATCGTGCCGATGTTCAGGTGCGGCTTGTTCCGCTCGAACTTTGCTTTCGCCATTTCTTCCTCTGTCTGTCAAACCGAACCGCCGCCGGGCACGCGGCGCGAATAAACCCGTCTTCAACTTCTGGATCAGGGAACCGCGCCGCCTTGGCGAGGGCCGAACCCCAAACGAAAACCACCGGCCCTCATGCGGACCGGCGATGAAGCGGGGCCTTTAACCCAAGCGTGCCGCATTGGCTAGAGCGAAAATCGCCCCGGACTCGACGGCTCGCGTGGCGGCGATATGGCGGCGAGCGGCGGGATTGTCCAGTGGTTATGACGCGGGATGGCAGGGGTCGGGGTAGATACCCGCGAGACACTATTTGCCCCCCCGCTACTCTCACCCCGTGACTGCCGCGCCCTCGACTTCGAGGCCCGCGATCGTTGCCGACTTGAGCCGCTCGGTCAGCAGAATGTCGAGCTGCCCATGATAGCCGTCGGCGTCGGGAAATTCACGCATCAACGCCCGCCCTTCGGTGAGATCGATCACCCAATATTCCGGAATCCCGGCCGCCGCGTAGAGATCGGACTTACGGCCCAAGTCGCGGTCCAGCGTCGTATCGGCGACTTCGACCACCAGTGCGACCGTTTCGACCGGAACCGGACCTTTGCCGCGCCACCGGGTCAGCACGATGTCGGGCTCGGGCATGCTGTCCCCGTTCAGGTGCACCGCGACCTCGATGATCACCTCCAAGTCACTGCCTATTTCGCGTAGGCGCGTCGCCATCGCATAGGCGAGCCGGGTCTTGGCGCGCGCATGCGGGCTATGCTGCGCGTTCATGACGTAGATATCCCCGTCGATCAGTTCGGTCTTGCCGTAATCGTCGAAAGCGCCGCTATCGTTGAGCAGCAGGAAATCCTCCACGCGCAAGCCCAGCTTGCGCGGCGTGGTGAGGATGGGAGCGGCGGCGTTCATGGCAGAAAAATAGTGCAACGGCGCCATTTTGAAAAGAGCGCGGCGGGCCGTTCGTAGACGATCCCGAAGCAACATTCGCGGCTGTCCGGCACGAGTAGCCCGTGCATTCGGCCTGCTTCGCTTCGGCTACTTCTTATCCGACCCAAATGTCACCGCCGCCGTGGTCTTTCCGTCGGCGACGCTCGCCTGGATCGACAGCGACCGCCCGGTTTTCTCGTCCTTGGCGCCGAACATTTTTGCGCCATTGATGTCCATGGTCGACACGTCGCTCAAGCCCGCGGCCGCAGCGCGCGCCTTGTAGAATTCGACGACTTTCTCGGGCGAATCGCTGGTGGTGAAGGTCACCATCCCGCCTGCGCCGTCGTTCGAGCTGCCCGAAAAGCTCGCCCCGACTTCGCCGCCAGGATAAACGGGCGCAAAATCGGCGAGCCCGGCTGGCCATTGCCCTGCGCCGCCCGTTGTCAGGGTCGCGGTGCCATTGGCGCTGGTCGCGGTGATCTTGGCGGCGCCCTCGCCGTCCTGCTGCTCGACCTTCATGGTCGAGCCGTCGGCAGTGGTAAATGTCCGCTCGGTCTTCTTCTCGCCGCACGCCGCCAGCGCGAGCGGGAGCGCCAGCAGGACCACGAGGGTCGTGATCGGTTTCATCATGCGCTGCTGTCCCATCATGGCAAGCGGACCAGTTCGACGCGCCGATTGGCCGCGCGCCCCTCGATCGTGTCGTTCGAAGCGCGCGGCCGTGCCTCGCCAAAACCTGTAGAGGTGAAGCGGCCGGCGTCGAATCCGGCCTCCGCCAGCGCGCGCAGCACGGCTTCCGCCCGGGCCCGCGACAGCGCCAGATTAGCGGCGTCGCCACCGATCGCGTCGGTATGCCCCTCGATTGCCAGTCGCCAGCCGGGGTTGGCGCGCAGCACCCCGACCGCCGCATCGATCGCCGCGCGCGACTGCGGCAGCAAGGTGGCCTTGGCCGTCTCAAAATAAATGCCCGGCAGCTCGGCGCGCGCGCCCTGCTGCGCCAGCGCGCGCGCCAATGCCGCACCGGTCGCCTGCGGATCGTCTATCCGCACGACCCGCACCTGCGCCTCGGCATTTGCCCCAATCGCAAGGTTGAGCATCAGCGGATTGGCAGGATCATCGAGGAACAGCCCGTGGACCGTGTCCGCCCCGCTGCCGCCGACGACATCCATCACCGGCAGCATCACCGAGCGGTCACCGATCAACACGCCGAAGCTGCGAGTCGGATTGGGGGCGAGGCGCAGCGTCACGTCGCGGATCGATCCGCCATAATCGAAGCGGACGGTGGCCGATTTCCCGGCCTTCAATTCGTCGAACACCGTGCGCGATAGACCGATCGCCGTCGATCCAGCGATCGTTTCGGGATCCCCCTCCCAGAAGCGCGCCTTGTAATAGCGGCCATTATTGGCATCGGCACCGAGCACGCGGCGACCGATCGTCTTCACGCGACCGCGCTGCCGCTGGGTATAGCTGAGTTGATAGCCGCCATCGCCGTCGACCGTGACAACACGCTTGAACGACTCGTAATCGCCTTCAGCCTCGGCGGCGGCGGTGACGATCGTCACGCCCGACCGCAACACGACCGTCGGCGCGACAGCAGTTACAGGTTTGGCTTCTGGCCGGGTCACCGGCTTGGTCGCCGCCTGAGGAGGCGCGGTGGCGGCGTTGGCCGCATCGGCCCCGCGTGCAGAGTCGGCGGATGTGCCGCAACCGCCAGCACACAGCAACGCCACCAAAAGCACGATCCGCATCACGTACCGCCTCCCAAACCGCTCCAGCGTTTATGAACGCGGGAGCGGCCGGGTCAACGACAGTTTCGTGACAAGAGTCCGATCAGGCGAGCTTCGCCTTCACTTCGTCGGCAACGTTCGCAGGCACTTCGTCATAATGCGAGAACTGCATCGAGTACTGCGCACGGCCCTGCGTGAACGAACGCAGCTGGTTGACGTAACCGAACATGTTGGCGAGCGGGACCATAGCTTCGACGGTCTGCGCGTTGCCGCGGCTGTCGGTGCCCTGGATCTGGCCACGACGGCTGTTCATGTCGCCGATCACGTCGCCGAGGTAATCCTCGGGCGTCACGACCTCGACCTTCATGATCGGCTCGAGCAGCTTGATGCCCGCCTTCTGCGCGGCTTCACGCATGCAGCCCCGCGCGCAGATTTCGAACGCCAGCGCCGACGAGTCGACGTCGTGATACTTGCCGTCGACCAGCTCGACCGAGAAGTCGATGATCGGGAAGCCGATCAGCGAGCCGCTCTCGGCGGTTTCGCGCATGCCCTTTTCGACCGAAGGAATATATTCCTTCGGGACGTTGCCGCCCTTCACCGAATCGATGAACACGAAGCCCGAGCCGCGCTCGCCGGGCGTTACCTTGACCTTCACTTCGGCGAACTGGCCCGAACCACCCGACTGCTTCTTATGGGTGTAGGAAAGCTCGACGGGCTTGCCGAGATATTCGCGGTACGCCACCTGCGGCGCGCCGACGTTCGCCTCGACCTTGAACTCGCGCTTCATGCGGTCGACGAGGATTTCGAGGTGAAGTTCGCCCATGCCCTTGATGATCGTCTGGCCGCTTTCGGCGTCCGACGACACCCGGAACGAGGGGTCTTCGCGCGCGAGGCGATTGAGCGCCACGCCCATCTTTTCCTGATCGGCCTTGGTCTTGGGTTCGACCGACAGCTCGATCACCGGCTCGGGGAATTCCATCCGCTCGAGGATGATCGGGTTGCTGATCGCGCACAAAGTATCACCCGTGGTGGTATCCTTGAGGCCCGCCAAAGCGACGATGTCGCCGGCATAGGCTTCCTGAATGTCCTCACGGCTGTTCGCATGCATGAGCAGCATGCGGCCGACCTTTTCCTTCTTGTCCTTGACCGAATTGGTCACCTGCGACGCGGTTTCGAGCTTGCCCGAATAGATACGCGCGAAGGTGAGCGTCCCGACAAAGGGGTCGTTCATGATCTTGAACGCCAGTGCCGAGAACGGCACGTCGTCCGACGACGGCCGCTCATCCGGCGTCACGCCGTCGAGCTTCAGACCCTGGATCGCGGGCACGTCGAGCGGGCTCGGGAGATAATCGACCACCGCGTCGAGCAGGGGCTGCACGCCCTTGTTCTTGAACGCCGAGCCGCAGATCACCGGCACGAACGCCATTTGCAGCGTGCCCTTGCGGATCAGCCGCTTCAGGTCAGCGACGCTCGGCTCATTGCCTTCGAGATAGGCTTCCATGAGGTCGTCATCGAGCTCGACCGCCATTTCGATCAGCTCGCTGCGATACTTGGCGGCCTTCTCGACCATATCGGCCGGGATGTCCTGATATTCGAACTTCGCGCCGAGCGACTCTTCGAGCCAGATGATCGCGCGGTTTTCGACGAGATCGACGAGCCCCTTGAAGTCGCCTTCGATGCCGATCGGCAGATACAGCACCGCCGGACGCGCGCCGAGCCGTTCGATGATCGAGTTCACGCAGAAATAGAAATCGGCGCCGGTGCGGTCGAGCTTGTTGATGAAGCACATCCGCGGCACGCCGTACTTGTCAGCCTGACGCCACACGGTTTCGGACTGCGGCTCAACACCGGCAACGCCGTCGAAGCACGCAACCGCGCCGTCGAGCACGCGCAGCGACCGCTCGACTTCAATCGTGAAGTCGACGTGGCCGGGGGTGTCGATGATGTTGATGCGGTGGTCTTCGCCCTTGCCTTCTTCGGCGCGCCAGAAGCACGTCGTCGCGGCGCTGGTGATCGTGATCCCGCGCTCCTGCTCCTGCTCCATCCAGTCCATCGTCGCGGTGCCTTCATGCACTTCGCCGATCTTGTAGGACTTGCCGGTGTAATAGAGGATGCGCTCGGTCGTCGTCGTCTTGCCGGCATCGATGTGGGCCATGATGCCGATGTTGCGATAGCGTTCGAGCGGATGGCTGCGGGCCATGACGTGGTTCCTTGAAAATGTGGAAGAGGCCGGGGCAACAACCCCGGCCGCCTTGCCGAATACAGGGACGAATATAGGGTCGTTAACCGAGCGGCGAAAGCCCAGAGGCGCCACCGACCAGCAGCGGCGCCCTTAGCAGGACGGACTTACCAGCGCCAGAGTTACCAGCGATAATGGCTGAACGCTCGGTTGGCTTCGGCCATCCGGTGCGTGTCTTCGCGCTTCTTCACCGCGTTGCCGCGGTTGTTGGCGGCATCCATCAGCTCGCCCGACAGGCGGCCGGCCATGGTGTGCTCGCTGCGGTTGCGCGCCGCCGTGATCAGCCAGCGGATCGCGAGTGCCTGTGCGCGCTCAGGGCGGACTTCGACCGGCACCTGATAGGTCGCACCACCGACGCGGCGGCTGCGCACTTCGATGCCCGGCTTCACATTGACGAGCGCGTCGTGGAACACGCCGAGCGGGTCCTTCTTCGCGCGGGTCTCGATCGTTTCGAGCGCACCATAAACAATGCCTTCGGCGACCGACTTCTTGCCGTCGAGCATCACCGAATTCATGAACTTCGACAGCACCTCATCGCCAAATTTGGGATCAGGCAGGATTTCCCGCTTTTCGGGACGACGACGACGCGACATAGTTTCTTCCTTTGCACTTCAGCCTGGTCCGGAACCCGTCCGGGGCTTACTTCCATTGTTGGTTCGGAGGCCGCACGCGGCCCCCGGCATGATCACTTCGGACGCTTGGCGCCGTACTTCGACCGCGACTGGCGACGGTCCTTGACACCCTGGGTATCGAGCACGCCGCGCAGCACGTGATAGCGAACACCGGGAAGATCGCGCACACGCCCGCCGCGGATCAGCACCACCGAGTGCTCCTGCAGGTTGTGGCCTTCGCCGGGGATGTACGAAATCACTTCGCGCTGGTTGGTCAGGCGGACCTTGGCCACCTTGCGCAGCGCCGAGTTCGGCTTCTTCGGGGTCGTGGTGTACACACGCGTGCAAACGCCGCGCTTCTGCGGGTTCGCTTCCATCGCAGGGACCTTCGACTTGGCCTTCTGCGGATCGCGGCCCATACGGACCAGCTGGTTAATCGTCGGCATGAAGCCCTTCACCTTTATGTTACCGGCAGTTCCGGCGGTTACTTTGCCCTCGCGCGAGTGTCCGTGGAGCGCAACCGCCCCAAAGACAAAAAGGGACCGCGTTGGCGGTCTTGCGACCACCATGGCCCTTGGTGCGCGCATCCGGCAATGTTCAAGCAGCAAGCAGGAGACGCATCTCCCGCAAAGCAGCGGTGCCCATAGCGGGGCGGCAGTGGGGCGTCAATGGGGGGTGGGCGGGTGCCTTGACCCCCCGACCGACGAAGCGGCTCAGTTAAAGTCGCCGGTCACCAGCGACGCGGGCGGGGTGAGGAGCTGGATCACGTAATCCGCCCCCGCCTGATAGCCCGCGATACCGTTCGCATCGACCACCAGGAAAGTAAGCCCGCTCAGGGTACCTGCATTGGCCTGAAACAGCACCGCATGGTTCGCCGCCAACTGCCCCGCTCCGATCGCCGCTGCCAGATTGGCATCAAAGCTCGCGGTCGATAGCGTGCCCGCGCCCACGGTCGCGTCAACGCCGGTTACGGTGAAGTTGAAGTCGAATCGATCGGTGCCCGACACGAATCCGGTGATCCGGTCATAGATCGCGCCGGTGGACTGGCTCACCCCATCGTAGACGAGCGTATCCGCCCCAGCGCCGCCGTTGAGAATGTCCGCCCCGCCACCGCCAAAGATGCGGTCGGCGCCCGCGCCCGTCGAAATCGTGTCAGCGCCGCTGCCGCCCATCACCGTGACATTGCCATTGGTCTCAGCGGTGGCGTTGAGCGTGTACCCGGTTTCGACCGCCAGCCCGAACACGGTGAAGGTCTGGCCCGCGCCGATCAGGTCATCAGCCAGCGTGATATTGTAATTGGCGAGATCGCCGGTCACCCCGCGCAGCAGCGCCAGCACTTCGACATTCTGCAGCTGCGTCGCGCTGATCGTCGCGGTGTAGCTGCCGTCGAGCGCGACCTGATCATTGGTCCCCGCCCCGCCGTTGATGGTGTCGGTCGCGGAGTTGAACCGACCGGGGCCGAAGTAGAAGCCGTCGTTCCCCGCGCCGCCGGTGAATGTATCGGAACCGAGCCCGCCATAGATCGTGACAGTACCATTGGTTTCGGCGGAGGCATTGACAGTGAAATTGTCGCCAGCGCCAAGGTTGGTGCCGTAGAAGGTCAAATTCTGGCCCGCAGCGATATTCGCGTCGACGGTGGTGATCGAATAGCTGAACCCCGGCAGCACCGCGATCACTTCGACATTGGTGATCGTCGATGCGCCTAGCGTCAGCGCGTTGGCGCCGCTGTAATTGCCTTGCAGTCCGATCTGGTCGTTGGTGCCCGTGCCGCCATCGACCGTGTCGGCGGCGGTAAACGCGGCGCCGAACGAGAAGGCGTCATTCCCGTTGCCACCGTTGGCCGTGTCGTTGCCGCCAACGCTCAGGTCGAAAAAGTCAGTGCCTGTCGTGCCGTTGATCGTGTTGTTCCCGGCATCGCCGCCCAGCCGGTCACCCGTCCCGGCGACACCGTTGATCGTTACCGTCACGGTCGTGCTGCTGCCGCCCGACAGCGTGTAGGTGAAGCTGTCGGTGGCGCTGGTGTTGGTCGCCCCGGTCGCCGCAGCGGTGGCGGCGTCGATCAGGGAATTGAACCGCCCGTTGGGGTTATAGGTGAACGTGCCATCGGCGTTGAGCGTCGTGGTTGCACCGCTCGCCAGCGTCACCGGCGATCCGATCGTCAATCCCGCGCCGTTGATCTGCGTAATCCGGTTGACGTTGAGCACAGTGTCGGGATCGGTATCGTTGGTCAGCACCGCAATCGATACGGTCGTGTTCTCGTTCACACCCCCGCTGTCGGCGACCGCAACCGACGGATCGTCAACGGCAACGACCGACACATTGCTGGTGATCACCAGTGTGCTTACCCCGCCATTCGCCGTCCCGCCGCCATCGTTGAACGTCGTGGTAATCGTCCGCGTGCCCCCCGTCGGGGTGTCGCCGCCGGTGTTGGCGAAGTCGATCGCGCGGATCAGCGTCTGCACGCGCGCCGGGGTAGCGTTTGCGTTGAAAGTGACGACCAGATCGGCACCGCCCGCACCGCCGCCGGTGAACGTGCCGATGGCCGTCCCACCCACCGACACGGTGGCGCCCGCAACCGTAACCGTCGTTGCCGCCGCCGTATCGATGTTGAGCCGATCCTGCGCAGAGACGAGTCCGGCAGTAATCGCAAAGCGAATCGAGCCGCCGTTGAAATTGAGATTGTCGAGATCGGCGAGCGTCGCGTTGCCGCCGACATCGATCTTCACCGTTGGCACCGCCGAGCCCACACCCGCAGTTTCGGTGGTGGTGGCGCTGTCGCCCTGCAGCCCGGTCGAGGTCGGCGCATCGTTGACCGGGGTGACGGCGAAATTGAAGGTCCGGCCAGTGAAGCTCGTCGTGCCGTCGGACACCGAAAAACCGAAACTGCCGCTCGTCGTTTCGCTACTGTTGTGCGTGTAGGCGATCAGGTTGGCGTTGATGTCGGCTTGGGTGAACGTGCCGTTGAGGGCAATCGTCGTGCCGTTGCGAGTCAAGGTGCCGTTGGTCGCGAGGCTGGTCAGGGTGTAGATGATCGCCGACGCCGCGCTATCGGGATCGGTCGTTGACAATTCGCTGGACGTGATCGTGTCGGAGCCACCCTCCAGCGCTGACGACCCGGCATTGCTGACGATGACGGGCGCCCCGTAGAGCAAGGTCAGACGGACCGTGTAGGTGCCAGTGCCATTGCCGTCGGCGCTGTTGGCATCGATGTAGTAGGTGCCCGACGCGGTGGCCGTGAAATCAACCTGGGCATTCTGTCCCCCACCCGAATCGTCGTCACCGGTGAGGACAACCCCGATCGAATTGCGCAGCGAGAAGCGTGGATCGGCAAGCGTGCCGACTTCCTGACGGATGCGATAGATCGATCCGGCCGACAGGGTGATCGCGAACCAGTCATGGTCGCCACCGAAGTTGATCAGGCCGGTGCTCGACGAGCCCACGGCGACGCTGCCGAGATTGCCTGCGCCCGCCTGCGCACCGAAATCGTCGGTCGGCGCCGGCGGCGGGCTGCCATTGACGGCAGCGCTGATCGTGTAAGTGCCGGTGCCTGCTGCGTTGCCCGCGTCAGCGGTATTGGCTTCGAGATAATAGACACCGGTCGTCGCCGCCGTGTAGGTGATCAACGAGTTGAAGTTGCCGCCGCCGATATCGTCGTTACTAGTGATGGCTACGCCGTTGCCATCGCGCAGCCGCAGCAGCGGGTCGGCAAGCGTGCCGCTGTTTTGCCTGAAGGTATATGTTGTACCTGCCACCAGCGTGACCGCGAACCAGTCCCGGTCGCCGATCGTTTCCAGGTTGCCCGTCACCGAGCCGCCGACGGTGACCGATCCCACATTGGGCGCGCCAGCCTGCGCCCCATAATCGTCGACGATCGTTGGCGGCGAAGGATCAATGGCGGCACGGACAGTATAGGTGCCGGTATCGGCACCATCGGGGCTTGAGACATCGATAAAGTAGGTGCCGGACACCGTGGCGGTGAACCTGACCTGCGAATTGACGTTGCCGACGCTGATGTCGTCATTGCCGACAATGTCGATGCCGTTGTGATCGCGCAAGGTGAACCGCGGGTCAAGGAGCGTGCCCCGGTCCACGTTAAAGATATACGACTGGCCTGCGACCAGGGTGAGCCGGAACCAGTCGTGATCCAGGCCGACTTCAAGCGAGCCGGTCGATGAACCGCCGATGGCGACCGTACCGAGATTGGCCGCGCCCACCGAGGAGCCATAATCATCCACAGCTCGATCCCCCACACAGCGGCCACCCGATTGCTGGGTCGGCCCCGAGTCTTGGCTATCGGCACGATAACCGTCCGACTATGGGTATTCACAATAAAGTAAGCTTTTGGCAAGCCTCGCAAGGCCAGGGGAAGTTGGGCGCCGCGTGCTCCTTCACGCCATCCTAACCATCGCTGCCCTACCCCCTCGCCGATGCATCACGGCGAGATCACTGCTGCCTCCCCGCACCCCGGCAATCGCGTGCTCGCCGCGGCGTGGTTCGTCGCGCTCGGCTGGCAAATCGCGGTGATTCAGCTCACCACGAGCGATCTGATCGCCTACAACCTCCCTTGGCTCGGCCATATCGCCCGCGTTGGCCCGTTCGCGGCGTTTGCGCAGCCGTTCGGCAATTACACCCCGCCCTATGGCTATCTGCTCGCCGCCGTCAGCCCGCTTGTGAGCGTGCTGCCCGGCACGCTCGTCATCAAGCTGCTGTCGTTCCTGTGCACGCTGGTGCTGACCGCCTCGGTTTGGCGGCTGCTCAAGGCGATGAACGTCCAGCACGCCGCGCGCTGGGCGATGCTCGTGCCGGTGCTGCCCAGCGTGATGATCTCGGGCGCGATCCTCGGCCAATGCGATGCGCTCTATGTCGCGCCGTGCGTGATGGCGGTCGCCGCCGCGATCGAGCGCCGCCACCGCAGCATGTTCGCCTGGTGTGGGCTTGCCTTCGCGATCAAGGCGCAGGCGCTGTTCGGCGCGCCCTTCGTGCTCGCGATCATCATCGCGCGGCAAGTGCCGGTGCGACACTGGCTCTTTGCCCCCGGAGCCTTTGCCGCCGCGCTCGCGCCTGCGGCCCTTTGCGGCTGGCCGGTTGCGGACCTGCTGACGATTTACCTCCGCCAGTCGCAGTGGTTCGACGACATCGCCCGCAATGCGCCCAACATCTGGATGTTCGCGCAACTCGCGGGGATCACCACGCCGCTGATCGGCCTTGCGACCGCCGCCGCGATCGGCGCAACCGGCTGGTATGCCGCGCAGATAGGCGCGACCGCGCGGAGTTTCTCGAAGCCAATGCTGCTACGCGCTGCCCTGCTCGCCCCGCTGCTGGTCGCGGGGCTGCTGCCCAAAATGCACGATCGCTATTTCTTCATGGCCGATATTTTGAGTCTCGCGCTCGCCATTGCCGCGCCGTCGCGCGAGACGATGCGGATTCAGGCGCATGTCCAGCTCGGCTCGATCCTCGCGCTCACTGCCTATCTGCTCGCGCTGCCGTGGCTCGCGGCGCTGGGCGCGATTCCGATGATCAGCGCGACCTTCCTTGTCGCAAGGCCCTTGCTGTGGCGCAGTGCCAACGACAATCCGTTGCGGATGCGCGTTGCCTGACGTGAGCGGTGGCTCTTCCACCGCTTGTTAATGTGCTAGCCTCACGGTCGATTCGGGGGTGCAACGCGCCGCCTGGCATTCACGCGGGGGAGCTCAAGCGATGTTCAATAGCAAAACCGGTCGCGACGCCGGGTCCACACCCACGCCTCCCGTCCCGCCAAGCGTGGCGGCCAATGGCAAGCGCGGCATGTTCTCGGTGCTCGGCGCCGATGTGACGGTCACCGGCAATATCCGCGCGAGCGCCGACCTGCACATCGACGGCCAGGTCGCGGGCGATGTCGACGCCAGCAACGTCGTGCAGGGTGCCGAAAGCCACATCACCGGCAATGTCCGCGCCGAAACCGCGCGACTCACGGGCACGATCGACGGCAAGGTCGTCGTGCGTCACCTGGTCATTGAGCGCACCGCCAAGATCACCGGCGACATCGATTATGAGACGATCACGATCGAAAATGGCGCCGCGCTCGACGGCCATCTGCGGCACAAGTCACCCGGCACGCTCAAGATCGGCGAGCCCGAGCCGGTCGTCGCCAAGGCGCCCGACCAGCTACTGTTGCAAGGCGACGTCGCGGCCTGAGCCCTTACTTCACCCGCACGCCGCCCTTGATGACGGCGCTCGGGCGTTCGAGCAGCTTGACGTCAACCAGCGGATCGCCCGTCACCGCGACGATGTCACCCCACGCGCCGGGGGCGATCGTGCCGACTTGCCCCGGCTTGCCGAGCGCTTCGGCGGCATTGGTGGTGGCCGAGCGGATCGCGTCGATCGGCGTCATGCCCCATTCGACCATCTTGCCGAATTGCAGCGCATTCTGCCCCGCCGGAAAGACGCCGCCATTGTCGGTGCCGAACACCATCTTCACGCCGGCGCGATAGGCGTCACGAAAGGTCTCGCGCTGCTTGCGGCCGATCTGGCGTTCTTTTTCCAGACTTTCGGGATAGACGCCGTTCTTCGCGCCCTCGGCGAGGATATAATCGTCGTCGTAGATATCCATCGAGAACCACGCGCCTTTTTCCTTGGCGAGCGCGAAGCTCTCGACATCGGCCAGGCTGGCATGCTCGATCGTGTCGACCCCGGCGCGCAGCGCGTCGTTGATCCCCGCCGTGCCATGCGCGTGCGCGGCGACCTTCATCCCCAGCATATGCGCTTCGGCAACCACCGCCTGCATTTCGGCGAGCGTCATCTGCTGCGCGCCCGCTGCGTCGGAGCGCGACAGCACGCCGCCGGTCGCGCAGATCTTGATCACTTCGGCGCCATATTTGCGCACGGTGCGCACCAGCTTGCGATAACCTTCGGGACTGTCGGCGACCGAGGGTTGCGGCACGGCGGCGAAGCTCGGCGGCAGGCCTTCGGTGTTGTCGCAATGCCCGCCGGTCGCGCCGAGCGCATAGGTGGCAGGAATGATGCGCGGCCCCGCAATATAGCCGCCCTCGACCGCCTGCTTCAGCCCGACATCATTATAATTGCCCGACCCGACATTGCGCACGGTGGTGAACCCCGCCTCGAGCATCAGCTTGGCATTGACGACGCCGAGCGCCTGCCAAAAGCTGTCGGTATATTCGAGGCTCTTGAACCCGCTGATCCGCGCGTCCGAATCGAGATGGACGTGCATGTCGATCAGGCCGGGGACGATCGTCTGCCCCGGCAAATCGATCCGCTTGGCATCCGCCGGAATTACCGGCCTCGCGCCGCCGCGGGTTACGACGGACACGATCTTGCCATCGGTGATAACGATCACCGGCTCGTCGAGCGTCACGCCTTTGGCGACATCGACCAAGTGGTCGGCGGTGACGACGACCGTTTCGGTCAGTGCGGGCGCGGTCAGCAACAGCGCGGCGCTCGCGGCGAGTAGAGATTTCAGCATCGCTTGATCCTCAATAAACCGGGCATTCGCGGGTCACGACATCCTCGCGCGGCACGCCGTCGGTCGTCGTCAGCCGCTCGGCAGGCAGCTTCACGACCATCCCGCTCGATGGCAAGCTGAAATCATAGACCGCGCCCTTCAGCTGCGCCATGCGCCCGCCGCAAACCTCGGCGCCGATCGCACGAAAGCCAATTGCGATCCCCTCGCCCATGCTGCCGGTCCAGCGCCCGACGCGGACGATCGCCTTGCCGGGGTGGTGCTTGCCCGCGCGCGGCAACGCTTGCTCGACCCACTGGCGCGCAATACCGGTCTCGCGTTCTTCGGCGGGGTAATTGTGGACCTGATAGCCGGTGGGCCGTTGCACGAACCAGCCCATGATCGCGCGGGCGACGCTGGTGTTGCCGCCGCTCGGCGTGTCGCTGACGTCGATGATGACGGTGCCGGTGGGCGCAATCTTCGCCATCGCGGCATCGAAGGCGGCGATCGTCGCCCCATCGCCCAGGCTGTTGTTGATCCTGATCCGGGTCGGCGCCTTGCCGCCCCCGTCGATCACGCTCACCGGCGGCAAGTCGCGGTTGATCGTGTAAAGGCTGGGCAGCGTGAGCGTGCGCGCAACCCCGGCGTGCATCACCGTCAGCACACGGGGGCGGTCCCGGCGCCCGGCGGCGAGCACGCGCGCGGCAAAATCGGCACGCTCGGGCGTGATCGCCAGCCCAAGCGTCTGCCAGAACCCCGCCACGGCCTGCGCGGTCGGCACCCCGTCGATGGCGGTCAGCCGGTCGCCCACCACGATCCCGGCCTCCGCCGCCGGGGTGTCGGGCTTCACAGCATCGACGACGAAGCCATCGCCCTGCTGCACGATCCAAAGATCGGCATAGGTCGGCACGATCGCCCAGCTGTCCTTGAACGATCCGCCAGTGATCGCGTGATGATCGGCCAGCGACGCGATCCGGTCCTCGGCATAACGGAGCAGGCTGTCGCGATCATGCACTGCCGCGCGTTCCGCCGCGAGCGCCGGTGAATCGGGCAACACGCCGCCGGGCCAATGATCGGTATAGGCGTAATTCTCGACGACGAGTCGATCGAGCGCCTTGGCATCGGCGGCATAATCGACCTTTGGCGCCTCCGCTGCGCCGACCAGCAGCAGCAGCGGCAGCACCCGCATCATATGTGCAGCGCGCGCCCGTAAGCCCCCAGCACGCTCTCATGCATCATTTCGCTCAAGGTCGGGTGCGGGAAGACGGTGTTCATGAAATCCGCCTCAACCAGCTCACCGGTCTTGCCAACCGTGTAGCCCTGGATCAGCTCGGTCACTTCGGCGCCGATCATGTGCGCGCCGAGCAGCTCGCCGGTCTTCGCGTCGAACACCGTCTTCACAAACCCTTCCGCCTCGCCGAGCGCGATGGCCTTGCCATTGCCGATGAAGGGGAAATTGCCGACCTTGACCTCATACCCGGCTTCCTTCGCCTTCGCCTCGGTCAAACCCACGCTCGCGATCTGCGGGTGGCAATAGGTGCAGCCGGGGATGTTCTTCGGGTCCATCGCATGCGGATGGCCGCCCGCAATCGCTTCGGCGGCGATGACGCCTTCGTGGCTGGCCTTGTGCGCGAGCCACGGCGGCGCGGTGATGTCGCCGATCGCGTAGAGCCCGGGGACATTGGTGCGGCACACCGGATCGGTCTTCAGGAAACCACGATCGGTTTCGACGCCGAGCGCTTCGAGCCCGATATTCTCGGTGTTGGGCACAATGCCGATCGCGACGATGCAGTGGCTGAAGTCGCCGTCGACGACCTTGCCGTCCTTGCCCTTGATGCTCGCCTTCACGCCGCTTTCGGTGGCCGAAAGCTTCTCGACCCCTGCCCCGGTCAGAATCGTCATGCCCTGCTTCTTCAGCGCCTTTTCGAGGAACGCCGAGACATCGGCATCCTCGACCGGCACGATCCGATCGAGCATTTCGACGACGGTCACTTCGGCGCCCATGTCGTTGTAGAAGCTCGCAAACTCGATCCCGATCGCGCCCGATCCGATGACGAGCAGCTTGGTCGGCATTTCGGGCGGCACCATGGCGTGGCGATAGGTCCAGATGCGCTTGCCGTCGGCCGGGGCGAACGGCAGGTCGCGCGCACGCGCGCCGGTCGCGAGGATCACGTTCTTGGCGGTCAGTTCGGTCGTCTTGCCGTCCTTGTCGGTGACGGTCAGCGCGGTTGCAGCGGTCAGCTTGCCGTCGCCCATGAACACGGTGATCTTGTTCTTCTTCATCAGGTGGGTGACGCCCTGATTGAGCTGCTTCGCGACCCCGCGCGAACGCTTCACTACCGCGGCGATATCAGCGCTGATCCCTTCGGCAATCAGCCCGTAATCCTTGGCGTGCTGCATGTAGTGATAGATTTCGGCCGACCGCAGTAGCGCCTTGGTCGGGATGCAGCCCCAGTTGAGGCAGATGCCCCCCAGTAATTCGCGCTCGACGATCGCGACTTTCAGCCCGAGCTGGCTCGCGCGGATCGCCGCGACATAACCGCCGGGGCCCGAACCGAGGACGATGAGATCAAAACTATCTGCCACAAGATGCTCCTGGGGAGGGAGGGTTAGACGCCTAGGGATTAGACAAGCGCGCCATCGACCGGGACCGGACGACCGTCCGCCCCCATCGACACGAGCGTGAAACTGCCGATTGCCGCGCGTTCGGTGCCGTCGCCGTGGCGTTCGCGCCGCCAGACGTCGACCGCGACCGTCATCGAGGAGCGCCCGGTGGCGGTGATCGCGGCGTAGAAGCTTACTTCGTCGCCGATCTGCACGGGGGCTGAGAAGCTGAAGCCATCGGCGGCGACCACCGGCGCGCGGCCCCGGCACCGCTGCGACGCGACCGATCCCGCCGCAAGCGCCATCTGCCCCATCAGCCAGCCGACGAACGCTGTGCCATAAGGATTGGCGTCCGCCGCCATCGCTGTCGCGCGGATCGCGGGCGTGGTGGCGGGCGGCTCAGCCATTGGCGCGCGCGCTTCCGCCTGCCGCTTTGTCGGCCGCCATTGCCTCGCGCACGGGTTGCACGCCCATGATCAGGATGATGACGATCGACACGATATCAACTGCCCAGATGTCGAGCTTCGCCAGCGGCACTGCCCAGGCCATCGCCCACGCCATCCCGAGCGCGAGCGCAATCCCTGCGGCAATATGCGCCAGCTCGATCAGGGTCTTGCGGCCGATCATCAAGCGATCATCCCCAGCGGCGCCTCCACCAGCGCCTTGAAGGCCTGCATCAACTCGGCGCCGTCAGCACCGTCGATCGCGCGGTGATCGAAGCTGCCGGTCGCCGACATCACCGTCGCGATGCCGAGTGCGTCATCGACGATATAGGGCCGCTTCTCGCCCGCGCCGATCGCCATGATCATGCCCTGTGGCGGGTTGATGACGGCTTCGAACTGCTTGATGCCGAACATCCCCATGTTGCTGAGCGACGCGGTGCCGCCCTGATACTCTTCCGGCTTGAGCTTCTGCTCACGGGCGCGCCCGGCGAGGTCCTTCATCGCGGTCGAGATTGCCGAGACCGACTTGGTGTCGGCGTGCGTGATGACGGGCGTGATCAGCCCAGACGGCGCCGACACCGCGACCGAGATGTCGGCGCGTTCGAAGGTGATCAGCTGGTCGGGCGTGAACATCACATTGCACTTGGGCACGCGGATCAAGCTCACGGCGAGCGCCTTGATCAGCAGATCGTTGACCGACAGCTTCACCCCGGTGGTGCTGAGCGCCGCATTGAGATCGGCGCGCAGCTTGAGCAGCGCATCGAGCCGGATGTCGACCGTGAGGTAGATGTGCGGCACCGTCTGCTTCGATTCGGTGAGGCGGCGCGCGATCGTCTTGCGCACATTCGACAGCTTTTCGGCGCTGTGCGGGATGTCGGGAATCGCGGCGGGTTTCGGCGCGGGCACAGGCGCGGCAGGCGCGCTCGCCACCGGCGCGGCGACGGGGGCAGGTGCCGCCGCGACCCTCGCAGGTGCGGCGCCGGGCGTCGCGCCCTCGACATCAGCCTTGACGATCCGACCGTTGGGGCCGGAACCGCTCAGCGCGCTCAAATCGACGCCCTTTGCTTCGGCGATCCGCCGCGCCAGCGGACTCGCCTTGACGCGATCGCCCTCGGCGGCGGGGGTAGCTGCGGGAGCCGGAGCCGCAGTCGGCGCAGCGACCGGCGCAGGCGCGGCCTTGGCTTCGGATTCAGCCTTGGCGGCAGGCGCAGCAGCAGGCGTGGCTGCCTCATCCTCGCCGCTCAGCACCGCAATCACCGTCCCGACCTTCACATTGTCGGTCCCTTCCGCGACCAAAATCTTGCCGATCACGCCTTCGTCGACGGCTTCGAATTCCATCGTCGCCTTGTCGGTTTCGATCTCGGCCATCAGGTCGCCCGACTTGACGCTATCGCCTTCCTTGACCAGCCATTTGGCCAGCGTGCCCTCCTCCATCGTTGGCGAGAGGGCGGGCATCTTGATCTCGATCGGCATCGGAAGGGGCGTCCTTCAAGTCAGTCCTGGGGAGACGCCTTCCCTTCGCCATCCGCGCGCGCGGGTCAAGTCCACTTGCGCTTGCCCGCGCCGGGGGCCACGTTGCGGCGATAAAAGAGGGGCAAGAGGATGCGCATCTATCTGGTCGTGATCGACGAAACCCCCGAGGCCGAGGTCGCGCTGCGCTTCGCCGCGCGCCGCGCCGTCAAGACCGGCGGCGGCGTCGACATCCTCGCGCTGGTGCCGACCGCCGACTTCGTGCCATGGGGCGGCGTGCAGGCGACGATCGAGGAAGAAGCGCGCGTCCATGCCGAGGGGTTGGTGGCGGCGGCGGCGGGCACGCTGCTCGAGGAATCGGGCATCGCGCCCCGCATCACCGTGCAACAAGGCGAGGCCAGCAAGGTCATCCGCCAGATGATCGCCAGCAATCCCGAAATCGCGGCCCTCGTCCTCGCCGCGGCGCCGAGCGGCCCGCCGGGACCGCTGGTGACGCACTTCACCGGCTCGGAGGCAGGCGCGCTGTCGATCCCGATCATGATCGTGCCGGGATCGCTGACGCCAGAGGCGATCGATCGGTTGAGCTAAACCCCTTCCGTCACCCCGGACTTGTGCCGGGGTGACGGTAGGGTGGCCCCTGCCCACGCAAAACCTACTTCGTCACCCCGGCCTTGTTCCGGGGCCCACCCCTCAAAGCGCGATGCCGCGTAGCTTGAGCGCGCAATGCGCCGCACGGGTCGATTCGACGAGCGCTAACCTTTGCACTTCGGGACATCTCGCCTGCCGCTCAGTGGGCCCCGGCACAAGGCCGGGGTGACGGAAGGAGGTGTGAGCGCAGACCCCCACGATCCTCCCCCGCCAGGGGGAGGTGGCGCCGTAGGCGACGGAGGGGGAGGTTAGCGACCAACTCTCAATCTGCCTCCGACGCCCGATCGCAACCGCAGTGATCCGCCACGCCACGTCTTGCTCGTTGCGCGGCTTATGGCGTTTACCCGCCCTTCCGAGCGCATCGCCAACCTCCCCCTCCGTCACGCTTCGCGTGCCACCTCCCCCTAGCGGGGGAGGATTGCCCTTAACGGACGGCGTAGCATCAATGGCTTGATACCGACCCACATCGCCGCCACGATACCCCGATGCGCACCATCCCCCCGCTCGCCCTCGCACTTGCGATCATCGCCACCCCTGCTTTCGCCAAGGACGCACCCAAACCCGCGCCCGACGCCGCGCGCCTCAAGGCCGATGTCGCCGCGCTGGTGGCGTTCGGCACCCGCAACACCCTCTCCTCCGCCACCGACCCGAAGCGCGGGATCGGCGCGGCGCGCAACTGGGCGGCGGCGCGGTTCGAGGCCATCGGCAAGACCTGCGGCGGGTGCATCACCGTCGAGCGTATTTCGCGCAGCTTTACCGGCCCGCGCGCGCCGAACGGCGTGATCGTCGAGGATGTGCTCGGCATCCAGCAGGGCCGTGACCCCAACCGCGTGATCATCATCGGCGCGCATATCGACAGTCGCGGGTCAGACACGCTCGACATCACCAAGGACGCGCCCGGCGCCAATGATGACGGCTCGGGCGTGGCGCTCGTGCTCGAGGCCGCGCGGCATCTGTCCAAGCAGAAATTCGATGCGACGATCGTCTATGCGATCTTCTCGGGCGAGGAGCAGGGGCTGTGGGGCGGCACCCTGCTGGCGGAAACTGCCAAGTCACGCGGCTGGGAAGTCTCGGCGATGCTCAACAACGATATCGTCGGCAATACGATGGGCCAGAACGGCATCCGCGTCGCCGATCGCGTCCGCGTGTTCTCCGAAGGCATCCGCGCGTCGGAGGATATCAAGGAACAGCTCGCCCGGCGCGGCAATGGCGGCGAAGACGACGGCCCCAGCCGCGCGCTCGCCAAGACGATCGATGCGGTCGCCGCCAGCCTCTCCAAGGGGCTCGACGTGTTCGTCGACAAGCGCCCCGATCGTTTCGGGCGCGGCGGCGATCACGAGCCGTTCCTGCGGCTCGGCTACCCGGCGGTGCGCTTTTCGGTCGGCGCGGAAAACTGGACGCAGCAGCACCAGGATCTGCGCACCGAAGGCGGGATCGAATATGGCGACACGATCGACAAGATGGACTTCCGCTATCTGGCGAAAGTCACCGCGATCAACATCGCGACGATCCGCCGCCTCGCCGCCGCGCCGGGCGCGCCCAAGGGGGTGACGATATCGGGCGCGATCAGCTTCGACACGGTGGTGAAGTGGCAGGCTGTGCCGGGCGCGGCGAAATACCGCGTCTATTGGCGGCGCACCGATCAGGCAGGCTGGACGGGGAAGCGCGATGTGGCGGCGACGAGCGTGACATTGGTCAACACCTCGATCGACGACCATTTGTTCGCGGTCGCGGCGGTTGGTGCAGGTGGCGCGGAGAGCGTGCCGGTGCTGGCAGGGCCTGCGCCGCGCTAAGGGCGGGGCCCATTACCCCGACTTCCCCGTTCGTTTCGAGCGCAGTCGAGAAACAGGCCCCGGGCGAACGCTCGGAAAGGTGTCTCTACTTTGCTGGACACAGACGGGTCGGGTTGGGTTAGTTTAGGCTAAATCCAACCTGTCCCGTCCCTAGCGCGGCCCCCTACCTGTGGCAGCAGCCGCAGACGCACTTCGGCGCCGGGCGCCACTTGCGGACCGGCTTGCGCCAGACCTTGCGCTTGGCGACATAGCGCGTTTCAGTGATATACTCGGTCACCGTCGTCGTCACGACCGGCGCCGACTGCACCGTCACCGTCGAAACGCTTCCGGGCGGACCAGCAGCATAAAACTGCCCGTTGATCGTCACGCCGCTGGCATAGCCGCCCGCGCCATAGCTCTGGTAGTAACCGCCGGCCGGCACCTCAACGACTTGCGGCTGCTGATAGGTCACGGCAGGGGGTGGCGCGCGCAGCGGCTGCGGCGCTTGCGTCCAGGTGCCGGTGTAGGTGCCTTCCCAGCGGCCCGGTGCGGTGTAATGGCCCTGCGGCGCGGGGCCATAGGCGCCTTCATATTGATCCCAGCCGATATTGCCGACCGAGTCATAGACGCGACCGCGATCGTCGATCATCACCGCGTCGTCATAATAACGCAGCCAGCGATAGCCGCGCGGCGGGGTGGCGAGGCCGTAATAAGCGAAATCATCGATCCAGAAGTTGGAGCCGATCCAATAGCTCGGCAAGCGCCAGCCGCGGGTCGGGCGGCGATAGGCACCCCAGCCGCCGGGCGCGCGATAGCCGCCTTCCCAGCGACCATTGACCTGGCCGCCCCAGCGCGGACCACGCGGGCCTTGCGGCTGTTGGTTGATCGTATGGACGGGCGGGCCCTGAAGCTGGCGATTCTGCCACTGCACCTGCGGCGCGTTGGGTACCCGTACTTGGGGCGCGTTCGGCACCTGCACCTGCTGCACCGGCACTTGCGGCAGTTGGGCGCCATACTGGGCACCATATTGCGCGACGCTACGGTCGATTCGCTGCGCTGCAGCAGGGCTGGCGATCACGCCGGTGGCAAGAACAATCGACGCGATCAAGCGGCTTTGCATGGTAAACGCTCCCTTGCTGACGTCCGCGACGAAATACCGGCGGCAGATCAGTTAACGGATTTGATACCATTTTCGGCGGATTTTCGCCAGTTAGCAACATTGTGCCACTTTGGTGCAGTCAAAGCCGCGTGGCGAGCACCGCAGCCAATGCTTCGACCCCGCGCGCATCATCGGCATCGAACCGCGCGACCTTTGGACTGTCGAGATCGATCACGCCGATCAGCACATCGTCGCGCACGATCGGCACCACCAGTTCGGACGCGCTGTCGGCATCGCAGGCGATATGGCCCGGAAAGGCGTGGACATCATCGACCAATTGCGTCGTGCGGGTCGAGGCCGCCGTGCCGCACACCCCCTGCCCCAGCGGAATGCGGATGCAGGCGGGCTTGCCAATGAACGGCCCGAGCACCAGCTCGCCTTCGACCAGCCGGTAAAATCCCGACCAGTTGAGATCGGGCAGATATTGCGCAATCAGCGCGGCGGCATTGGCCATATTGGCAACCGCATCGGGCTCGCCCGCCGTCAGCGCGTCGAGCGCGCCGAGCAGGTCACGGTAAAGCGCGGGCTTGTCGCTCGCATCGATCGCAAAGTCATACATGAGGCGCGATGTAGGGGCGCCGATGCCGCTTGGCGAGAGGGCGCTTCCAATGTCGGAAATTGCGTGTCAGCGTCAGGTTTCGCTCTTTGACATCAACGCTGATTCCATAAACTTCCACCGTTCGTTTCGAGCGCAGTCGAGAAACAGGCCAAGGGCGACGTCACCCGTGTCTCGATGTCTCGACGTTGCTCGACAGAGCCTTCGCTCGACACTAACGGGGTAGGGTTAGATTGAGGACGCTTCCCCCCGGTCTGGTCCCAGCCACCCCCCTTAGGATGGTCGTAACCTTTGACACCTTTCGCGCGTGGGTCAGACCTTGACGATGCCGTGGTCGATCAGGCTGCGCGCGGTATCGACAATCGTTTCCGCCGCATCGCGCGGCACCCAGCCAAGCACCTCGCGCGCATGATCGGCGTCGGTGCGCCGCACCGAGCCGAGTTCGCTTGCCACCATCTTGATCGCCGGGTCGAACAGGCCGGCGATTCGCAGCACGAAATCGGGCAAGCGCCGCGTGGGCACTTTGCGCGCTTCCTGCCCCAGCCGCTCGCGTAGAATGGCGCCGACTTCGGCCATTTTCATGAACGGCCCCGACGCAATGAAGCGCTCGCCCGCCACCTTGTCCGACGTCAGGCAGCGGACATGCAGGTCGGCGACGTCGCGCACGTCGACCACGCCAAAACCGATATCGGGCAGCCCCGGCAGCGACCCCGACAGCAGCCGGGTGACGACTTCCAGTGATCCCGAAAAATCGGGACTCAGCACGGGCCCCAGCACCAGCGCGGGATTGACCGAGCAATAGGTCATGCCGCTGCCTTCGCGCACCATCCAGTCGCGCGCGGCGCGCTCGGCAATGGTCTTCGATTTGGGATAGGCGTGAACCCCGGGCGTCGCCAAATTGGTCCAGTCCGCCTCAGTATAATTGGCGACCTTTTGCCGATGGCCATTGGTGATCGCCGCGACCGACGATGTCATCACAAAACGGGTGACCCCAGCCGCCTTGGCAAAGCGCAACGCGCGCAAAGCGCCCTCGCGCGCTGGCACGACCAGATCATCGTCATGCTTGATCGCCCCGGTCGGCAGCGGCGAGGCGACATGGACGACATGGCTGCACCCGGCATTGGCATCGGCCCAGCCATCGTCGCTCAGCAGATCGGCCGCGAAGAATTTCAGCTGCGCGTCGGGCACGCCGAGCCAACCGCGCACTTCGGCCTCACGCGTCAGGCTGCGGATCGTGGTGTGGACCTGCCACCCCTCGGCGACGAGCTGGCGGATGACGAAGCCACCGATGTAACCGCTGCCGCCCGTGACGAGTACCGTGCCGCTCATTGCCGCTCTCCCGAATGATCGAATACGTTTTAGATCGAAACTAATTTCTTGCCAAGCAGATTGGCTTGCTTTGCCACGCGCGCACGCGCCATCATCGCCCTAGGAGAAAGCGATGCCCGAACCCTATCCCGTACCCGCCGATTGGGCGGCCACGGCGCATGTCGATGCGGCGGGCTATGCCGCGCTCTATGCCGCCGCGCAGACCGATCCGACCCGGTTCTGGCTGGAACAGGCGCTGCGGCTCGACTGGATGACGCCGCCGACCCGCGCGGGCGACTGGTCGTTCGACGAAGCGAGCTTCGGCATCAAATGGTTCGACGACGGTGTGCTCAACGTCAGCGCCAATTGCCTCGACCGCCATCTGGCGACCTGCGCCGATCAGGTCGCGCTGATCTGGGAACCCGATGTACCGACTGAGGAACCGCGCCGCTTCACTTACCGCGAACTCCACGCCGAAGTCTGCCGCTTCGCCAATGTGCTCAAGGCGAGCGGGGCGGCGAAAGGCGACCGCGTGACGATCTACATGCCGATGATCCCCGAAGCCGCCTTTGCGGTGCTCGCCTGCGCGCGGATCGGCGCGATCCATTCGGTGGTGTTCGGCGGCTTCTCGGCCGAAGCGCTCGCGGGCCGCATCACCGATTGCGATTCGAAGCTCGTCGTGACGGCCGACGAAGGGCGACGCGGCGGCAAACGCATTCCGCTCAAGGCAGCCGTCGATGCGGCGGCGAAGCATGCCCCGTGCCTGCAAAAAGTGATCGTCGTCGCCGCCACCGGCGCCGAGGCGACGATGCAGCCAGACCGCGACATCTGGTACCACGACGCCGCCGCAAGCGTCTCAACCGACTGCCCGCCCGAGCCAATGGCCGCCGAAGACCCGTTGTTCATCCTCTACACCAGCGGCTCGACCGGCAAGCCCAAGGGCGTGCTCCACACCAGCGGCGGCTATCTGCTCTGGGCGAGCCTGACGCACCACTGGTGCTTCGATTATCGCCCCGGTGACGTCTGGTGGTGCGCCGCCGACATCGGCTGGGTCACTGGGCACAGCTACATCCTCTACGGCCCGCTCGCCAATGGCGCGACGACGCTGATGTACGAAGGCCTGCCCAACTGGCCCGACGCCAGCCGCATCTGGCAGGTGATTGACCGGCATCAGGTCCACACCGTGTTCACCGCGCCGACGGCTCTCCGCGCACTGATGAAGGACGGCGACGGCTATGTGCAGGCGACCAGCCGCGCCTCGCTCAAGCTGCTCGGCACCGTCGGCGAGCCGATCAACCCCGAAGCGTGGCGCTGGTATCATGAGGTCGTCGGCGAAGGTCGCTGCCCGATCATCGACACCTGGTGGCAGACCGAAACTGGCGGCGCGATGATCGCGCCGATGCCGGGCGCGACGATCCTCAAGCCCGGCAGCGCCACCCGCCCGCTTCCCGGCGTCGTGCCGCAGCTCGTCGATCCCGAAGGCAAGGTGCTCGACGGCGCCGCCGAGGGCAATCTGGTGATCGCCGCGAGTTGGCCGGGGCAGATGCGCACCGTCTGGGGCGATCATGCGCGCTTCTTCCAGACCTATTTCACGACTTATCCCGGCAAATATTTCACCGGCGACGGATGCCGCCGCGATGCCGATGGCGATTACTGGATCACCGGCCGCGTTGACGACGTGATCAACGTCAGCGGCCACCGGATGGGGACGGCCGAGGTCGAATCGGCGCTGGTGCTCCACCCCAAGGTCGCCGAAGCTGCGGTGGTGGGCATGCCGCACGACATCAAGGGGCAAGGCATTTATGCCTATGTCACGCTCAATGCTGGCGAGATCGGCGACGACGCGCTGCGCGCCGATCTGGTCAAATGGGTGCGGACGGAAATCGGCCCGATCGCCGCCCCCGACGCGCTGCAATTTGCCGCCGGCCTGCCCAAGACGCGATCGGGCAAGATCATGCGCCGCATCCTGCGCAAGATCGCCGAGGGCGATGTAACATTGGTCGGCGACACTTCGACGCTCGCCGATCCGGCGGTGGTCGACGATCTTGTCGCCAATCGGGTGGTGTAGGGTATACCTGACATTTCGCTTGCGACGAAACAGACTCGCCGTTATCCAGCGCCAACACACCAAAAGAGAGGTATCCATGCGCAACAAGACGATGATCCGCCTGTCGACCAGCCTGGCGCTATTGGCGATGCTTGCCCCCGTCACGGCCAGCGTGGCGAAGCCGGGCGGCAAATCGCTGAAGGCGGCGGCCGTCGCCAAAAAGGCGCGCTACGGCAGCTTCGGCATCGATCTGACGGCCAAGGATCCGGCGATCAAGCCCGGCGACGATTTCTGGACCTTCGCCAATGGCGGCTGGGCCAAGCGCACGACGATCCCCGCTGACAAGGCCGCCGTCGGCTATGGCAACATCCTGACCGACGAAGCCGAAGTCAACGTCCGCGCGATCCTCGACGATATGGCGAAGAACCCAGCGAAGTACGGCGCAACCGGCAAGCAGGTCGGTGACTTTTATGGCACTTGGATCGACGAAGCCGGTATCGAGGCCAAGGGCACCGCGCCGCTGAAGCCCTATCTCGAGAAAATTGCCGCGGTGAAGACTCTCACCGATCTGCAAATATTGTTCGCCTCGGTCGGCTATCAGTCGCCGGTGAGCATTGGCGTGATCCCCAATCTCGCCGACCCGACCCGCTATACCGCCGCCGTTGGCCAAAGTGGCCTCGGCATGCCGCGCGACTATTATCTGCTCGAAGGCGAGAAATACGACGGCTATCGCAAGGCCTACCGCGCCTATATCGAAAAGATTCAGACGCTGGCCGGCATCGAGAATGCGGCGGCCAAGGCCGACGCCATAATGGCGCTCGAAACCGCCATGGCCAAGGAACATTGGTCGCCCGAAAAGAACCGCGACATCGCTGCGCTCAATGACCCGCAGGATATCGCCGGGTTGACGAAAAAGGCGCCCGAATTCGACTGGGCGCTGATGCTCAAGACCGCCGGACTCGACAGCTCGCCGAAGGTGCTGATGGCGAACAACACCGCGATTATCGCGATCGGCAAGATCATGACAGCAACGCCGCTCGACGTATGGAAGGATTACATGGCCTTCCACTTTGTCAGCGGCAACGCGAGCTTCCTGCCGAAGGCCTTTGATCAAGCGAACTTCGATTTCTATTCGACCACGCTGTCGGGTGTGAAGACGCAGCGTGATCGCTGGAAGCGCGGTGTGCAGCTCACCAACGGCGCGCTGGGTGAGGCCGTGGGCGCGCTCTACGTCGCGCGCTTTTTCCCGCCTGCGGCCAAGGCGCAGATGCAGGAACTGATCGAAAATCTGCGCGGATCCTATCAAGACCGGATCAGCAAATCGAGCTGGATGGATGAGGCAACACGCAAGGCCGCACTCGTCAAGCTCGCCGCGTTTGAACCGCGCGTCGGCTATCCGGACAAGTTCCTCGATTATTCGAGCTTCAAGGTGGTGCGCGGCGACATGCTGGGCAATGCGATGCGCTCGGCGGAATTTGCCAACGACCTCCAGCTATCGCGCTTCCCCAAGCCGGTTGATCGCAGCCTGTGGGCAATGACGCCGCAAACGGTGAACGCGTACTACAGCCCGCTGGCCAACCAGATCACCTTCCCGGCAGCGATCCTGCAGCCGCCCTATTTCGATCCGAACGCAGACCCGGCCGTGAACTATGGCGCGATCGGCGCGATCATTGGCCATGAAATGGGCCATGGCTTCGACGATCAGGGCAGCCAGTTCGGCCCGACCGGCAAGTTCGAAAATTGGTGGACGCCCGCTGCCAAGACCGCCTTCAAGGAGCGGACCGCCGCGCTCGCTGCGCAATATGACCAATTTGAAGGCCTGCCGGGATCCAAGGTGAACGGCAAGCTGACGCTCGGCGAGAATATCGGCGATCTGGGTGGGCTTGAGGCAGCCTATGGCGCCTATCAGCGCTATCAGGCCAAGCATGGCAAAGCCAAGGTGATCGGCGGGCTGACCGGCGATCAGCGCTTCTTCATGGCCTGGGCGCAAGCCTGGCAGACCAAGCTGCGCGACGATGCAGCGCTGGCACGCCTGCGCACCGATCCGCACAGCCCGCCTTATTTCCGGGTCAACGGCGTCGTTCGCAACATGGACACTTGGTACACCGCCTTCAACATCAAGCCGGGCGACAAGCTCTACATCGCTCCCGAGAAGCGCGTCCATATCTGGTAAAGCACGCAATCTTCGCCCATGCTGCGCTCCATAAGATAAGGAGAGGCAGCATGGGCGAAATGAAGATCAGGCCGCTGGCGCCGCATTGCGGGTCTGAAGTCACCGGGGTCGATATCCGCGCGATGGGCGACGATGAGCTGGCAGCGATCCGGCAGGCGCTGGCCGATACCGGCGTGGTGCTGCTGCGCGATCAGCAGCTGACGCCGGAAGATCACATCGCCTTCGCGCGGCGCTGGGGTGACATCGACGTCAACAATTATTTCCCCGCCAACGGCGGCTATCCCGAAATCGCCGAAGTCCGCAAAGCCGAGACGCAATTCGTCAACATCGGCGGCGGCTGGCACACCGATCACAGCTATGATCCGGTGCCCGCGATGGGATCGATCCTCGTCGCGCGCGAGCTGCCACCTACGGGCGGTGACACGTTGTTTGCGAGCATGGGCGCGGCGTACGATGCGCTGTCGGACGGGCTAAAGGCGACGCTTGGCGGCTTACGCGCGGTGCACAGCGCCGATCACATCTATGGCCATGACGGCATTTACGCCAAGACCGATCAGGCCGCCGACCTGAAGGGCCATGACGTAAGCGCCAATGCGGTCCACCCGGCGGTGATCCACCACCCCGTGACGGGGCGCAAACTGCTCTACATCAACCCCGCCTTTACGCTCCATTTCGAAGGCTGGACTGCCGCGGAAAGCCAGCCGCTGCTGCAATATCTCTACGGCGTCGCGATGCGCGAGGAATTCCAGTGCCGCCTGCAATGGGCGCCGGGGTCGGTCGCGGTGTGGGACAATCGCTCGACCTGGCATTTCGCGGTCAACGACTACCACGGGCACAAAAGGCTCATGCACCGCATCACGATTTCGGGCGTGCCGCTGAGCTAGCGTCCCACTATTCCATCCCAGACCCGTTCGTTTCGAGCGCAGTCGAGAAACAGGCGGCTCGCGATGCCAACCGTGTCTCGACTTCGCTCGACACGAACGGGGTTGCGGGCGGGTCAACCTAAAGCCATCCCGCTCCAGGCGCTACCCACCCCTGATCTCAGCCCCCTGCTCGTCAAGCCTCGGCGGCAGGCTCGGCGCGCGCGCGGGCATGGCGCCGAATTTCACCGGCGGGCGCATCTCGAAATAATCGCCTTCGGTCGGGTGGGTCCGCCGCTGGAAGAAGCCCACCGCCTCAAGATGCGGGTCGTTCATGATGTCGTCGACATCGCGCGCCTCCCGCGCTGGCAGATTGGCGGTCTCGCAGCGCGCAAGCAGCTCGGCGGTGGTCAACTCCGGCGTCAGCCGCGCGACTTCGTGATACATCAGCGCCATATTGTGGAAGCGGTCGGTGGTCGTCGCGAGCTCGGGCTTATCCAGAAACGCCGATGCCCCGAGCACGTCGAACAGGCTGAGCCAATGCCGGTCGCCATAGGCCGCAATCGCGACATAGCCGTCGCTGGTCGGAAACGGCTGGCGGTTCGGATCGACCTGCCGCGCGTAACAGGTCGGCGCATTGGGCGGATCAAAGGTGTGCCCGCCCAGATGCTCAAGCAGGATGAAATGCGTGAACGCCTCAAGCATCGGCACTTCTACCAATTGGCCCTCGCCCGTGCGCATCCGGTGGATCAGCGCCGCCAGCACCGCATAGGCGCCGTGCAGCCCCGACACCTTGTCGGCGATCAGCGACGGGATGAAGCGCGGCGCGGCGCCGCCATCGACGCGCTTGGACAGGCTCGTCGCCCCGCTCGCGGCCTGGATGACATCGTCATAAGCGGGCAGATCGGCATAGGGCCCGTCCTGCCCGAAGCCGACGCAGTGGACATAGATGATGTCGGGGCGGATCGCGCGAACGCTTTCATAATCGAGGCCAAGCCGCTCCATCCCCTGCCCGCGCACATTCGACACGAACACATCGGCGTCGGCGAGCAAGCGCTTCATCGTCGCTAGATCGTCGGCGTTCTTCAGGTCGAGCAGCACCGACTGCTTGCCGCGATTGAGCGCGAGAAAGCCCGGCCCCATCCCCGGCGTCGCCCCCGGCTTGCCCGCCCAGCGGAACACATCGCCCATCGGCGGCGATTCGACCTTGATCACCTCGGCGCCCAGATCGGCAAGCGTCTGGGTGCAATAGGGGCCGAACACGACGCTGGTCAGATCGACCACCTTGATGCCGCTCAGCATCGGCTTACCGTCGCCTGGGGTCATGCTGCGCCTCCGATCGCGGTGATGATGTTCGCGCGGCCATCGTGCGCGATTTTCGCGGTGCGGCCAAGCGGATCGGCGGCGAGCAGTGCGGCGAGGGTCGCGGCGTCATCGCGCGCGGTGGCGGCGAGGATGCGCGCGCCCGAAGCCGTGGTGCCAATGACATAGCCGCGCTGGGGCGCACCTTTTTTGAAGGCGACGGTATAGGTGTCGATTGTCGCTTCGGCGGGGCCATCAACCAGGTGCGGCGTAGGATCGGCGGCAATTTGCTGCACAATTGCTGCACTCGATACCGGCGCCCATGCGTGCGGCGGGGCGGCTGAATAGACTCCTGCCGCCTCCTTCGACATGAACCCGCCATTGGCGAGGATCAGCCCGAACGCGTCGGGTGCGGCGCGCAACCGCTCGGCCATGGTCGCGATGGCGTGGAGCGAATAGCTGTTACCCGGCCCGCCGAAGAATGGCAGCCCGCCCGTGACCGTCGCGGGTGTCGCGCGCCAATCGAGCCCGAGCGCCTCGGCTGCAAGGAGCACCACGCAGGGGAAGCAGCTATAGAGATCGAACAGCGCAATATCGTCGGTCGACTTGCCCGCCGACGCCAGCGCTTGCGCCAGCACCAGCTCGATCGCACGCGACCGCGACAGATCGGGCCGCTCGGTCGGCGTGCGATCGGCGGCTTGCGCGTAGCCGTGAAGATAGACGCGTTTGGCCGGTGCGATGCCGAGCCGATCGGCCTCGCCCACCGTAGTCAGCACCAAAGCCGCGCTCTGATTCACGGCATCCTGAGCGACATGCCATTTGAGGTACGGGTCGGCGACCGGGTAATTCTCTGCCGACGGTGTCGCCAGGAAATCCGCGCTGCGGGCGGTCGGAAACATACTGTACGGATTGGCCGCCGCAACCTGCGAGAAGCCCGCCCAAAGCTCGGCCATCAGCGCGCCATGCGCGGCACGCGACAAGCCCCAGCGCCCCCGCAACGCATGCTCGAACGCCGGATAGGTCAGCGTCGGCGCGCCGAGCCCATTCGCGATCTCGTACGCCGACAGCAAGTGCGACCCCAGCCCGCGATCGGAGAAGGCCGCATCGCTGCTCCGCGACCAGTCGGGCGCCTGCCCCAGCCGCAGCGCCGTCTTGACCGCCGCGGTCGCCTCGCTCCCCGCAAGTAGAACCGCCCGAGCGTCGCCAGCGAAAATCGCCTCAGCGGCTTCGCTCACCAGCGCTTGCGGCTGATCGCCCCCGACCAGTGAATAGATCGCCTCGACCGATCCCAGCCCCAAATCCTCGGCCAGCGTCCCCGGCGGATTGGCGCAGCGCCCGAACGGCTGCGGCGCGCCCGGCACCGAATCGGCCATCGTGCGGATTACGACTACCCGGTCGATCGCCGCCGCCAGCCCCGCCGCCCCGCTATCCGCCAGCGCCGCGCGCGCAGCATCGGCACGCAATCCGGCGGGGTCAGGCGCCACCCCCTCCCCGCGCCACTGCACCGTAAGCTGGCCGACCCCGACCAGCACCGGCGTGCGCGGATCAACCGCGCTCATGCGACCGCCGCCAGCATCGCATCGACCCAGGCCGGCACCAGAACGCTCGCGGGGCCAGTGCGGCTTTCATCAAACAAATGGCTGCCCGCGCTCGGCTCAAGATTGAGCTCCAACGTCCCCGCCCCCTGCCAGCGCGCGGTCTGGACAAAGCCCGCCGCCGGATAGACCGCCCCCGATGTGCCGATCGACACGAAGATATCGGCGCGGGCGATGGCGGCTTCGATCACGTCCATCCGGTACGGTATCTCGCCGAAGAACACGATGTCGGGCCGCAACGCCGCAGCGCCGCACACCGGACAGGTCGAGCGCGGCGGCATCGGACCTTCCCACCGCGATTGCGTCCTACAGCTCGCACACAGTGCCGACCGCAATTCGCCGTGCATGTGCAGCAGCCGTTTGGCCCCGGCCCGCTCATGCAAGTCGTCGACATTCTGCGTCACGATCAGCAACTCGCCCGGCCACGCCGCATCGAGCCGCGCCAGCGCATCATGCGCGGGATTGGGCACCACGCTCGCCAGCGCCGCCCGCCGCAAATCATAGAAACGATGCACCAGCACCGGATCGCGCGACAGCGCCTCGGGCGTGCAGACATCCTCGACCCTATGCCCCTCCCACAGCCCGCCCGGGCCGCGAAAGGTCGCAATCCCGCTTTCGGCGGAAATGCCCGCCCCGGTCAGGATCACAATGTTCGTCGCCCGCGTCATCACAGCAGCATAGGAAAGCACGCCGCACGGCGCCAGCCACACGATCGCCCCTTGTCGGGCGCGGGCGCTTTCTGCCATGCGCGAAATCGACCCTGGGAGAGCATGCGATGACGGCGATCGGGATTCTGGGCAGTGCCGGGCGGATGGGGCGCGCGATTGCTGAAGCGCTGGCCAGCCACGGCGCGACCTTGGCTGGGGGGATCGATGCAGGCGGCGATCCCGCTGCGCTCGCCGCCACCGCCGATGTGCTGGTCGACTTCACCGTCCCCGGGGCGCTCGCCGCCAATCTCGCTGCCGCCCGCGCCGCTGGCACGCCGATTCTGATCGGCACCACTGGCCTCGGCGCCACGCACCACGCGCTGATCGAGGATGCCGCGCACGACATCGCGGTGCTCCAGACCGGCAACACGTCGCTCGGCATTACCTTGCTCGCGCGGCTGGTGCGCGAAGCCGCCGAGCGGCTCGGCCCCGCCTGGGATATCGAGATCGTCGAGATGCACCACCGCGCCAAGGTCGATGCGCCGTCGGGCACCGCACTGCTGCTCGGCGAGGCGGCGGCTGCCGGACGCGGCGCTGAACTTGGTGACCTGTCAGTGATCGGCCGCGCCGGCCTGTCGGGCGACCGCGCCGAAGGAACGATCGGCATCGCCTCGCTGCGCGGCGGCTCGGTCGCGGGCGATCATCAAGTGATTTTCGCCGGCCCCGGCGAACGCATCGAACTCGGCCACCGCGCCGAGGATCGCGCGATCTTCGCGCACGGCGCCATCACCGCTGCGCTCTGGCTCGCGGGCCGCGCACCGGGCCGGTACAGGATGGCCGAGGTGCTGGGGCTATGATCGAATTTCTCCGGCGGCTTCTCGGCGGACCGCCGCATCCGGGTCCGGCGACTGTGGAGCCCATCCCCGCTGGCAACACCAAGAAACCGGTCAAACCACCCATCCCGGACATCGAGCTGGCGGAATTCAAGACGTGGTTTCTGCAGCAAACCCGGCCGGCGCTCGCACTCATGCCCGATGCATCGGCGGCAATAGCCGCATCTGGTTCGCGACTCGGCGCTCCGGCATGGCTGGCGGACGGCGAAGCGTGGCCTTCCGACGCCCAGGGCGTCCCGCTTGAATTTCTTGCGCAACTCGACTGCGCCGAATGCCAGGAACTTGATGGCTACCCGGAGCGCGGGATCATCCAGTTCTTCATTGGGCGTGACGACCTTCATGGGGCCGATTTCGGTGATCCAACTCGCGCGACCATGCTGGTCCGTCGATGCGATGTTACAGCGCCCGGCACCCTCGTCCCGCCGCCGTTAGAAATTGTTGTCGGGGTTGAGTTCTCGGACTATTCTCCCTTTCAAGATGATGCAGTGCGCAGCGCCGGGATCGGTCTGCGCCCGACGTTGATTGTCGATCGGATCGATCAAAGCATCATCGCGGCTGGAAAGCGCATCACGGCGCTGTATCAGTACTACACTATCGACGCGCTCGAGGCATTTCTTGAGAGCGACGCGGCCGCGCGACCGTTGCGTCACCAAACGGGCGGCTATCCCGCTTACACACAAAGCGACGTACACTGTAAGCCCGCTTTTGCTGACTTCGATCACGTCCTGCTGCGCCTGACCTCCGATGAGCTCGTGATGTGGGGCGACGTCGGGGAATGCGTGTTCCTGATCCGCAGCAGCGACCTTGCGCGGGCCGATTTCTCCCGCGTTGCTTATTCTTGGGATTGCCATTGAAAAAAGCCGACGTCATCGACTTTTACAGTCGGCTCGCCGCCGACAACCCGCATCCCGAAACCGAGCTCGCGTTCGGCAATCCCTATCAGCTCGTCGTCGCGGTCGCGCTGTCGGCGCAATCGACCGACATCGGCGTCAACAAGGCGACGCGGGCGCTGTTTGCCGAGGTGGCGACGCCCGCGCAAATGCTCGCACTCGGCGAAGCGGGCCTCAAGGAGCACATCAAGACGATCGGCCTGTTCAACACCAAGGCCAAGAATGTCATCGCGCTGTCGCAGATGCTCGTCGACCAACATGGCGGCGAGGTCCCCGCCGACCGTGACGCGCTTGAAAAACTGCCGGGGGTCGGGCGCAAGACCGCCAACGTCGTGCTCAACGTCGCCTTCGGCGCGGAGACCTTCGCGGTCGACACCCACATCTTTCGCGTCGGCAATCGCACCGGCCTTGCCAAGGGCAAGACCCCGCTCGCGGTCGAACTCAAGCTCGACAAGGCGACCCCGGCGCCGTTCCGGGTGCACGCGCATCACTGGCTGATCCTGCACGGGCGCTATATATGCAAGGCGCGCACGCCCGAATGCTGGCGTTGCCCGGTGGCCGATCTGTGCGCGTACAAGCCCAAGACGCCCGCGCCCAAAGCGCGGGCCAAGGAGGTCGCATGAACAGCATGATGATGGCTTCGGTTGCGCTGCTCGCCGGGCTGGCGCTGGCAGGTCCGGGCGCCGCGCGCGACACGACCGTACCCGAAGCGACACCGGTCGGCGCGCCGCAAAGCTGCATCACCCGCCACCGCATTGCGCAGAGCCTGGTGCGCAGCGATTCGGTGATCGATTTCGTGATGATCGACCGCAAGGTGTACCGCGTCACCCTGCCGCAAGCCTGCCCCGGCCTCGGCTTTCAGGAGCGGTTCGGCTATACGCTGTCGATCGACCAGCTCTGTTCGAGCGACATCATCACCGTGCTGTACCAGGATCCCGTGGGCCCCGGCGCCCGCTGCGCGCTCGCCCCGTTCCAGCAAGTGACGCTACCGCCGCGAGTAAAGCGCGCGCGCTGAAACCACTGGCGCGGCGGGAGATGCTTTGCTAGGCGCGGCGATCAGGCACCCGTAGCTCAGCTGGATAGAGCGCTGCCCTCCGAAGGCAGAGGCCACTGGTTCGAATCCAGTCGGGTGCACCATCAATTCAATGGCTTCGCGATGGCGAAATCGGTCGTATGGAACCCGTACGGAAAAGAATGGTGAAATTCCCATAGCTGGCGCTCAAGGCATCGCGAGCAGAATCAGCCCGGCAGCTACCGCTTCAATGCCAACCTTTCTTGGTGGTTCTTTAGCTTACTGAAGCCGAACACCGCCAACCAATCGGCCATAGGTACAAGCTGGGTCGATTGCCGACTGGCAGGTTCGAGTTGGACTAACGCAAATTGCCTTCAGACGGGAAACGCTTGAAAACGAGCAAAACGCAGAGGCCATTTGCTGAAGGCATGGGGCGCAGGTTTCTGGCCCCGGCGGTACTCGCGAGCGGGCCGCATCTCGGCAAACCGATTACGACGGGCAGCGAGGATCACCCGGACAGTCAGGCAGGCGCGCGAGCGTCTCGGCATCGGCTTCGATCGGTCCGTTGCCGCGTACCCCGCCATTCACCCCGGTGCCCGAAATCACGAGCGAACCATCATTGGCAATGCGTAGCGTGGTCGAGCAGGCCAGCGACATTGGCTTTAAGTCACTACAGGCAAGCCATATCTGCGGGCGACCCGCAGCACTCACCCGGACCTTTTTGCGCACCAAATCCCAGGCGAAAACGCGCCCGGCCGGGTTCCCGAGCTTGCTGGTCGCGCCAAACAGGAAGCCGCGATCGGCGCGAAAAACCGGCGTGTCGCCTGCGTCATACGCGACCACCTTGCTGCTGTTGAAGGCAACGAGCTGATCGGGGCCACCGGCGAATTCGACGACGGTCAGCGAAAATGCTTGGGCAACCGCAGCCACGGGTAGCCCCACGGCCAACAATGCCAAACCGCTGCGAACCAACTTAGACATTTGCTGCTCCCCTCGACGCCGCCCTGCAATTTCCTTACGCCTCGCATCTGGGTGCGGCAAGTTTGCCAGCCAGCCGGGGGCGCGCGATGATGGAAGATTTGGCGAACCTGATGATGGACGACGACGATCCGCCCGCGACGCCGGAAGAGCGCGAGCGCATTCGTGAAGCGTGGTATCGCCGCATCACCATTGGTGCCGCAGGCTTTTTTCTTGCGGTTATGCTCGCCGCGATCAACGCTTTCGCCGCGCTGCGCGGATCGGTGATTGTCGTGCAGCCACCCGAGCAAATAATCCTTTACCGCGATGGCGAGGGCGACAAGGCCGTGCTGACGATCGCCATGCGGCTGGCCATGATCAACACTGCCGACTCGCAGCATGGCGACGTGGTGATGGGGGCCGCGATCTCCCCGATCGCCGGCGGCCCGGCATTCAAATTCGCCGGGACGACCGTCAAGCCCGTCTTCACCAATGACCCCAGCGCCGCGAGCAAATGCGATATCGGTGTGCGCTGCGTCGCGCTGCCGGGGCTGCTGGCGATCGAGCAAGGTGACGAGATTATCGATATTCCCGGCGGCGCCGTCCGCGCGCCCTATCTCGCCTACCCGGTCACCGACTGGAATTGCGAGGGCAATGACAAGGCCTGCACGCAGTTTGGCACGTTCGACCAAGCAGTGCAGCTGATCGCCAAAGGGCCAAGCCGATTTGTCGTGTCGGTTGATTACTATAGCGATGGCAAACGCCGCATTGTCTGCGAAGGGCGCGCGGTCGATCTGGCTTATCTTCGCAAAACGGGCTGGATGACGGTGAGCTGCAAGAAGGCGGATGTTGCAGGCGCGCCATTTCTTTAGCGTCGCCGTTATCGGTGCCGGGTGAGCGCGCGCCCTAACGGTTACGGAACAGCGCCAGCGGGTGCAGCGTCAGGCGAAACTGAAAACCCTGATCCTGCAGATCACGGCTGCCGACCTGGCGCGCGTCGATGATCGCATAGGCATAGCTGACCCGGGCAGTGACCAGATCGGAGGGTATCCACGCAAGGCTGGCGCCAACGCTGGCAAGTCCGCCCGGTTGCGGCTGCGGATCGATAGCGTTGCGCAAGTAAGCGCCATCGACAAAGGCCGACACACCAAACGCGCCGAGATTAACGCCGCGCGCGTCCGCCCCACGACCCGATAGCGAAATCGGCTGGTATAGCTCGACCGATCCGATCACGCCGCGATCGACCAGCGCAAGCGTTTCGCGATAGCCGCGCACGGTGAACTCGCCGCCCGCCGCCAATCGTTCGCCCGAATAGAGCACGCCATCGGCCCATTGCCCGGTAACGCGCAGCCGCAGTTCGAGGCCCTTGCCCGTCAGGCGGCGCGCGTGGCTGGCCTGAATCAGGACCGCGCGGAAATCAGTCTTTGGCACAAGGCGCAAGAGCGCCGCTGCGTCGGCAGCGTTGGTGGGGGTGACGCGTGAGCCGGCGAGCCCCTGCGTCAGCGTCAGTGACAGCGCGGTGACTTGCGAAATGCCGCGCTCGACCCAATCAGCGACAAGCCGGAGCGCCGTGTAATCTGATCGACCGTTTACCGCGCCGGGCGAAAAGGAAAAGGGCTGGCCGAGCAGGAAGGTCTGCGTCTCGCGGTGCGCAATCCGCCATCCGACGGAGATGCTGCGGGCAGCCCGCCAGCCGCCCGTCGGACGCGGCGTCAACGGTTCGGTGACGAGCAGGCGGTTGAACCCGCCTTCGACGTTCCAGTCGCGGGCACTGATGTTGAGCGGTACCAGCGGGCGATCGACCACCGACGCCAGATTATAGCCGCCCCGCACGATCACCGTCGTGCGCGTGTCCAGCACCGGCAGTTGATAGCTCGCCGAAACATCGGGCTGACCAGCGGTGATCCCTGCCTCAGCACTCGCCAGATCGCCGGCGGTGATCAGGTTACGGATCGACCCACCAATCGCGCCGTGCTCGCCGCCGACGGCGGGCGACCGGCTGTTGGCGAAATTGAGGTACAAGTCGGTGCGGGGTGCCGGATCGACCGTCAGCGCCAGCGTTGCCTCGCCGGCACGCGCGCCAGGCCGCAGGTCGGCCCGCACGGTGCTGATCGCCGGATTCTCCGACAGCAGCCGAAATGCGCGCTCAACGGCAAAGGCATTGAGCGGCACGCCACTGGTGGATTGCATTCGATCGACGACATAATTGCGCGTCAGTCCGCGCGCACCGCCCGCGCCCCAGCCAACGCTGATCGCCGTCCCGTCGTCGGCAGCGGTAAGGCGACCGAAGATCAGCTCGAGGTGCAGCACACCGCCGTCGATCAGCTCGCCGCCGGTGATCCGCACCCCCGAGTTGATATAGCCATTGCGAACCATCGCGATGTTGATGATCTGGATCAGCGCGGTCACCCGGTCGAGCGGTACGCGCGCACCGACAAACTCGTTCCGCACAAACTGTCGCTTGACCCAGGCGGCGTCGAACCCCGCCGATTTGGGTCGATCGAGCGTAAGCCCGGTGACCGCGTCGGTGACAGGCGACCAGCTCGGCAACGCGGGCGCGGCGCCCGGCTCACTGGTGACGACAACGTCGGAGATGATGAGATCGGCCGCATTGGCGTTGGCCGTGCTGGCCGCTGGCGGCGCCTCGGCGGAAACAAGCGGCGGCTGCGGGCTGGAATAGGGCGGCAATACCTGCGCTGCGGCGCCGGGCCCGGTGCGGCTTTGCAGCGGTCCGGCGCGGTCCTGCGCTTGGGCGCCGCTGCCGCAGGACGCCGTCGCAGCCATCAGGATCAGGACGGGGGTTACGCCCTTCACGGCGCGCACAGATTCCAACGGGGGACAGTCGGCGCGATGCCGGCCGTGGCCCGAAGATCGGCATTGACGATCCCGGCATAAGGGCCAGTTGAACGCAGATTGAGCTGGTTAGCGCCGCCTCGCCGCGTTGCGGCACACTGGCCGCGCAGCACCGATGACGCATCGAGGAACGACAGGTCGATCGATTCAGCCCCGGTCGACAAATCGCCCACCTGGCTGTCAACCAGCAAGGAACCAGCAACCGAGAGCAGATTCAGTCGGTCCGAAGAGCGAATGTAGAAATTGGACTGGAGCAGCACATCGGCGCCGAATGCCTCGCCCAGGGCGAGAATTTGCCCCCCGTCGGACAGGATCAGATAGGGGCTGGCGATCGTGATCAAGCCGCCGGTACCCGGTCCAGACGATGTCGTGATCACCCCCGAATTCGCCGCTCCCCGAAGCAAAAGCGTCCCGGTGCGCGGCAGCAGCAGCGTGATATTGCCCGCCGGGCCACTAAAGGAATCGGTCGAGATGTTGCCGCCATTGAGCAGCTCGATCCGCTGGGCCTCGACAAGAATGTCTCCCGCGCTGCCGATGAAGCTCGTTCCGTTTTCGCTTCTGATCGTCCCGCCGTCCACTGTCAGGGTGCCGACCGTTACATGAATGAAACCTGCTGGATTGCGATTGTCCGAATTGGTTTCGATCCTCGATCCGCGGATCAGCAGCGTATCGGCGGTGATATCGATCGCGCCGGACTGACCAGCCAGCGGTTCGCTGCTGGACGTAATGGCACTACCGTCAAATAGCTCCATCAACCGCGCGGTGATCGTAATCGTGCCCGTGTCGCCGGTCGCATCGCCGCTTGCCTGCGATGACGAAATTCTCGCCCCACCCGTCAGCGAGATGTTTGGCGCGATGCCGCCGAGTGGCCCGATCAAAATGTCTCCGGCGCGACCGCGCGCAAAGGTTTCCGACGTGATCCGCCCGCCGCTCGCCAGATTGATCGACTGTGCGTTGATCTGGATGAAGCCTGCGGCCCCCGATCCCAGCGTCGATGTCGTGATCTCACCCGTGTTGCGAATGTCGATGCTGTTCGCGGAGATCCCAACGAACCCGGCAGCCCCCGTACCGCCGAGCGCCGCACTGTTGATCGCGCTATCATCGATTATCAGGCCGTCGGCTGTGATTTGCACCGAACCGGCATCGCCCGATCCATCCGTCACTGACGAGATTTCGCTGCCTGATTCCAGCCGGATCATGCGTCCGGTGACACTCACATCGCCAGCGCCGCCGCTGGCGGGGCCGATAGCATCGGCTTCGATCCGCGAGCCGTTGCGCAGCGTGATCATGTCCGCCGTGATGTTGACCAGCCCGCCAATCCCCGACCCGAGGTTGGAAGAGGAAATGCGGGCGCCGTTCGTGAGCGCAACCGTCGACGCGGTCAGGCTGATCGTTCCGGCATCGCCGGTTGCCCCTTGCTCGGCCTCGGCCGCGATCACGCCATTGTCCATCGACAGCGATCCGGTGTTGATCGTCAGATCGCCGCCATTGCCGCTGCCGAAGGTGGTCGATTCGATCAGCCCGCCCGATGCTATGGCGATGCTGTCGGCCGTGATGGCGATGTTGCCCGATCGCGAATCACCATAGGCCGAGGAGATGATCGACGCGTCGGTATCGATCAGCAATGATCCGGCGCGAATGCGGATGTCGCCGGCATTGCCGCGCGCACCGGGCAGCGCCTGCGAGCTGATCTGGCTGGCGCCCGACAGCGTGATCCGCAGCGCATCGACATCAACCGCAGCGGCGTTGCCGATGTCCGGCGCGAAACTACCGAGGTAAGTGCGATGGGCGCCACCCGCCAACCCGCGCAGCACCAGATCACCGGCAAGCAAGCGCAAACCAGCGGCCATTCGATCGTTCGAATCTGCGGCCAGGATCGAACTGGTCAATGTCACCCGACCGGCATTGGCCCTTAACAGGCCCGTGCTGCTGGCGCTGGGCTCGACGCTGACGAAACTATCGGTCAGCGACAGGGTGCCACCGGAAAACCGCGTCGCAAGGGGCAAATCGAGACCGACATTGATACTGGCTGTGCCGAGCGCCAACAGGTCGAGCGCGCCGAGTGAAAAGGACGATCGATCGATCGCGATATTCGCCGCACTCAGCGACAGGCTGGTATTCGGGCCGACAAAGCCTGTGCCAGCCCCGCGTATCGTGATGTCACCGCGCGCACCCACGAAACCGAAAGCGCTGGGCGCCGCCATCGAAAAGGTCGAACCGGTCGGCGTAGTGACCCCGAAGACGCCGCCATCACCAAACCTCAGCGTGTTGGCGGTTGAGAAATAGGCGGCACTGGGGACCGACACCGACGCATTTGAACCGAAGATGATCCCGGCAGGATTGATGAAGAAGAAATTGGCGCGACCCAGGCCTTGGGTCGTGATCGTGCCGTCGATCGTCGAGATGGTGCCGCCGGTGACGCGGTTGATGACATTGGCAATGCTGCCCCCGTCGCCGCTTGATCGCACCCATATGGCGCTGTCACCCGTGCCAAGCGAGAAGCTGGTGAAGCTGTGGAACAGATTGTCGCCAACGCGGCGGCCCCCGTCGATGAGAGTCGTTCGGCCTGCGGTTGTCGCGGTTGTGCCCGTGCTTACGCCGGGTTGGCTGTCGGGGGTGATGGCGGTCTGCGCACGCGCGGGCTGCACCGCCAGCATCGCCAATGCCGATATACCGGCCAGGATTGCGCCGTGCCTCATCGCCAGCCCCCCAACAATGTGAATGCCGCCCAGATCGAAGGGTGAGACAAATCGCCCCCGCGACCGATCAAAGCCAATTGCGCCTGCCGCAGTGCAGCTGCCTTGCCATCGCCCGACCGGTAGCGGTCGTAAAAGCCCTTCATCAGCGCCACCGTGCCGGTGTCATTGACCGACCAGAGCGAGGCGATCGCGCTGTCGGCGCCTGATTGCACCGCCGCCCCGGCCAACCCCATGCTGGCGAGATCATCGCCAACCGCCGTCTCGCACGCGCTGAGCACCAACAGATCAAGATCATCGCCGCGCGCGCGCCCGTCGCCGATCAAACCGCGCAGATCGGCCAGCGGGATTGCTTCACCATTGGCGACGATGAAGCTGCGGTCCGAGCGTCCGTTGAACGCGGCGTGCGTGGCCAGATGCAGCACATCGACATGGCCACGCGCGAGCGCGCGCCGCAGGTCTGCTTCGCGGAAATCATCAATCACGGTACCGCCGGGCCCCGCCGCAGCCAGCGCCTCGTCGCGCGTGCCTTCGAGTTTGGCGAAGCGTCCGGCGGGCAGATCAACGTCGCGCTGGAGTGCGACCGCGACCACCTTCAACGCGCGGCCACTTCGGTCACGCCCTGGCTGCGAATAGGCCAGCGCCGGCGCCAGCGCGATCTGGGTGCGCCCGATCAGATATTTGTCATTGCCATCGATCAGCGCAGCGAAGGGCAAGGCGCGCAGCGGGCCATCGGGGACAATCACCAGCGTGCCGCCGGGTTTCAGCCGGCCTTCGATCGGCTTGATGAGCAGATCATACAAGGCGTGCGCCGCTTCCTTCCAGCGATCGTCACCGCCGCCGATCAGCGAGCTCGTCATCTCACCGACGAGCTGCGCGACGGCCTTGCGCGTCATCGGCGTGCCCGTCGCCAATCGACTGAAGCGCGCGGTGCCGTCACGACCGCCGGACACGAACAGCAACTCAACGCGATCATCGAGCAAGATCGGATAGAGTAGCACCTCGCCCGCCCGCAGCGCGGCCGGATCGACAGGATCGCGGGCAGGCACGCAATTGGCGCCGAACGCAGACTGCAACTCGGCCTCGCGGTAGGTTTCGACAATCCGCTGGACGCTCGCGATGCGGGTTTGATCCGATCCGGCTTCAGCCAGCTGGGCAGCGACCGCAGCTTCGAAAACCGGTCGCATCTGCAACGCGAAATTCGATTCTTCGGTCAGCGCATCGTTGAGCGGCAAGATGGGGCGGATCGCTTCCAGCGCGCGATAAGCCTGTTGGACCAAAGCCGCCCGGCGGTCGGGACGCGCTTCGGCTAACAGCAGCAACCAGCCAGGTAACCGCAAGGGCTGGCTGCGTTGCCCTTCAAGAAACACGGCGCGCTCAAGCGCGGCTGTAGCGGCTTGCCGGTCGCCCTTGGCAAGCGCGATCCTGCCTTCAAGCGCCGCCGCAAATGCCAATGTGGCGGCATCACCAGGCGCGTCCGCGCGCATCGACGCGATCGCGCTGACGATTTCGGGATTGGCGGGATTGGCGACCGCCATTGCCTCAGCCAACCGTCCGGTGAACATTGCCCGTCGCGCAGGCGAGGCAACGCGCTGTGCTGCCTCCAGACCTTGGCGTGCCGCAAGGTCAGCGGCTTCGCGCAATGCGGCGGCGCGGAACGGTGCCGTATCGATCTCGGCGAGCAGCAACCGAGCCAGCCGCAGCCGCGCCAGCGCCGCGCGATCACCGTCGCCCGCCTCAAGGGCACGAACCGCGGCGCAATTCAGCGCGGCGCGGACCAAAATCGCAGCGGCACCGCGCACAACCGGCGCCTCAATCGCTTGGCAAGGATCATCCGCGCTCGGCGCTGTGTCATTGCCGGTGTCGCGCACGGGCGCAGGCTGGGCAGCGCCACGGGTGCGCACGGCGACGACACTGTCGCCGCCCAGCAGCGCCAATCCCAGCCGATAGGCGGCGCGGGCTTCGGCATCAGCGTCGCCCGCTTGGCGCGCCAAATTGACGGCGGCGATCAAAAACTGACGCGCTTCCAATTGATTGCCGCCCGGATCGACCCGCATAAGCTCGCCCGCCGCAGCACAATAGCGCGCGCGAACTGCCGGCGGGAGTGGTGCAGCGGGTCCGTCAGCAACTGCCAGCGTGGCTATCTCGCTGGGTCCGCGACTGCCCGCGAGCCGTCGCGCAATTGCCTCTTCTGCAGCAACTCTGGCTTGCTCAACCAGCGGCACTGACCCGACAGCATCCTCAACCGGTCCAAGCCGACAAATTGATTTGGGCGTCGCAGCGATCGCTGGTGGCGCGAGGATGATACCGGACAATGCGACGAAAATCGACAGCGTCCGCCTAGCGACGAGAAAATGCCGAGCCCCCATTGTCGACCTCTACCATGACGCTTGGGGAATCGCAAAACGGCTGAAGAGGCATGCTTGTGCATTCAGGGGAGGTGGGGAACCAACCTCTGACATTTTTCGCGTGCGATCTTCCGGGTTCGGTGCGGATCGGCGTGTTCGGGGAGCACCGCCATAGGGGCGGCGGCCACCGCAATGGTCGGGGCGATAGGATTCGAACCTACGACCCCTGGACCCCGAGACCAGTGCGCTACCAGACTGCGCCACGCCCCGACACATTGCAGGGGGACGCGCCTAGCTCGGCGATGCCCGCCTATCAAGGTCAAAATGATCGCGCCCGCCAATCGGCGTCCGCGTGACGCAACGTCGGCTAATCCGCCAGCGCCGCCAGCATTGCCGCCATCGAGGTGAATTTCTCGCGCGGGGCGCCGTCGCGGGCGCGGGCGATTTCGGCGGCTTCGATCTTTTTCCAGTCGCGAAACGTCACGATATCGACCCCCCGCTCCGACAGCAGCCGGTCGAGGCCGGGGCGGCCTTCCTTGCCACTGCCGCCCGCCACTTCCGCGGCGATGCGATCGGCCACGGCTTGGCCATCGGGGCGGTTGGTGCCGATCGTCCCCGTCGGCCCGCGCCGCGCCCAGCCGACCGCGTAGAGCCCCGGCGCGATCAGTCCGTCGACATTGGCGAAGCGCCCCGCGCGCTCGTCATAGGGCACGCCGGGGATCGGCGGCGTCTTGTAGCCGATGCAACTGACGATCAGGCTCGCAGGGACGGCATAGGTCTCGCCCGTGCCGCTGACGCCGCCCAATTCGTCGAGCCGGGTGCGCTCGACGATCACGCGTTCGGCGTGGCCGTTGCCCTCGATCCGCACTGGTGCGGCGAAAAAATCGAACGCCACCGTCATTGGCTTGGGCGGCAGCGTGGTGAACTCGCGCAGATGCGCAACCGACTTGCGCAGTCCCGGCTCGAGCGCGGCATCGGCCTCGACCGGCGGCAGATCGGTCGGATCGACCTGCGGCGCCGAGCGCGCGAGATGTCCGAGCTCACCCAGTTCCTTGGGCGTCATCGCGATCTGATGCGGCCCGCGCCGCCCGAGGACCGTGATACGGCGGATCGTCGCGGCGTCGAGCGCGTCGAGCGCGGGGCTGATGATGTCCGATCCGGTAAATTCGTCGCGCGTCTTCGACAGGATGCGCGCAACGTCGAGTGCGACGTTGCCCATGCCGATCACGGCGACATCGGGACCGCCGAGCGGCGGTGCGAGCGTCTCATGATCGGGATGGCCGTTATACCAGCCGACGAACGCCGCCGATCCGATCACGCCGGGCAAATCCTCCCCCGGAATGCCGAGCGCGCGGTCGTGGGGGGCGCCGGTCGCCAGTACCACCGCGTCATAGAGCGCGTGGAGTTCGTCGACGCCAATGTCGCGTCCCAGGCGGACATTGCCGACGAAGCGGACATTGTCGGTCAGCGCGACGGCTTCGTAGCGGCGCGAGACGCCTTTGATCGACTGATGGTCGGGCGCGACGCCGAAGCGGATCAGGCCGTAAGGCACCGGCAACTGATCGATGATGTCGATCCGCACGGCATCGCCGAACAGCTTCTGGCATGCCTCCGCCGTGTAATAGCCTGCGGGGCCTGACCCAATCACCGCGATGTGGCGCATCTCGCTCTCTCCTTTTACGCGCACGCTAGCGAGCGATTCGCCAAGGCTAAAGCCCCGAATGACCCTTGCGCCATTTGGCCCAGAGATGGCGGGCGAGCATTGCGGGCGGCATGCGGAGCCAATGGCTGCGGATATAGAAGCCCAGCCGCGTGACGGGGCGAGTGGTGCGACCCCAGCCGTCGCGTGCTGTGATGCGGCGCAGGAACAGGCGATCGGTGGCGCTGAGGGCACCCCAGGCGGCGCCGTCGTCGGTGCCATAGAGCGCGGTCGCGAGCCGGATGGCGCGCGCCACGGCTGGCCCTAGGCCATGATACCGCGCGCGATCGGCGAGGCCTTCGACTCCGAATTCCTCGACCAGGCAGTGGATGTCCCAAAGGTTGCGCATGCCCCCCGCCAAGTCGCCATCAGCAATCAGATGCGCGGCGGCGTGGCAAATCATGTCCTGCGGGTTGAGCATCGCCAGTCCATCAGCGAGCGGCAAAGCGCCCGAGATCAGCGCATCGGCATCGGGCGTAATCCGCGCGGTGAGCGGCAGGATGGTGTGGTGGACGTCGATCATCCGGTCGCGCTCGCGGTGGATCAGCGGCGGCAGCTCGTGCATCCAGCGGCGATAATAGGCGTCGTCATAGGGATCGGGCTTGACCCATTCCCACCCCGCCGCGAGCAGCGCCGCCTCGACCGCATCGATCCGCGCGCGCGGCACAAGGATGTCGAGATCGCCAATCGACCGCCCTACCCCCGCCCGCAACCCGGCGGCGACATAGGCGGTGCCCTTCAGCAGCACGACCGGCACGCCGAGCGGTGACAGGGCGCGGCGCGCCATCTCGGCTTCCCACAGCGCCGCGATGCGCCCCTGCTCGGCGGAGCTGCGGGCATCGGCCAGCAAGCTCGCCACGGCAGGCGGGAGCGCGAGACCGTTCAGCCGGTGCGCCAGCGAGCCGATCAACTGTTCGGCCCGCGCCATCGCCAGCAGCGCCGCCCAGCCGTCGCCGTCGAGCGACGCCGTGGTCGACGGGTCACGCAACGCATCCGCCAGCAACCAGCCATCGCTCAGCGCGCGGGCCATAATGCCTCCACCATCGCAATCGCGCTGGTCGTATCGGGATAGTCGATCGCGCGCGCGGACACGCGCTGCACCAGCCGGGTCAGCGCCTCGAAGCCGCGCTCGCCGAGCGCCGTATAGTTGGTCGAGGCCTGCGTCAGCCGTACGAACACTTCGCTGGGCGCCACCGGGCGTTCTTCAGCGGCATGGCCATAGCGCGGGAACAGCAGCAGCGCGGGTGCGGCAGGCTTGGCCATAGCAGCGATGGCGCGGGCATCGGGGACGAGGTGGCGAATGTCGCCTTTGGGCGTTCCCGCCAGCAACGGCCCCAATCTTGCCCCCGGTGTAGCGGCGGCCACGACATCAATCGCGGCGTTCTTCAGGCTCACCAGCCGGGGAAAGGCATGCACGCGCCCGTCGGCCAGATCGATCAGCGCAAACTCATCGCCCATCAGCCGCCAGCCGCGCGCAGCCAGCAGCGCGGCGAGCGTCGATTTGCCCGCACCCGACTCGCCCGTCATCAGCAGCGCGCGGCCATCGCGTTCGACGGCGCTGGCGTGGAGCAGCAGATAACGCCGCTGGCCGAGCGCCATTTGCAAATTCATCCCCATCTCGGCCGCGAGCAATCCTTGCGCGAGCGGCAGCGGCGCGGCGTCGGGCAGCACGAAATCGCCGCCGATCATCACCGATGGGCGCACCACTCGCCGCCACGGCCGCGCGGCAAACAGCCGAACCGTGAAATCGGGGACGCCATCATCGGGCGCGGGATAATCGCGGTAGAGGTCGCGCAACTGATCGATCGGCGCGCGCCAGTCGCTGCCGACGCGAAAGCCGACCGGGCCGATCCGCAGTTGGTGGACGTGCCTCATGCGGCGCTGACCAACCCGGCGGCGATCAGTTCATCGAGCCGCGCCGCCAGCGCCTCACGCCCGCCATCGAGCAAGTCAAAATCGACCGACAGCCGCGCGAGCAGATCATCGAGCGTGCGCGGCGCTGCGAGTGCCGCCAGAATCTCGGGCGCGGGCGGCGCGAGCACATGGGTGATGCCCGACGCGCGGTGATAGACAAGCGTCAGTTCATCGAGCGCCACCACCCGCAAGGTTGCCGGATCGGCGGCGAGGAACCGCGTCACGGCGGTCAGCCGCGCGGCATCTGCAGCGAGGCGAAACAGGTGAAGCCGCTCGTGCCCGACTGCAGGCGGCGGATATACTGCATATAGGCGTTGCTGCGATCGGCATCGACGCCCGGCAATTGCCCGCCCGACATCGCGCGCTTGACATCGGCGGCCTTGAAGGGGCGGCCAGCGGGCGGAAAGGCGCCCACGGTGCCGCTCGGCACCAGCTTGCCATCGGCGGCGATGTATTGCCCCGCGCGTCCCGCGTCGGGCACCGGAATCTCGCACGCCGTGACAGATGCAGCCGTCTGCGCGAGCGCCGGGCGGATCGAGACGATTGCGGTCGCGCTCGCCGCGCCCAGCATCAGCGCGCGCCGCCGCGTGGTGCCCTGCGGGGCCGCGTCATCGGGGGAATTTTCGCTCATTGCCGACTTTCCATGCACCCAAGCCCTTTCACAATCGTGAAGTACGCGCAAGCATTTGGCGGAGCTCCCCCCTCGCCGCCTGTCCCACTTTGCGCTAGGCACTGGTTAATGCCGCATCCTTTTGGCCTTCGGACGCTTGCCGGATTCGGCGTCGTCGCGATCGTGGTGATCGCAACCTGGCTGCTCGAGCCCGATATCGAAGCCGCAATGATCGTGCTTGTCGGCGGTATTGCGGCGGTACTGGTCGCGGCGGGAACCGGCGAGGCAGCGCCGCCGGTGCCGACGATCGAGGCCGCAGCGCGCCACGACAGCCTTCCGGTAAATATCGACGAACTGATCGAGGCAATTGTCGAGCCGATCCTGATTGTCGCGGGTGGCCGCGTCGCCCATGCCAATCAACCCGCCCGCGCGCTGCTCGGCGGGCATATCATCGGCGAGGATGTGCGGCTGGCGATCCGCCATCCTGCCGCAGCCGACCGGCTGACCAATCGCAGCCCGGTGCCGAGCGCGCCGATCAATCTCGTCGGGCTCGGCACGCTTGATCAGCGCTGGGAAATGCGCGTCACCAACATGTCCGATGGGCGCCGCGTCGTCCATCTGATCGACCAGACCGGCAGCTATGCGGCTGAGCGGATGCGCGTCGACTTCGTTGCCAATGCCAGCCACGAACTGCGCACGCCACTCGCCTCGATCCTCGGCTTTGTCGAAACGCTGTCCGACGAAAAAGCGGGCGGCGATGCCGATGTCCGCGCGCGTTTCCTGAAAGTCATGTTCGACGAAGCGCGGCGGATGCAGCGGCTGGTCGAGGATCTGATTTCGCTGTCGCGGATCGAGGCCGAGAAATATCGCCTACCCGCGGCCGAGGTCGATCTCGCGGTGCTGGTTGAGGAAGTGCATGCCGAACTCGCCGACACGCTCGATCAGCGCGGCGAGGATCTGATCGCCGAGATTGACGGCAATGTGCCTGCCGTGGCGGGCGACCGGGCGCAGCTGAGCCAGGTGCTGCACAATCTGATCGGCAATGCGATGAAATATGGGCGGCCGGGCACGCCCGTCATCACCCGATTGCGCCGCGACCAGACGGGCATGATTCGCTTGTCGGTCGCCGATGAGGGCGACGGCGTCCCGCCCGAGCATCTGCCCCGACTGACCGAGCGATTCTACCGAGTCGATGCCGGTCGCAGCCGCGCGCTGGGCGGCACCGGGCTTGGGCTCGCGATCGTCAAACACATCATCGAACGCCATCGCGGGCGGCTCGACATCGCCAGTGTGGTCGGCAAAGGTACCGTAGCGTCGATCCTGCTGCCCGCGATCGCGCCGAGCGCCGCGGCCAAAGAGTCGCTGTCATCAAAGAGTCACGTTACCGTCACAGAGGCGCGTACATCGGGGTGATAGCCGGACGTCGGGCAGAAGACCGACAGGGAGGACAATCGATGCGTCTCAAGACCGCACTCATTGCTGCAACGGCATTCACACTTACCGGCATCATTTCAGCATGTACCGACCAGGCGAACGGCGGCGGCGCTGGATCGCGCGACCAGATCAGGATCGTCGGCTCGTCGACGGTCTTTCCGTTCACGACGCTGGTGGCCGAACAATTCGTCAACGCCAATCCAGGCTCGAAAGCGCCGGTGGTCGAAGCGAATGGCACCGGGGCCGGGATGAAGCAGTTCTGCGCCGGTGTTGGCGCGCGCCACCCCGATATCGAAAACGCATCGCGACGCATGACGGCGGCTGAGTTCAAGATGTGCAGTGACAATGACGTTGACCGGATTTTGGAAATCCAGATCGGCGTTGACGGCATCGCCTTTGCCGAGGCGACCAACGGCCCCAAGCTCTCACTGACCCCGGCTGACATCTATCTCGCGCTCGCCGCCACACCGCGCGGCCAAGCCAACACGGCGAAGACGTGGAAGGACGTGAACCCCGCGCTCCCCGCCATTCCGATCCAGGTCTATGGCCCGCCTGCCACCAGCGGCACACGCGATGCGCTCGCCGAACTGATCATGTCGCGCGGCTGCGAAGCCATTTATCCCGACAGCATCGGGATGAAGAAGAAGGACGAGAATGCCTTTAAAAAGGCATGCCACACGATCCGCAGCGACGGCCCCTATGTCGACGCTGGCGAGAATGACAATCTGATCGTCCAGAAGCTTCAGTCGAACCCCAATGCCATGGGCATCTTCGGCTACAGCTATCTTGAGGAAAACAAGGCGACGCTGACCGGCGTGTCACTCAGCGGCGTGGCGCCGACCTATGAGACGATTGCAGGGGGTACCTATCCCGGTGCGCGCCCGCTCTACCTCTATGTCAAGAAAGCGCATATGGGCGCCATTCCGGGGCTCGACAAATTCGTCGAGGCCTATTCGAAGGCGTGGAACCCCGATGGTCCGCTGGTGAAGCGCGGCCTGATCGCCGCGCCGCAAGCCGTGCGCGATGCATCGGCTGCGATCATCGCCAACGGCACCACGCTTGACGGCCGTGACCTGAAATAATCGACGGCGGGCGGCATCCCGGATTCGGGATGCCGCCCCGACCGGCAAGAAAGAACTGATCCAAGACTTGTCCACCCTCGCGCTTCTGTTTGTCATTGCCGGTCTTGGGCTGATCGGCTGGTTGACGGCGCGCGTCCGGGCGGTGGCGTTTCGCCGTGGTACCACGCGGCGGTTCAGCTCGCTGCCGTCGCATCATGGCGGCTATGTTGCGCTCTGGGTGGTCGGTCCGGCGCTGTTGTTCCTCAGCATCTGGGCGTTCACGACCCCCGCGCTGGTCACCGACCGTGTGCTGAAGGCGCCCGCTGCCGCAACGCTGCCACCGCCAGGCTTTGAACGCGCCGCCGTGCTCAGCCAGGCGCGCTCAATCGCCGAAGGTCATGGCGTCAACGGCACGAGTGCCGCCGCCAATGCGCTTGCCCCCGCCTATCGCGAAGCGACCGCGCGCTATGGCTGGATCGGCGCGACGATTGCGCTGCTGTTCGCGATCGTTGGCGGGATCACCGCTTATCTGCGGATCAAACCGGGCTTCGGCGCGCGCACCCGGATCGAGCGCGTCATCATGGCCATGCTGCTGGCGGCGTCGCTGATCGCGATCCTGACGACGATCGGTATCGTCGGATCGCTGATCGTCGAGTCGTGGCGATTTTTCCAGCTCGTGCCGATCGGCGATTTCCTGTTCGGCACGCATTGGAGCCCGCAAGTCATCGACCCGGCCGATCCGGGGGCGTCGCTCGGCGCGGTACCGTTGTTCTGGGGCACCTTCTTCATCGGCGCGGTCATCGCGATGCTCGTCGCGATCCCGTTCGGGCTGATGAGCGCGATCTACCTCACGCAATATGCGAGCGCGGGTGTCCGCCGCTGGATGAAGCCGATCCTCGAAATTCTCGCCGGCGTGCCGACAGTCGTTTATGGTTATTTCGCCGCGCTGACCGTGGCGCCTGCGGTGCGCGACCTAGCGGTCTCGATCGGCATCAAATATGCCAGCTCCGAAAGCGCGCTCGCGGCGGGGCTGGTGATGGGGGTGATGATCATCCCGTTCGTCTCGTCGATGGCCGATGATTCGCTCGCGGCCGTGCCGTCGTCGATGCGCGACGGCTCGCTCGCAATGGGCGCCACCACCTCGGAGACGATCAGCCGCGTCCTGCTGCCCGCCGCTCTTCCCGGCGTGGTCGGTGGCGTGCTGCTCGCGGTCAGCCGCGCGATCGGCGAGACGATGATCGTCGTCATGGCCGCATCGGGTGCCGCAACGATCAGCCTCAATCCCCTGTCGAGCGCGACCACGGTGACCAAGCAGATCGTCGACCTGCTGACGGGCGAAGCTGAGTTCGACAGCCCGAAAACGCTCGCCGCCTTTGCGCTGGGGCTGACGTTGTTCGTCATCACGCTGCTGCTCAACATCATCGCCTTGACCGTCGTGAAGCGGTACCGCGAAGCCTATGACTGATCGGCCCGTCCCTGCCCCCGCGTTCGAACGCGCGCCGACCGAATGGCGGTCGCTGGCGATGCAGCGCCGCGTCCAGCGCCGCTACGCCGCCGAGCGACGCTTCCGGCTGCTCGGGCTGGCGGCGATCATCGGCTCGGCCGGTTTCCTAGCTTTTCTGCTGTTCACGATGCTGATGAATGGCGTCCAAGGCTTCGTTCAAACGCGCATCGACGTGCCCGTCGATTTCGCGCGCGCTGGCCTGACGCTCGATCCCGCACGGCTGAACGGCGAAGGCGCTGATCTCGCGCTGGCAGGCGCAGGGCTTGAGGATGCGATGACCCGCGCCGCCGTGGCCGCCTTTGGCCCCGGCGGCGAAAAGCTGATCTCGCGCAGTGCGTGGCTCATGCTGCGCGACCGGCTGAAGGCCGATCCCCGCCTGCTCGAAGGGCGCACGCTGATTGCCGTGCCTGCCGCCAGCGACATCGACATCGCCGCCAAGGGCAAAGGCACGCCCGAGGCCGAAGCCATCGTCGCTCGACTAAAGGCGCACGGCCAGTTGCACACCAGCGTCAACGTCTCCTTCCTGACGTCGGCCGATTCGAGCGATCCGACGATTGTCGGCATCTGGGGCGCGCTGAAGGGGTCGATCTTCACGATGCTCGTCACACTGCTGCTGGCCTTCCCGGTCGGGGTGCTCGCGGCGCTTTACCTTGAGGAATATGCGCCCCGGAACTGGCTTACCGATCTGATCGAAGTGTCGATCAATAATCTGGCCGCCGTGCCCTCAATCATCTTCGGCCTGCTCGGGCTCGCGGTGTTCCTGAACCTGTTCGATCTTCCGCGCTCGGCATCGCTGGTCGGCGGCATGACGCTGGCGCTGATGACCATGCCCGTGATCGTCATTGCTGGACGCAATGCGATCAAGGCCGTCCCGCCGTCGATCCGCGATGCCGCGCTCGGTATCGGCGCCAGCCCGGTGCAAGTCGTCTTCCACCATGTCTTGCCGCTCGCGCTCCCCGGCATTCTGACGGGCACGATCATCGGCATGGCCCGCGCGCTCGGCGAGACGGCGCCGCTGCTGATGATCGGCATGCGCGCCTTCATCGCTACGCCGCCCACGCGGCTGACCGATCCGGCGACGGTGCTACCGGTGCAGATTTTCCTCTGGTCGGACGAAGTGAGTCGCGGGTTCGTCGAAAAGACGAGCGCGGCGATCATCGTTCTCCTTGTCTTCCTCCTCGCGATGAATGGCTTTGCCATTTACCTGCGCAACAAATTCGAGACTCGCTGGTGAGCCCTATTCCTGCCAACGGCATCCCGCCCAAAATGACCGCCCATCACGTCAACGTGTTCTACGGCGACAAACAGGCGATCAATGACGTGTCGATCGACATCCCGCTCGATCAGGTGACCGCGCTGATCGGCCCGTCGGGCTGCGGCAAATCGACCTTCCTGCGCACGCTCAACCGCATGAACGACACGATTCCGATCGCGCGGACGCAAGGCGATATCCGGCTCGATGGCGAGGATATCTATGCGCCCGACATGGACGTGGTGCAGTTGCGCGCGCGCGTCGGCATGGTGTTCCAGAAGCCCAATCCCTTCCCCAAGACGATCTACGAAAATGTGGCTTACGGCCCGCGCATCCACGGCCTCGCCTCGGGCCGCACGCAGATGGACGCGATCGTCGAACAGTCGCTGCGCCGCGCGGGGCTGTGGGACGAAGTCAAGGATCGCCTCACTGATAGCGGCACCGCGCTGTCTGGCGGCCAGCAGCAGCGGCTGTGCATCGCCCGCGCCATCGCCGTCGACCCCGAAGTGATCCTGATGGACGAGCCGTGCAGCGCGCTCGATCCGATCGCAACCGCCAAGATCGAGGAGCTGATCCACGAGCTGAAGGGCCGCTACGCGATCGTCATCGTCACGCACAACATGCAGCAGGCCGCGCGGGTGTCACAGCGCACCGCCTTCTTCCATCTCGGGCAACTGATCGAAACCGGCGCGACGTCGGACATCTTCACCAACCCGCGTCAGGAACGCACCAAAGACTATATCACCGGCCGCTATGGCTGATCGAGCAAGAATCGAGATTTCAGTTGGTTGATCACACAGTTAAGGCATTTGACGAAGATATCGGGCGGCTGCGCGGCTTGATTGCGCAGATGGGCGGGCTTGCCGAACAAGCGATTATCCAGGCGATGGAGGCGCTCAAGCGGCACGACCTCGACGCCGCCGATCGTGTGGTCGCGGGCGATCGGCAGATCGACGCGATCGAGCATGAAGTCGAAAGGCTCGCGGTCGAGCTGATCGCGCTGCGCGCCCCGCTCGCCGACGATCTGCGCGAAGTCGTGGCGGCGCTGAAGATCGCCAGTGTTGTCGAGCGGATCGGCGATTATGCCAAGAATATCGCGCGCCGCGTCGCCGCCGTCGATGATCACAGCGACATTGAGCCGCTGTCGGTCCTCCCCGCGATGGCCGATCTCGCCTGCCGGATGGTGCATGACGTGCTCGACGCCTTTGCCGCGCGCGACGCCGAAGCGGCGATCCGCGTCACCGAGACCGACCGCGCCGTCGATGATTTCTACAACAGCCTGTTCCGCACGCTCGTCACCTACATGATGGAAAACCCGGCGAGCATCGGCCAGGCGACGCATCTGCTGTTCATTGCCAAGAATCTGGAGCGCGTGGGCGACCACGCGACCAATGTCGCCGAAATGGTCTATTTTGCGGCCACCGGCGTCCACATGGGCGAGCGCGAACGCGGCGCTCGTTCGATCATCTGACGGAGAAGACCAATGGCACGCGCCAAGATGTTGCTGGTGGAAGACGATGCGGCCCTTGCCGAATTGCTCATATGGCATTTCAAGCGCGAGGATTTCGATGTCCAGCAAACCCCCGACGGCGAGGAAGCGTTGCTGCTCGCCAAGGAAGCGACGCCCGACATCGTCCTGCTCGACTGGATGGTCGAGGGGTTGAGCGGGATCGAGGTCTGCCGCCGCCTGCGCCGCATGCCCGAAACGGCGAACGTGCCGATCATCATGCTCACCGCGCGCGGCGAAGAGGAAGACCGGGTGCGCGGGCTTGAGACCGGCGCCGATGATTATGTCACCAAGCCGTTCAGCCCGCGCGAACTCGTCGCGCGGGTCGGCGCGGTGTTGCGGCGGGTACGCCCAGCGCTGGCGGGCGAACAGCTCATCTACGCCGACATCGAAATGGATACTGTCGGCCACAAGGTGCGGCGCGGCGGCGAGGTCGTGCCGCTCGGTCCGACCGAATTCCGCCTGCTCAAGCATTTCCTCGAACATCCCGGCTGGGTGTTCAGCCGCGAACGGTTGCTCGACGCCGTTTGGGGGCATGACAGCGACATCGAGAGCCGCACCGTCGACGTGCACATCCGGCGCCTGCGCAAAGCCATCAACATCGGCGACAAGCCCGACATCATCCGCACGGTCCGCTCGGCGGGCTATGCGCTCGACGCGGGGACCTGAGCCGCGCCGACCGCGAATGTGGCGGGAGCGATGCGCGGCTTGATGCGTTGGGGGTGTGATGCAGCCCGTTCGGCTGCGCCTGCCCAAGGAGCCCATCATGCATCGCATCCTTCTCGCCGCGCTCGCGCTTGCTGCCCCCGCCATCGCCCAGACCTCGCCGCAGCCGCCCGTCCCCGAAAGTCGCACCGGCATTCCCAACACCACGCTGTCGAACGAACCGGTGCCCTCGACCGGCCCGCGCGCGCGGCAGAGCAACCGTTCGCCCAGCAACAATGCGTCGATCGAAGCCAACGCCAGCGTCCAGCCGCGCGCGGTGACGCCGATTGCCGCCGGATCGACGATCGTGTTCCAGCCAGCACCCCCACCAAGCGAAGCCTATCCCGCGCCCGCGCCGCTCGACAGCTATCCCGTCTGTCGCGCCAACCAGTTCGACAAATGTCTTGAGCCCGGTGCGCGCAAGCGGTCGTCGCGCCGCCGGTAACTGCGCGGCTTTTCGCGCGCGCGATCATCGCCTAGGAAGCTCCCCGAACCAATTTCAGGGGAGCTTGCCATGACCATTTCCTACACCGACCGCGTTGCCATCGTCACCGGCGCGGGCGGCGGCCTGGGCCGCGCCTATGCGCTTGAGCTCGCGCGGCGCGGGGCGAAGGTCGTCGTCAATGATCTCGGCGGCTCGCGCGATGGCACCGGCCATTCGGATGCCGCGCTGAAGGTCGTCGAGGAAATCACGGCGGCGGGTGGCGAAGCCATCTCCAACGGCGGCAGCGTCACCGATTATGACCAGATGGTCGCGATGGTCGAAGCCACCAAGGCCAAATGGGGCCGCGTCGACATATTGATCAACAATGCCGGCGTGTTGCGCGACAAAAGCTTCGCCAAGATGGAGCCCGGTGATTTCAAATTCGTGATCGACGTCCACCTCAACGGCTCGGCGAATTGCACCAAGGCGGTGTGGGAAACGATGCGCGCGCAGAATTACGGCCGCATCCTGATGACCGCCTCGTCGACCGGGCTTTACGGCAATTTCGGCCAGGCCAATTATGGCGCGGCGAAGCTCGGCCTTGCGGGCCTGACCAAGACGCTCGCGATCGAGGGCGCCAAGAACAACATCAAGGTCAACACGATCGCGCCGACGGCGGGGACGCGCATGACCGAGGATCTGTTCCCGGCCGAAGCCTTTGCCGCCTTCGCCCCCGAAAAGGTCGCGCCGGCCGCGCTGTTCCTCGTCTCCGAAGACGCGCCGACCAACATGATCATTGGCGCGGGCGCAGGCGTGTTCCAAGCGGCTTACGTCACGCTGACGCAAGGCAAGCTGCTGACCGGCGACGAGCTGTCGCCCGAAGGCATCGCCGCGCATTGGGACGCGATCACCGACCGGACGGCTGAGATGACGCCGCAGTCGGGCAGCGAACAATCGCTGTCGATCCTGCGCAAGCTGCAGGGGCAGTAAGACCCGGGCGGGGGCTGCGCCGATTGCAGCCCCCGCAACCTTGTGCGACGCTTCGCACGATGACGCTATCGCCCCCTGGCCCGGCCGAGCAGCCCGCGACCGGCAGCCTGATCCGCAGCGTCGGCCCATGGGGGCTGGCGGCGATGATCCTGAACGGTTTGATCGGCGCGGCAATATTCGGCCTGCCCGCCAGTGTTGCCCAGGCCGCCGGTATCTGGGCGCCATTGGTTATTCTGATGGTGGCCGCCGCGATGCTGACCGTGCTGCTGGTGATGGCGCGGTTGGCGGCACTGTTCGATGGCACGGGCGGCCCGATCCAATATGTCGAAGCTGCCTTTGGCCGACCCGTCGCGTTTCAGATCGGCTGGATGCAATTGCTGTCGACCACGGCCGCCGCTGCCGCCAATGTCAACCTGCTGGCCGATTATGCGCTGCGCGGCTGGCCCGCCGCAGGCAGCAGCCCCTGGGCGCACAGCGGCATCGTGCTTGCGGCACTATCGCTGATTTTGATCGTCACGCTCAACCGCACGAGCGGCATCGCGCGAACCCTTGCCGTGCTTGCGGTCATCAAGCTCGTGCCGCTCGTGCTGCTCGTCGTGCTCGCGTTGCCGATGATGGTCGCGGAGATCGGCCCTGCGCTGGCGTGGGCGCGGGTACCCGCGCCATCGTCGCTGACGCAAGCGGCGCTGCTGTGTGCCTATGCGCTGGTCGGGTTCGAGGCGGCGCTGACGGTGGCAGGCGAGGCGCGTGACCCCAAGCGCGATTTTCCGCGCGCGCTGGTGATGGTGTTCGTCACGGTGGCGCTGCTCTATGCGCTGCTGATCTGGGGCTATGTCGTCACAACCCCGGCCACCGGCGTGCCCGACAAGGCGCCGCTGGTATCAATGGCCGTCGCGTTGATCGGCGGTATCGGCGGGCTGATCCTGCTCGCGACGGCGACCGTTTCGATTTTCGCCAATGTGCTGAACAACATGCTGTTCCTGTCGCGCCGACTGGTGGCGATGGAGGCACTCGGCGGCCTGCCCGCGCTGTTTGGGCGGATACGCGCGGTTGACGCCGTGCCGCGCAATGCCGTGATCAGCATCATGGCCGTCGTGGTCGCCTTGTCGCTCAGCGGCGGCTTTGTGGCACTCGCGGTGTTGAGCGTGGCGTCGCGCCTGATCGTCTATCTCGCCTGCATCGCGGCACTGCCCGTGATCGAGCGGCGCGCGGGCCAATCACCGTCGATCAGCGGCAGCGCGGTCATCGTCGCGGCGGCGATCACCTGCACCGGACTGATCGCCGGGAGCGAGGCGGCATCATGGCGCGCGATGGCGGGCGCGGCGCTGGTCGGCGCCATTCTGTACGTCGGCAATCGCCTCTGGCGCGTGCGCGCTGGAGTGCCGACTCGCTGACCGCGCTGCGTCTTGCGGCGGCAGGGCAGCGGATCGAGGGGCGAAAGGTTATGAAAGTTACGACCTCCGCAGGGGGGGGGGGCATGGCGTTGCCCGCGCCCGGATGGCCCGAAAGGCGTGATGGCCAACGATGGGAAAGAGCGGTGTCGGCACGACGCTGACACAGCTTTTCCTACATTGGTAGGGCCATTCCAAAGGACCGTGACGGGGCTTTGCCCGTCTCTTCTTCTCCGGCTGTATCGTACCAAGACCTGCCGCCGCGCTGCAAGCATCGCTCAGGAAAGCGTCGCGGTTTGTCATGCTCTTCAATGCTGCTAACAGTCAGTGATGACTGCGCCGACATCCGCGAAATTGCTCGAAGAATTCGACTCCGCAAAGGTGGTGGCCCGCGCCTTGTTCGCGGACAGTACACTGCGGATGCCGAGCGCGGTTGCGGTCACGCGCCAAGCTATCCTGGAAGCCTTGGGCGAACCGCCGTTCGATTTGAACTACATCAAGGACAATTTCAGCCGTCTGGTTTCGGATGTACAAAGCCGTGCATACGGCCTGTACCTTGAGGCGGAACGAAGAATTTGCGGCCCCGTACTTGCTGATTACGTTGGTTCCCAAACAGTCGGAGAGGGCAAGGACAATGTGCTCAATTCACTGTCCGCTTCTTTTTTCGTTCTGGATCGGTTTTGCCTCAGCCTGACCCAAAGTCGGCGAACCCGGGCAGGTTCGGCTTTCGAAACCGTGGTCACGACGCTCTTTGAAGCTTTGGGATACCCTTATACGTTTCAGCCTGAACTTTCTGGCAGCAAACCGGATTTCGTGCTGCCGAATTTGGCGCACTACGGCCAGTTCGCCGCAGACTGCCTGATTTTTACGTGCAAACGCAGTCTTAGAGAACGCTGGAGGCAGGTTGTTACCGAAGGACTGACCGGGCAGGCGTTTTATCTGGCGACGATCGACGAAGACCTGACCGCTGCCGAACTTGAAAAGATGAAGGGTCGCAACGTTATCGTCGTCGTTCCGGTAACGATCAAAAGCAAATTCTATGCGACGGCCCTGAACGTGATCAGTTTTGAAGTATTTTTCGATCATCACCTCGATCCAGCCGTCAATCGCTGGAAAGCTCACGGCGTGATCTGATCAGGGAACCCAGCGAATCGAGCTGCCTGCCGACCGTGTCGGCACTCCGGCGCAAGTCGCATTCCCACACGGTTTCGGCGTTCCATCCCATTGCCGCCAGGTGAGCCAGTACCTCATCGTGACGTCGACGGTTTCGTTCGATCTTGGTACGCCAGAATGCTTCGCGGCTTTTCGGCCATTTGAATGCGGGGCAATCATGCCCGTGCCAGAAACAGCCATGCACGAAAATCACGGCCCGGTATCTCGGCAGCACGATATCGGGTTTGCCCGGCAGGTCGCGTGAATGCAGCCGGTACCGAAAGCCGCGCGCATGCAAGCCCTTACGGACGATCATTTCGGGTTTCGTGTCCTTCCCCCTGATTCCGGCCATCATCCGGCTACGGGTTTCGGGCGAGACGACGTCAGCCACCGGCGGTCACGGGCAGACGTAGACGTTCCCGCGCTTGAGCCGGAATGTCGCTTCCCAGCGCCTTGGCGAGCCAGGGCTTCATGGCATTTGCCAGAAATTCGACGACCGGCACGACGACCGCATTGCCGAACTGGCGATAGGCCTGAGTATCCGAAACCGCGATGTGCCAGCGCCGGTCACCACGGTCGAAACCCATGAGCCGTGCACATTCCAGCGGCGTCAGGCGACGGGGCCGGTTGCCCGGCTGGGCGATCAGGATTTCAGAACCATCCTTGTAGTAACGGGCTGACAAGGTGCGGGTGACGTCGTCTGGCCCGAACAGGCTGTAGCCAAACCCGTTTCCCTTCGCCGCGTGCTTGTCGCGATAGGCCTGCAAATACGCCCAAAGACGCGGCGTCAGGGTATATTTCGGATCGACCTCGTCATGCGGCTGCAAGATACTGCCGAGCTTCGGACCGCTTTCGGCGGAAGGCAGCTCAAGTCCGTCAAGATCGAACCCGGAGCGCTCGCGGAATCCGACGATGAAAATGCGCTCGCGCTTCTGCGGTACCCAGGGCGACGAACTGATAACGCGAGTCTGGACGTGATAGCCTAGTTCGTTTCTCAGCACGTTCAGGATCGTCGCGAACGTCTTGCCGCCGTCATGCCCTTCGAGGTTCTTGACGTTTTCCAGAACAAATGCAGCAGGCCGGTGATGGGCAATGATCTGGGCGGTGTCAAAAAACAGCGTGCCCTGGGTATCGCACAGGAAGCCGTGCGGACGACCGAGTGCGTTCTTCTTCGAAACGCCCGCGATGGAAAACGGCTGGCATGGAAATCCTGCCAGCAAGACATCGTGTTCGGGGATAAGGTCGGGATCTTCTGAATAGCGGCGCACATCGCCGTGTACCGGGTGATTGTCGCGAAAATTGCGTTGATAGGTTTCCTGTGCGTTGCTGTCCCATTCCGACGTGAAGACGCAATGACCGCCGATCCCCTGAAACCCGATCCGCAATCCGCCGATGCCCGCGAACAGGTCGATAAAGCGAAATGCCGTTTCGTCGTTGGCGCGCTGCGTTGAAGGCTCAGGACGACTGTACCGGATCAATGTTTCGAGCGCACGATATACCGCTGCCTTGGGGGCAGTCTCGCCACGCTCCCACCGGTAAACCGTGCTCGGTGAATAGCCCAGCTCAGGGGCAAGTTCCTCGATACTCATGCCGCTGAGTTGACGCAGTTCAAAGAAGGAAAGCTGGGTCATCCGCTGCTCCGCCGGGTGGATTTTTGGCAAAATGCCAGGGTTTACCCTAGATCGCAAGAACAAAATAAAAACGAAAACCTTCGGCGGCGGATGATGCCCGACGACGAAGCCAATCAGCTCCGCTTCGAATTCGCGCAGGAAATCGAGCGGCTGAAACTCGCGGCCTGAGGCCCGAAGCCGCTCCACCTCACCGTATTGCGTCACCAACACACTTGTGCTACACCGCTCCCAACAGGGAAGGAATGGCCATGTATAGTGAAAGCGATATCGAAAATGCGGTGGCGGCAGGGGTGATCACGCCCGAAGCCGCCGCCGCGTTCCGCAACCATACGGCGGGGCTCCGTCAGGCGCCTGCGGTCGACGAAGAGCAGTTCAAGCTGCTGACCGGCTTCAACGACATTTTCGTCGCCATCGCGCTGGTGCTGTCGCTCGGCGCGATCGGGCAGATCGGCTGGCAGATTATGCAGCCACTCGGCGGCGCGGCGGTGGCGGCTTCGGCGTGGCTGTTCGCGGAGTATTTTACGCGGAAGCGGCGGATGGCTTTGCCCTCGATCCTGCTGCTGCTCGCCTTTGCTGGCGGCGTTGCGGCGACGATGATCGGCACACTGATCCGCCTCGACATCGATGTGCCCGAGCGGACCGCCGCGCTGATCATGGGCGGCGTTGCACTGGTGACGGCAGGCGCGACCTGGCTGCACTGGCGGCGGTTCATGGTGCCGATCACGGTCGCGGCCGGCGCGATTGCGCTGGTCGCGACGGCGGCGGCGACGCTCGTCGGGGCGCTCGGGCTGGGCGAGACTGCGGTCTATCCGATCGCGCTGGCGGGTGGCCTCGGCGTGTTCGCGCTGGCGATGTGGTGGGACGTGTCCGACCGCGAGCGCCGCACGCGCCGCTCCGACGTGGCGTTCTGGCTGCACCTCGCCGCCGCGCCGCTGATCGCGCACCCGATCTTCCACATGCTCGGCGTGCTGAACAATGATGTCGATGCCGTGCGTGCGCTGCTGGTGATCGGGCTGTATCTGGTGTTCGCCTTTGTGGCGCTGGCGGTTGATCGCCGCGCGCTGCTGGTGTCGAGCCTCGCCTATGTTCTCTACGCGATGTACGGCCTCATTCAGCAGACCGGCGCGGTCGAGCTGAGCGCGGCGCTGACTGCCTTTGTCATCGGCTCGGCGCTGCTGACGCTTTCAGTATTCTGGCACCAGATGCGGCGGACCGTGGTCGCGCTGCTCGGTGGCCTCAAGGATCGCCTGCCCCCGGTGCAGACGATGGTGCCGGCATGAGTTTGCCCCTCTAGCCGGTTGGTACGAAACTTCGCCCCCGGTGGTTTGCGCCACCGGGGGATTTTTTGTGGGGGTGGGGGCTGTTGTTGGTGGGAAGCGGTCGCTAAGTTCGCTCCGATTGCGTTCTGGCCACGCGCCATCTCACAAAGCCAGGCATCTCCATGTCGCCCAAAAACGCTCCCATGACCGCCGCCGCATCTTTTCGCAGGAACCACTCGTCGTGCAGCGCTCGATAGTCTCCCGCCCCACAGCTCACTCTCATGCCATCCGGAAACTTTGGACTCGGGGTATCCTGAAATGCTCGGCTGTGGGATGAAGGATCCAACTGCCCGTGTTCGATGATACACCACGGACGGCCTCCCATAACCTGAAGGTACCTTCCGTTGCGGTCGGTGAGCTGCAGGTACGATGCTCCAGGAAACGTGAGCGAAAGCACCCTCTGTTCAACGGTTTCCGGACTAGGATCGAACACGATCTCAAAGCCTTCTCCCTGAAGAACGAAAGACTCAGCTTGACGCTTGGCATCGAGCTTAGTTTCTGCGCTCGGCGTTTTCGCCCTTTTCGACCACCAAGATGCCATATGTTCCCCACCCTAGGCGCATGCGACGGTAAAGGGTGGAGCCGTCTCGGGCAATGTCCGCTATTGGGTGATAGCCGTCCCACCCCTCACCGTCACCCCGGCCTTGTGCCGGGGCCCACCGGGCCGCGCGCGAGCCGATGGAGGCTTGAGCGGCTCGTCCGGTCGCGCCGTGGGCCCCGGCACGAGACCGGGGTGACGATCGATAAGGGGTGGCCGCTAGCGCCGCCGCCCTCACCCTCCCCCTCGGCTTCGCCGAGCGGGCCCCTCCCTCTCCCGCAGGGAGAGGGAATTCAGTCCTACTCCGCCACCAACTTCAGCAACCGCCGCTCGACCGGGGCGAGCACCGGCGCCAGCTCATGCCCGCGCTTGAGCACCGCGCCTTGTTCGCCGATCAGCGCCCACATCCCCTGCTTGCCGCGCAACGCCGGGCGCTTTTCGATGCGGAATTCGGGGCGTTCGGTTGCGCGGCGGAAGGCGGCGAAGATCGCGGCGTCGCGGCCCAGATCGATCGCATAGTCGCGCCAATGCCCCGCCGCGACCATCCGCCCGTAGAGATCGAGGATGCGCGTCAGCTCGGCGCGCTCGAACCCGACCTGGCTCGGCGCGCGCCCCGACTGCGCCGGAAAGGGCGTCACCGTCCCCATCAGGCGCGGTCGCGCAGCTCCTCAGGCCCATGGCCGTCGCGCTCGGCCCTCAATGCCGCCAGTTCCTTGCGGAGTTGGTCCATCTCGCAGCGCAGCAGCTCGAACTTCTGCGTTTCGGGGTCGAACATGTCGCGGCACGGCGTGCCATAAGGGACGAAGCCCGCCTCGCTGCGCCCGCCCTCGATCATCGTCGGGCGCGCGGGGATGCCGACCATCACCGCGCCGGGCACGACATCCTTGGTCACCACCGCATTGGCACCGACGCGCGCGCCGGTGCCGACGGTGATCGGCCCCAGCACCTGCGCGCCCGATCCGATGATGACATTGTCGGCCAGCGTCGGGTGGCGCTTGCCCGCGACGCCATTGTCGGGGCTCGTCCCGCCCAGCGTCACGCACTGGTAGATGGTGACGTTATCGCCGATCTCCGCCGTCTCGCCGATCACGGTGAAGCCATGGTCGATGAAGAAATTGCGGCCGATTGTCGCGCCGGGGTGGATGTCGATTGAGGTCAGGAAGCGCGACAGGTGATTGACGAAGCGCGCGAGGAAATAGAGCTCCGACCGGTAGAGGCTGTGGGCGACCCGGTGCAGGCCAAGCGCGAGGACGCCGGGATAGAGCATGATTTCCCAGCGCGACCGCGGCGCCGGATCGCGTGCCTTGATCGAATCGAGATAGGTGGTCAGGCGCTCAAACATCGGCCGCAATCCATTTCAGGCTCTTGAGCGCGGTATCTAGTGACTCCGTTCGACGAAATCCATGACCCGTTGGTCGTGCAGTTTAGCGCGATAAATCCTATCTTTCTTGTCGGAAATTTTGGCGGCGCCTAGCGTTGAGCTGTTCTGCGGCGGCATTGATCGTCGAAACCGAATAGGACCCGCCGATTGTCTTGGGATTTGACCAGCCTGCTCCCGTTCATTGCGGTCGGTTTCCTGGCCCAGGCGATCGATGGCGCGCTGGGCATGGCGTTTGGCGTGGTCAATTCGACCCTGCTTGTCAGCATCATGGGGGTGTCACCGGCGGTTGCCTCGGCGAGCGTGCATGCGGTCGAGACGTTCACCACGGCGGCGTCGGGCACCAGCCATGTGCTCCACCGCAATGTCGACTGGCGGCTGTTTCGGCGGCTGGTAATCCCTGGGCTGATCGGCGGTGCGCTGGGGGCTTACGTGCTCGCCGGGCTCGACGCGGGCGTCGCCAAGCCGTTCGTGATGGCCTATCTCGCGCTGGTCGGGCTTTACCTGCTGTACCGCGCGTGGCGGGGGGCGCCGAAGCTGCGCGAGCCGCGGATCGTCGCGCCGCTCGGCTTTATCGGCGGCTTCCTCGACGCGGTTGGCGGCGGCGGCTGGGGGCCGGTGGTTACCTCGAACCTGCTGGTGCAAGGCGCGAGCCCGCGCAGCACGATCGGCACGGTCAACACGTCCGAATTCTTCCTGACCGCGACCATCTCGGCGACGTTCATCGCGACGATGGGCTTTGCCGCGTTTACGGTCGCCACTGCCGGAATTCTGATCGGCGGACTCGCTGCCGCCCCGTTCGGCGCGGTGATCGCCAAGCGCGTTCCCGCCCGCCCGTTGATGGCGCTGGTGGGCGCGCTGCTGACGATCACCAGTGGCTATACGATCTGGTCGGCGCTGCGCTGACGCGGGGCGATTAAGTGGACAAACAGCTCTGTTCGACGTAATTGATCGATTGGAGCGATCAATCATGACCACCTATCTGCCGACGCTGAAGCAGTTGCAATATCTGGTCGCGCTGCGTGATCACGGTCATTTCGGGCGCGCGGCGGACACGTGTTTCGTGACGCAATCGACCCTGTCGGCGGGCCTGCGCGAGCTCGAAACACTGATCGGTGTGACGCTGGTCGAGCGCACACGCCGCGTCGTGCGCTTCACGCCGGTGGGCGAGCGCATCGCCGACAAGGCGCGCCGGGTGCTGCGCGAAGCCGAAGAGCTGGGCGATCTCGCGCGCGCGGCGGGACAGCCGCTGTCGGGCGAGATGCGGATGAGCGTGATCCCGACGATCGCGCCGTTCATGCTGCCGCGCATCCTGCCCCGGCTGCGCACCGATTACCCCGATCTGAAGCTTTATCTGCGCGAGGAACCCAGCGGGCCTGCGTGCGAAGGGCTCCACAACGGCCGCACCGATTGCGTGCTATTGGCCCTCCCCTTTGCCAGCGGCGACGTCGCCTCGGCGCCCCTGTTCGCCGACCGGCTGTTCGTCGCCTTTCCCGAACAGGAATATGCCCCCTGCCCGACCAGCATTGCCGCCGCCGATATCGACGAGACCCGGCTGTTGCTGCTTGAGGACGGGCATTGCCTGAAAGATCATGCGCTGTCGGCGTGCAACCGCCCCGAATTGCGCGCCGAAGCGACGATGCTCGGCACCTCGCTCCACACGATCGTCCAGATGGTCGACAATGGGTTGGGCGTGACGATCCTGCCCGAAATGGCGATCGACGCGGGCATTTTGGCGCACACCCGAGTTGCCGCGCGCCCGCTCGACGCCGCCCATCCCACGCGCGACATTGCGCTGATCTGGCGGCGGGCCTCACCGCGCGAGCGCGACTTCCGCTTGCTGGCCGAGGTGCTCGCCGCCGCGCGCTGATCTGGCGCAGTGCCGTCGCGGCACCTTGCATCGTCGCAAAATTGCAACCAAACTGACTTTAACTCGTATCTGACAGGCACTCGCCGTCCGGTCGCGAGCCGAACCCCTCACGGAGTACACAATGCTTTTTTCGATTTTGTCGCTCGCTGCCGCCCCGATCATCGCGCAGGCGCAGCCCGCTCCCGCCCAGACGCCGCCTGCGGCGCCCGCTGCCGCGCCCAACCCCAAGGTCGGCGGCGCCGATATGATCGCCACCAAGACGATCGTCGAAAACGCCGCCGCCGCGCCCAATTTGTCGACGCTGGTTGCGGCGGTGAAGGCGGCGGGTCTGGTCGAAACGCTGGTGGGGCCGGGGCCGTTCACGGTCTTCGCCCCGACCAATGACGCCTTCGGTCGTCTCGCCCCCGGCACGGTTGATGCGTTGCTGAAGCCCGAGTCCAAGCCGACGCTGACCAAAATCCTGACTTATCACGTCGTCCCCGGCGCGATCAGCGGCCTGCAACTGCTCGACATGATCAAGGCGGGCGGCGGCAAGACTGTGCTGACGACGGTCGCGGGACAGCCGCTGACGGTCGAGCTCGACGGTGGCGCGGTCAAGCTGACCGATTCGAACGGCAACCCTGCCTATGTCGAGATCCCCGACGTGCGCCAATCGAATGGCGTCGTCCATGTCATCAACGGCGTGCTGATTCCGAAGCTGAATTAAGGGGCACGGGCGCGTCACCTTGACGATAGTCTGGGTGACGCGTTTGCAGGTTCTGTTTGGCGTCAACGTCGGCGGAATTGGATTTCACCACCACCCATCCCGTTAGTGTCGAGCGAAGTCGAGACACGGCTGGCATCGCGAGCGGCCTGTTTCTCGACTGCGCTCGAAACGAACGGGTGGAGGTGGCGAGGCTCGAGGTCGACTAAGCTGTTCGCCCCTCCGAAGGACCAGACCAACGCGCGGCAGCGGTATCATCGCCTGCGCGTGCGTCGACCCAGCGCGCGCCTTCCGCCAACACTTCGCGCTTCCAGAACGGCGCGTCGGTCTTGAGCCGGTCGATCAGGAAGGCGCAGGCGTCGAGCGCGGGCGCGCGGTGCGCGGCGGCGGTGCCGACGAATACTACCCGGTCCCCCGGCGCCATCCGCCCGACGCGGTGGACGATCACCACCGCGAGCAACGCCCAGCGGTCGCGTGCCTGCGTCGCGAGCGCGGTCAGCGCGGCTTCGGTCGCGCCGGGATAATGTTCGAGTTCGAGCGCGGTGACGCCGTCATCGGCACGCACCAGCCCGGTGAAGCTTGCGATGCCCCCTGCCCCCGCCACTTCGACGCGCGCGAGTTCAGCCGCGAGATCGATCGGCTGACCGGTGACGACAACGCGGATCATCCGCCCGTCACCGGTGGGAAGAGCGCGATTTCGCGCGCGCCCGCAATCGCCGAGTCGAGGGGGACGAAATTCTGGTCAATCGCCGCGCGCAACCGGTCGCGGTCGGCAAAGGCGCGTGCATGCCCCTCGCTGCCGCTGCTCAGCCAATCGATCAGATCGGCGATCGTCGCGACGCCCTCAGGCGGCGTCACCTGCTCCGAGCCTGTCCCGATCGCTTCGCGCACCCAGGCGAAATAGAGCATGTCGATCGTCATTAACTCAGTCCATATGCCGCAGGCCGACGCGCAGATAGTCGTAACCGGTCACCAATGTCAGCGCCGCCGCCAGCCACAGCGCCGCCAAGCCGAGCGTGGCAATCCACGTTACGCCCGGCATCGCGCCCGCCAAGATCAGCGCGCCGAGCGCGACGATCTGCAATGTCGTCTTCCATTTGGCGAGCATCGACACCGGCACCGAGACTTGCAGCCCGGCGAGGAATTCGCGCAGGCCCGACACCGCGATCTCGCGCAGCAGGATCACCAGCGCGGCAATCACATGCACCCCCTCGATCGCGCGCACCGCGACCAGCAGCAGGATGACCGCCGCGACCATGATCTTGTCGGCGATCGGATCGAGAAAAATGCCGAGCTTCGACACCGTCCCCTGCGCGCGCGCGAGATAGCCGTCGAGATAATCGGTCGCACCCAGCACGCAGTAGAGCGCAAAGGCAGCCGCATAGCCTGCGGTCCAGTTCGGCCACCACAGCAGCAGCGCGAGCAATGGCATCGCCGCGATGCGGCTGAGCGTCAGGATATTGGGCAGGGTCAACACGCGCCCGCTCTAGCCGCGCGTGCGGCGGCATGAAAGCGCCGCCGTCGACCTGGCCCACGAAACCGCCCCACGAAACCGATTGCCGCGTTTGCGACACCTCGGCTATGCGGCTTTCACACAATCGCCATAAAGGTCTCGAAACTTGCTATGCTGAATGCGCTCGGTTTACTCAAAGAGCGCCGTTTCCTGCCGCTGTTCGCCACGCAATTTTTGGGCGCGTTCAACGACAATCTCTTCAAGGCGGCGATGGTCCTGTTCGCGACCTATCAAATCTACAATGACGCGCGGATGGAGCAGAATTTCAACGCGCTTGCGACCGCGTTCGGCATCCTGCCCTTTTTCCTGCTGTCGGCGCTGTCGGGGCAATTGGCCGACACTTATGACAAGGCGCGGATCATCCGCATCGTCAAAACCGCCGAAATCCTGATCATGATCGTCGGATCGGCCGGGCTGCTGATCGCGCATGCGGGCTATTCGACGGCGGGAATCGCGCTGATGCTGCTCGCGGTGCTGGGTCTCGGCATTCACTCGACCTTCTTCGGCCCGATCAAATATGCGATCCTGCCGCAGCATTTGCACGAAGACGAAGTGCTTGGCGGCACCGGCCTGGTCGAAGCCGCGACCTATCTCGCGATCCTGTCGGGCACGGTGATGGCGGGGGTGCTCGCCAAGCTGCCGGCCGAAGTCACCGTTGTCGCGGTACTCACGATTGCGCTGGTTGGCTGGCTGACCGCGATGCTGGTGCCAGCCGCGCCCCGGCTCGGGCCGATGCTGAAAGTCAGTTATAATCCGCTGTCGTCGTCGTGGCGGGTGGTGAGTGCCACCATGCATATCCCGCGACTGTTTATGGCGATCTGCGCGATCAGCTTTTTCTGGTCGATGGGCGCGGTGCTGATCGTCGTCTTCCCGGCGCTGGTGAAGAATGTGCTGACCGCCGATGAATCGGTGACGACGCTCGTCATTGCGCTCTTCTCGATCGGCGTCGCGATCGGATCGGTCGCGATCAACGCGCTGCTCGGCGGGCACACCTCGGCCAAATATGCACCGCAGTCAGTGATCGCGATGGGGCTGTGCGTGATCGGCTTTTCGGTGCTGTGCCGCACGTGGACGCCGGCACCTGCGGGCACATTGTACGAGATCATGCCGTTTCTGGCGCTGCCGATGGGCTGGCTGGTCATTGCCACGCTGATGGCCATCGCGATTACCGGCGGCATGTTCGTGGTGCCGCTCTATGCGTTTCTGACAACGACGGTCGGCAAGGACGAAACCGCGCGCACGGTGGCGGCGAACAACATCGTCAACGCAGGCGCGATGACCTGTGGGACGCTGGTGGTGATTGGCCTCGGCGTCGCAGGGCTACAGCCGGAGAACACGATCCTGCTGGTGGCGGCGATGTCACCGGTGGCCGCGTGGCTCGCGTGGCGGCTGCACCAGCTTTGCGACTAGGCGCCGCTCAGTAAATCAGGCTGTAGATGCAGATGAAGAACGCCGTGAAGCTGAGCGCGAACAGCTTCAGGTCCTGATCGTCGCTGTGCGCCGGTGCCTCGACCGCAGGCGCAGGCGGGCGGATCATTCGCCGGATGGGATGGCGCGCGGCGGGATTGGCGACAAGGCGATCGGTTGGCATGGCGCACAGGTTAACGCGCCGTTTACGATTTGGTAGCCGCGAAAGTTGGTTAAACGCCGTCCAGCTTCGGGACGAGCGGCGCTTTGCTCGGTCGTAGGCTCATGAAGCGTAAGGTCGGGATTGGTTGACAGTGGAAAGTCCGCTTATCGGATCTGCCTTGATGCAATGGTCACTGAAACGGTCGTAGCCAAGCGCGAAGCAGCAGAGCAAACCCGAGCAAAAAGCAGCCGATCGCGACCCAACCTGCAATGAACGGAAGGTCGGCGACGCAATAGTCGAAACAGTATTCCGGTGGAGGCTGAACCCCGAAGAACTTGCTGAAATCAGACCAGTTTTTCATTACGGCAGCATAGATGTACGCTCGAAGGATTCCTGCTTGGATGAGCCAGGCAATGGCCGAACCTGCGAAGAGCGAGATTGCAGCTAACAGTCGCCTGTCTCTACCCACCAGTCCGCTCCTAAACCGCGCTTCTTGTCTGACACTCTACGCGGTGGCGATCAAATGACGACGTGACGCATGTCCGCAAGTGGGGCGAAAGCTGCTGTTCCTCTCTTTGTCCGCCGCCTACTCGCGCACCAACCTTATGTCGGCGACTTCGATCTTGAACGGCCCCGGCGCCTGATTGGCGACGATCAGCAGCAGCATGGCTTCCGCTGGATTGAAGCCCTTCAGATCGGCGAAGGCGACCGTCACTTCGCGCCACTCGGGCGCCACGGCAAAGGGCGCTACCGCCGGCATGCGCCCCGTCGCGGGCGAGAAGCCCATCACCACCACGCTCTTGCCTTCACCGCGCACCCAGAAGCGCAGCGCGCGCGCCGCTGCGAGGTTGGTCGGCGCCATCGGCTGCGCGCCGGGGGCAAAGGCAATGCCCGCCCAGGGCGCCATGAAGTCGGCCGTGAGCGTCCCGGTCATCACCAGCGACGGCTGGCCATTCGGCGCGCCACCACCGGGCGTCAGCGCGACCGAGGACTTGCCGCCGGCGATCGAATCGGTCGACACGCTCCAGCCGCTGCCGAACGGGGCGGTGATCGCGACCTTGCCGTCCTTCACGGCGAAGCTGGCGATGCGGCCATCGGCGGGCAGGGCAACACCGGCAGCGGCGGGCGCGCTTGCGGCCTGCGCGACTTCGGCACGCCGGGCCGCGCGCAAATCGCTCGCGGAACGGCCATCCTTCCATATCTCGACGATCTTGTGGACATCGCCAATGCTCATCGTCGGATCGCCATCGACCAGCAGCAGATCGGCCTTCAGCCCCGGCGCGATCCGCCCGCGATCGGCGAGACGGAAAGCCTTGGCGGTCGCGCCCGTCGCCCCGCTCAGCGCTTGCGTCGGCGTCAGCCCGGCCTTCACCAGCAGCTCGAGCTCACGGTGCAGGCTGATGCCGTACCAGGTCGCGGGATTGCCCGCATCGGTGCCCGCCAGCACCGGTACGCCTGCCTTGGCGAGCGCGGTGACGTTGGCGGAGTAGATCGCATCGAGCTTCGCTGTCCGGTCTTTGCCAAGCGTCTGGCGCAGCCCGTCGGCCGTCGCCTTCGGCAACAAGCCTGCGAGGCCAGGCTGATCGAGCAACGTCGCCGTCCCTGACCGTCCGGCAAATCCTTCAAACACGGTATAGGTCGGGACAACGAAGATGCCGCGCGCCTTCGCAAGCGCCGCAAACGCCGCGCCGCCTTCCTGATCGATGAACAGATGCGCGAGGCCGTCGGCGCCCGCCTCGACGGCTTGGGTCGCGGTGGCGAGGCTTTGCGCATGCACAACCGCGAGCTTGCCGCGCTTGTGCGCCGCGACGATAAGCGCCTTCACCGTCGCCGCATCAAGCGTGGGCCAGGGACGCCCGACCGTCGTGCCGGGTTCGATCACGATCTTGATGTAATCCGACCCCTCCGCCACGCGCGCCGCGACCCAGGCATCGGCTTCGGCAGGCGTCGTCAGCGTCGGCACTGGCAGGCCATATTCGGTGCCATGCCCCTTCGGCACCGTCGCCAGATAGCCCGACGAGAAGAGGTCGGCCTCACGCGCATTGTCGTGCCGCGCCATCTTGGCGTGCGCGGCCTTGCCGACTTCGGGCGGGGTGAACATGTCGAGCTGCGTCGTCACGCCGAACAGCAGCGGGTCGTCCTGCGCCTGAAACGCATGGACATGCGCGTCGATCAGGCCGGGCAGCAACGTCTTGCCGGTGCCGTCGACAATGCGCGTGTCGGGCGCGGGCTTTGCGCGGGGATCGATCGCGACGATCCGGTCGCCCCGGATCAGCACATCATGGCGGCCCAGACTGCGCGTGCCATCGAACACCGTGACGCTGCGGATCAGCGTCGCGGGGCCGGTGGGCGCGGACGCCTGCTTTTGCGCGACTGCCTGCCCTGCAACCGATCCCGCAAGCAAGGCAATCGCCAACTTCGTGCGCCGTAGCATGATGCATTCCCCCCAAAGCGTTGCAGCGATGCCAGATCATCCCATGCCCGTCTTATAGTTGCAACACACATTCGACAGACAGTTGCACTGACGGCCACGCTGGCTTTAGGAAGCGCTATCACGCGCTCTTCTGCCTTGTCGCGCGCCTTTGGCCTGGCTGCGCTGTTGCTTGCTCCCCCGGTGCCGGCGCAAACGGTGCTCACGGGCGACCGCGTCGACGGGACGCCGGTGATCGACAAGCTCGACGTCGCCGATCTCGCGGCCGGACAAGTCCATCGTTTCTGGTTCCGCGTCACCGACAATGCGATTGGGCAAGGCTGGTATGTGCCGGTGGTGGTCGTGCGCGGGGCGAAGCCCGGGCCGAAGCTGCTGCTGACAGCGGCGATCCATGGCGATGAACTCAACGGTGTCGACGTCATCCACCGCATCGTCAACCGAGTCGATCCGGCGATGCTCAGCGGCAGCATCGTTGCGATTCCAGGGCTCAACACGCCGGGGCTGCTGCACCACAGCCGCGCGTTTACGCCCGGCGACGGGCGCGACGGCGAAAATCTCAACCGGATCATGCCCGGTGACCCGAAAAGCACCGACCGCGCCGATCGTTATGCCGCGCGGCTGTGGTCGCAGCTGATGCGCCCCAATGCCGACACTGCAATCGACCTGCACACCCAGTCGCGCGGCACCGCCTATCCGATCTATGCCTTCGCTGGCTCGCCCCGCGCGCGCGAAATCGCCGAACTAATCGGTCCCGACATGATCAAGCTCGATCCCGGCATCAGGGGAACGGTCGAGACCGAAATGCTCAAAAGTGGCGTGCCCGCGATCACGCTCGAACTCAACCGGCCCGAGATGTTCGATCGCGTGGTGATCGGCCGCGCGGTTGACGGTCTGCTGCGGCTGATGGTCGACCTGAAGATGCTCGCCCCCGGCAGTGCACCACCGCGCCTGAAGGACCCGATCGTTGGCGATTCGCTGGCGACCGTGAAGACGAGCCGGGGCGGCTATGCGACGCTGCTGGTCGATCTGGGCGATGCCGTGACCAAGGGCCAGACCGTCGCGACGCTCGCCGACCCGTTTGGCCGCGTGATTGAAACGCTGACGGCGCCGCGCGCCGGCTGGATCAGCTCGATCGCGACCGATCCCTTGCGCGATCCCGGCGACACGCTGATGCGGATTCTCTACACCGCGCCGCCCGCGCCCGTGCCGGTCACCCCGCCGAAGCGACCAGCGAAAGCCGCCCGCCGGTAACGCGCGACGCAGGTGTAACAATTTTATCACGCTCGGCGATATTTGTGCGCCGCACCCGCGCAGCGGCGCTGAGCGATTGCAAAATTATCAGAGTTCTTTCAGCCTCCACATTGTCATTTTGTAATGCCTGAGGGGGCTAGAACGCATGAATGTAAAATCTTTCGTACTCGCTGGTGTGTCGGTCTGGGGAATTGCCTGCGCGACCCCGGCGATCGCGCAAACCGCCCCCGCGGCCCCCGATGCCAAGCCGGCAGCCGAGAGCGAAGCCGAAGTCGTCGTCACCGGCAGCCGCCTGAAGCTCGACCCCAACGCGACCGCGCCGCTGCCGATCAGTTCGGTCAGCGCAGATCAGCTGCGCGCGGCAGGCTCGACCGATGTTACCGCGACGCTGCGCCAGATCCCTGCGCTGATTTCGTCGGGCACGGTCGCCGATTCGATCGAGCGTGGCGCTGGCGGCGTCGGTCAGGCGACGCTCAACCTGCGCCAGCTCGGCGCGAACCGCACGCTCGTGCTGGTCGACGGCTTGCGCCACGTCTCGGGCGTGGCGGGGACGCAGACGGTCGATGTGTCGACGATCCCGTCGGGGCTGATCGAACGGGTCGACGTGCTGACCGGCGGTGCGTCAGCCATCTATGGCGCCGACGGCGTCACCGGCGTGGTCAACTATGTGCTCAAGCGCAAATTCACCGGCCTGACGATCGACGCGCAGGCGGGCGTGTCGGCTCGCGGCGACGGCGCGAGCTATCGCATCGACGGCGCCTATGGGTTCGACTTTGCGGGCGGGCGCGGCAACATCACGATCGCGGGCGGCTATACCAACGAAAATGAAGTGTTGCTCGGCGACCGCGAGTTCACGGCCGACAATGGCCGCGCGAACAACTCGACGACCTATTCGAACCCGGCGCGGCGCTTCCAGGTAGGCGATATCAGCGCCGCCACGACCCCCAATTTCGCGAATTATTTCCGTGTTGGCGGGCCGGGACCGCGCACCACTCGCATCAGCTTTGGCCCGACGATTCCGACAACGCTCGCGGCGTTCCAGGCACTGTTCCCGGGCGTCACGCCGACCGCCGCCGAACAGGCGCTGATCGACCGTGCCGCCAATTCGTCGGCCTTCGTCATTGGTGCACGGCCGGTGTTCGGCATCAGCTCGAACGCTGGCCTGATCTTCCGCGCCGATTTCGCGCGCTTCACCACCGACATCAACCGCAACGGCATTGCGGACTGCAACGAAAGCTATGTCGGCTGGACCGGCTTTGGCGGCGGCGGCTGTTACGTGTCGACGCCGGGTGGTGGCGTGCGCATTTTCCAGGACGGCATCATCTCGACCAGCCAGAACCAGTTCGGCGGCGATGGCGCGGTCGAGCGCACCAACGCCACCTCGCTGACGCCGGGCAGCGAGCGCTTCTACGGCAATTTCCGCGCCCGGTTCGAATTTTCGCCTGCCGCCGAAGTGTTCGTCGATGCCAAATACACGCGCAACAACACGGTTTCGCGCAACAATTACAATACCTTCTATGACTCGCTGCTGATCCTGCCAGACAACCCGTTCATCCCCGCCGTATTGCAGGGTGAAGCCAATGCGGCCGGTGGCCTGCGCATCAGCCGCGACTTTCTTGACCTGGGGCCGAACATCCAGACCGCCAATCGCGACACCTATCGCATCGTCGCGGGCGTCCGCGGCGAGATCACGCCGCATCTGCGCTATGACGTCACGGGCAACTACGGCCGCACCGACAATAGCGTCACGCAGAGCAATTCAGTGCGCTACGACCGGCTGTTCGCCGCGATCGACGTCGTCCGCGGGCCGAACGGCCAGCCGATCTGCCGGTCAGACATCAGCAACGTGCCTTATGTGGGATCGGAGACCTTTCCGTTCATCGAAGGCGGCTTCTTCACCTTCCGTCCCGGCGACGGCCAGTGCCGCCCGGTCACGCTGTTCAACGGCGTCAATTCGGTCAGCCAAGCCGGGGTCGACTTCATCACCACGCCGACGACCGACCAGTTTCGGCTAACCCAGACAGTGATCACGGCAACCGTCACGGGCGACACCGGCGGCTTCTTCAACCTGCCCGGCGGCGCCCCGCAATTCTCGGCCGGGGTCGAATATCGCCGCGAAACATCGTCGTCGCGTTTCAGCGATCTTGAGCTCGGGCTGCTGCCGGCGGGATCGCCAGCGGGGCCTGCGGGGACGTTCATCGGCGACATCTCGGCCAATCAGCAGCTCATCTTCGATCCGTCGACTCGCACGCTCAACACCGGCGGCGCCTTTGACGTCAAGGAAGTGTTCGGCGAATTCAAGCTGCCGATCCTGAAAGACATGCCGTTCGCGCATGAACTGTCGGTGGGTGCCGCCGGGCGCTATGCCGATTATTCGACGGTCGGCGGTGCCTTCACCTGGAACGCAACGGCGGTCTATGCGCCGATTTCCGATATCCGGTTCCGCGGTACCTTCTCCCGCGCGATCCGCGCGCCCAACGTGGCCGAGCTGTTCAGCCCGGCGCAGGGCGCGACCTTCCGGCCATCGGACCCGTGCGATCTGGTCAACCGCAATCTGAACCCGAACCGCGCCGCAAATTGCTTGGCCGCCGCCACCGCGCTGGGCATCCCCAATCCGACGCAGTTCCTGGCGACCTACAATGACCCGCTCACGGGCCGCTTCTCGGGCACTTCGGGCGGCAATCCGAATCTGACGGCTGAAACCGCGACGACATGGTCGGTCGGCAGCGTCATCCAGCCGCGTTTCCTGCGCGGCCTGACGATGTCGGCTGATTATTATTCGATCCGGATCAACAACGCCATTTCGGCGGTGAGCGCGCAGGACATCGTCAATACCTGCTACGACAACATCACCTTCCCGAACCAGTTCTGCGGGCTGTTCCGGCGCAACGGACCGGCATCAGGCCCGGCGACCTTCGGCTTCAACTTCCTGAGCCAGACGCAGCTGAACTTCGGGCGGATCGAAACGTCAGGCGTCGACTTCACGATCAACTATGGCTTCCGGATCGGCGCGCAGACCAAGATCAACCTCGGGCTGAACGGCAACTGGACCGAAAAGGTCAACCGCTTCTTCGATCCGGGCAACCCGACGCTGGTCAACCCGGCGCTCCGCGAGCAGAGCGTGCCCGAATTCTCGGGCGTTGCGACCGTCAACGTCAACCATGGGCCGCTGTCGCTCAACTACAGCCTGCAATATTTGCAGAGCACCGCGGCAGCCGGCGTGATCCAGATCGAGCGCCTCCAGGCCGAATTCGGCAATGCTGGCTTCGGACCCGATTACTATGTCCAGAATCTGTCGGTCGGGCTGGAAGTGAACAACCGCTTCAGCTTCTACGCGGGCGTCAACAACCTGACCGATCTGCAGCCCTATCTCTCCAGCTCGGCTTATCCGGTGTCGGGGGTCGGGCGCTACATCTTCGCGGGCGTGCGCACGAAGTTCTGATCGCGCGCAACGACCAAAAGAAAAGGCCGGCGGGGCAACCCGCCGGCCTTTTTCATGCCATCAACAAGGGAAGGTTGGTGGAGCCGTGGGGGATCGAACCCCAGACCTCTGCAATGCCATCGCAGCGCTCTCCCAGCTGAGCTACGGCCCCAATCCCTGTGGGAAGGCGTCGCCAATATCCGGGCGACGACCCCATTGCAAGCGCTTCTAAAGCGCTTGCGTTAACGATCTTGCCTCAGCGCTCTTCTTCGTCGCCGCCGGTTTCGACGCCCAGATCGTCGTCACCGCCCAGATCGACTTCATCGTCGGGCGACGGCTCTTCGTCGTCGGCGGCGATGTCCAGATCCTCGGCGGCATCGGCGAGATCATCGTCGTCGACCTTGACCGCCGCCTTGGGCGCGTCAAACGGCAGCGGCTGCTTGGACTTCAGGATCGGCTCGGGTTCCCATGCCTGCCCGCATTCGATGCAGGTGACGGGGTCGTCCTTGCCAAGATCATAGAAACGCGTGGCGCATTTCGGGCACGTCCGCTTCGTGCCCCATTCCGGTTTCACCATCGGTGACCTTTCGTATGGGATATTGCCAGGAGAATGCCAGCAAAGTGGCGCGCGCCTTGCCATAGCGCAAGGGCGCTGTCAAAGCCGCGCACCGTGACGCACTCGCCCGCCCCCTTTACCCTTGCCGCACGCGGCCCCCTGCACGGGTCGATCACCGTGCCCGGCGACAAGTCGATCAGCCACCGCGCGCTGATGTTTGCCGCCCTCGCGGTCGGCACCAGCCGGATCGAGGGATTGCTCGAGGGTGAGGATGTGCTCGCGACCGCCGCCGCGCTGCGGGCGATGGGGGCGACGATCGTGCGCGGTGATGATGGCGTGTGGACGGTCGACGGCGTCGGCGTCGGCGGGCTGCTGCAACCACAACAAGCGCTCGACATGGGCAATTCGGGCACCTCGACGCGCTTGCTGATGGGGCTGGTCGCGAGCCACCCGATCACCGCGACCTTCATCGGCGATGCCTCGCTGTCGAAGCGCCCGATGAAGCGCGTAATCGATCCACTCGCGCAAATGGGCGCCGACATCATCGCGAGCCCCGGCGGCACGCTGCCGCTGATGGTGCGCGGGCTGTGTCCCGCGGTGCCGATCACCTACACCCTCCCGGTCGCCTCGGCGCAAGTGAAGTCGGCGGTGCTGTTGGCGGGGCTGAACACGCCGGGCGTCACCCGCGTCATTGAGCCGATCGCGACGCGCGACCATAGCGAGCGAATGCTGGCGGGCTTTGGTGCGGCGTTGACGGTCGAGCGGACCAATCGCGGGCGTATCATCTCGCTCCATGGCGAAGCCGAACTGCGGCCGCAGAACATCGTCGTGCCCGGCGACCCCTCATCGGCGGCCTTCTTCCTGGTCGCCGCGAGCATCGTGCCGGGGTCGGACATTATCGTCGGCAATGTCGGTCTCAACCCGACGCGCACGGGCCTAATCACCGCGCTCAGGATGATGGGCGCCGACATCACCGAACTCGACCCGCGCGTCGTCGGTGGCGAGCCCGTCGCCGATCTGCGCGTGCGCCACGCCGCGCTCACCGCAATCGACGTGCCCCCCGATCTCGCGCCGAGCATGATCGACGAGTACCCGGCACTCTTCGTCGCGGCAGCCTTTGCGACCGGCCGCACGGTCGCGCGCGGCGCCGATGAATTGCGCGTCAAGGAATCGGATCGGATCGCCGTCATGGCCGCCGCACTCACCGCAATCGGCGCGCAGGTCGAAGAATTTGACGACGGCCTCGCGATCACCGGCTCGGGCGGTGAGGCGCTCAGCGGTGGCGCGACTATTGCCACCCATCTCGACCACCGCATCGCGATGAACCTCGCGATTGCCGCCCTCCATTGCCGCGCGCCCGTCACGCTCGACGATGCCGCGCCGATTGCGACGAGTTTTCCCGCGTTTCTGGAAATGCTTGACGGGCTTGCCCCATATCGCCTTGGGAATAGCGCATGATTATCGCCGTCGACGGACCCGCCGCCTCGGGCAAAGGCACGATCGCCCGTGCGCTCGCCAAACATTATGGCTTGCCGCATCTCGACACCGGGCTGCTCTACCGCGCGGTCGCGCTCAACGTGATGCGTCACGAACTCGATCCGGCGATCGAGGCTGACGGCGTCGCGGCGTGCGATTTCGACGACGCGATTCTGGCCGACGAGGCGCTGCGCGATGATGAGGTCGGCAAGACCGCCTCGATCGTCTCCGCGCATCCGCTGGTGCGCGCGGCGCTGATGGCGCGGCAGAAGCGCTTTGCGAGCCAGCCCGGCGGCGCGGTGCTCGACGGGCGCGACATCGGCACGGTGATTGCCCCCCATGCCGATGCCAAGCTGTTCGTGCGCGCGACGCCCAACATCCGCGCGCGCCGCCGCCACGCCGAGCTGCGCGGGCGCGGGCAGGATGTCAGCATCGACAAGGTGCTCGCCGACATCCGCGCGCGCGACCAGCGCGACAGCCAGCGCGCGACCGCGCCGCTGGTGATCGCCAATGACGCGGCGCTGCTCGACACCAGCTTCCTGTCGATCGACGCCAGCGTCCAGCGCGCGATCGCGCTGGTCGAGGAACGGCGGCGGCGCGCTTAGGTCGCCAGCAGTCCCGGCCTTACATCACCGGCGCAGTCGGGTTGGGATTTGGTTCGGGCGGTGCAGGCGGCGGCGATGGCGGCGCGCCGAAATTATAGGTGAAGCCGAACAACAGGCTGTGCGTCGCCAGCCCGAACCGGTTCTGGCGGCCCGCGCGATCGTCCGCCTCGATCATCCCGGTCTGAAAATAGCGGTATTTCAGGCCAAGATCGACGCGCTTCGATACCGCCTTGCGGACACCGGCGACGAGCTGCCAGGCGAAGGTGTCCTGTTCGGTTTCGAGAAACGCTGCGGTGTTTCTGAGCCTGTATTCCGCCAACTTGGTTCTCGCGACCCCGACGCCACCGCCGACAAAACCCCAAACCCCATCTTCGTCACCAAAATCGAGCATGCCGTTGATCATGAAGCTCAGCGCCGAGGTGCTTCCTGCCACATCGCGATAGGTGCCCGCCGGGGCGAAGGCCGGAACCTCGGCTGGGATCGGGACGAGGCTCGTATACTCCCGCAGGCCCGACTCGCGATAGCCAACTTCGGCCTCGAGGCGGAAGGTGCCGAAATCATAGCCGACGATGCCATCGACATCGAAACCGGTATCCTGACGCGCGTCGGCTGCGGGTCGCACGCCGCCAATGTCGAACTTGATTTCGGGCACGTGCATGGGCCCACCCTCGACACCCACGTACCAGGCCTTGTCGCGGGCGAAGGCGGGTGCCGCGAGGATGAGCGTGGCACTGGCAATAACGGCTGCGATCAGTCTCATCAGGTCCTCCCAGAATTTGGTCAGCGATCCGTTTGAGGGGCCCCTCCCCTTGGCCATGGCCCCTGCGTCGGCCTGATGATGCGCACGAACCACCCTCCCAATCTTTCCCGAATTCTGAAAAATTATGAATTCGCGACGGACCGTGAGCGTCTCGACTTGAGGGGCTGGATCATGGCATAATGGCCCATCGGCTGCAGGGGGCGGCATGCGTCGATTTGGCCAGATCGAGTTCGACCCAATATCGCGCCGCTTCCTGGTGGAAGGTCGCCCGGTTGCGCTCGACCGGCAATGCCTCGCGCTCTTCGCTTTGCTGGTCGACGAGGCTGGCCGCGATGTCGACAAGGATCGGCTGCTCGAAGCCGGTTGGCCGGGGCGCGTCGTCCATGAAAATTCACTGGCCAAGGCGATCAGCCGCTTGCGCGAGGCGATGGGCGCCGATGGCAAGCTGCTCGAGACGGTGCATGGGGTTGGCTATCGGCTGGCATCCGGACCCGAGGCCGAGTCGCCGCCGCCCGAAACCGCAGTTCCCGCCCGTCGCCGCCCGATGCTGATTGTGGCTGGCGCGTTCGGGGCCGTGGCCGCAGGCGGGCTGGCGCTTGTCGCCTCAGGCGCCTTCTCCGACAAGCAGGAACTGCTGCGCGGCGAGCCCGCCGACATCGTCGGTCGGGTGCTGTGGGTCGACGATCATCCTGACAATAATGTCGAAGAGAAGCGCTATCTCGAAGCGCACAAGGTCGCGGTCTATCAGGTCAAAACCAGCGAGGAAGCGCTGACCCTGCTGTCGATGTACCAGTATCGCGCGGTGATTTCCGACATGAACCGCAACGGCAAGCTGCTCGACGGCTTCACTTTGGTCCGCGCGATGCGCAAGCGCGACGACCGCACGCCCTTCTATCTCTACACCTATGTCCCCTCGCCCGCGCAGAGCGCCCGCCTCGCGGCGGAGGGCGGCCAGGGCGTGGCGACCAAGTCGAAGGAACTCTACGCGCTGATCCTGTCGCTGATGGACGAGAAACCGGGCAAGCGGTGAGCGGATAGGGCGCTGGCCACCAAGCCGACGTCGAGCGCCGAGGATGGGTCTAAGGGCAATTTTGGGGGCTTACCTCTTCAAATTCACCCGTTCGTTTCGAGCGAAGTCGAGAAACAGGCCACGAGCGGTGCGCCTGGCGCTTGTGCCTCGACGTCTCGACTTCGCTCGACAGGGCCTTCGCTCGACACGAACGGTGAAGGCAGAAATTCAAACTGAAGGATTACCGCGTCAACGTCGCGCTCACCCCTACCGCTTGGCCTCGCTCGCCAGCCGCTCGTCGAGGATTTTGGTGTAGCGCGCGCGCAGATCGCGGCAGGCGCCGGGTTCGATGAAGGGGTTCGGCACTGGCCGCGTCTCGAACGCCGCGAACTTGATGTCGCCGCCCGAATTGTCGGGGTGCGCGGTGAACAGCACATCGCATCGCAGCGCCCCCACCTTCGCAATCGTGCGCCGGAAGGCCGCGACCCAGGCCGCGTGGGCGGGATCGGAGAAACGATAGCCGTCCACCGACACCGGGTTCAGACTGGAGGCGAAGACCATGTTCAGGCAGCGCGCGCCTTCGCACGATTGCCAGCGCCAGCTCATGCTGCCTGCGGTATGGCCGGGCGTTGCAAGCGCTGTCACCGTCACTTTCCCAAGCCGGATCGCCTCGCCGTCGCGCACGACGCGCAGCTTGCCCGTCACCGCAGGCAACGCGGGGAGCTGGCCGAATTGCGGATCGTCAGCGCCGCTCATCCCGGCGCGCAGCACGGCAGCAGCAGGCGCACTCGCGACCACGGTAGCCCCGGTATCGCGCGCGAGCGCCGCCAGCCCGCCGGCGTGATCATAATGCGGTTCGGTGCTGAGAATCAGCTTCACGTCACTCAGCTTGAAGCCGAGCGCGCGGATGTTCGCCTCAACCGCCGCCACCGATTGCGGCAGCGCTGAATCGATCATGATCAGCCCCGCGCCGCTATCGATCAGCGCGACATTCATCTTGCGAAAGCCGACCAGATAGGTGTTGCCATAGATGCGTTTGGGCGGCTGCGGCGTGATCCAGCGCGCGGCATAGTCCGCCGCGATTGGCCGGGTCAGCGGATCATCTACTGCCTGCGACGCTGCAACGCTCGCCACGCCAAGCACCACGACCGATGCCATGATCCATCCAATACGGCGCATATTGCTTTCCTCCCGCAAGACCAAAGCCGCTATAGACAAAGGTACCGGCGCATCAACCGACCGCGCGTGCCTTGCCTCCTTGCCCCCCATGCGCTATGGCGCGCCCGTCCGGCGGGCAGGTGCTCGCGGAAGAAGGCGCGGAGTCCTGTACTCCTGCGCCCTTTTCGCATTTTGTGCGTCGAGGCTCTTCCGTGTCGTTTTTCCGCAGGATGCCGCGTCCGGCAACCGGCCGCCGCGGCAACATGGCCAAAGACCGCCGGAGACAACCGGCTGGCCGGAAACTGACTTGGGATACTGATACTTTATGGCCTCTTCGGCAAACCCCACACGCGACGATTTCGCGGCACTATTGGAAGAAACGCTCGGTGATGCAGACGGCTTTGAGGGCCGGGTCGTCAAGGGCACCGTTACCGCGATCGAGAATGATCTCGCCGTCATCGATGTGGGCTTGAAGTCCGAAGGCCGCGTTCCCTTGCGCGAATTCGCAATGCCGGGCCAAAAGGCTGACCTGAAGGTCGGCGACGAAGTCGAAGTCTATGTCGACCGCGTCGAAAACGTCCATGGCGAAGCGATGTTGTCGCGCGACCGCGCCCGCCGCGAAGCCGCCTGGGACACGCTGGAAGCCGAATTTGCCAAGAATTCGCGCGTCGAAGGCGTCATCTTCGGCCGCGTCAAGGGCGGCTTCACGGTCGACCTGAACGGCGCCGTCGCCTTCCTGCCGGGTTCGCAGGTTGATATCCGCCCGGTGCGCGATGTCGCCCCGCTGATGGACATCCCCCAGCCCTTCCAGATTCTGAAGATGGACCGCAAGCGCGGCAACATCGTGGTCTCGCGGCGCGCGATCCTCGAGGAAACCCGCGCCGAACAGCGTTCGGGCCTCATCCTGTCGCTGGCTGAGGGCCAGGTGATCGACGGCGTCGTCAAGAACATCACCGATTATGGTGCGTTCGTTGACCTCGGCGGCATCGACGGCCTGCTCCATGTGACGGACCTCAGCTACAAGCGCGTCGCGCATCCGAGCGAAGTGCTCGAAATCGGCCAGACCGTCCGCGTCCAGATCATCCGCATCAACAAGGACACGCAGCGCATCAGCCTCGGCATGAAGCAGCTCGAGAGCGATCCGTGGGACGGCGCGATGGTCAAGTATCCGATCGGCGCCAAGCTGTCGGGCCGCGTCACCAACATCACCGAATATGGTGCCTTCGTCGAACTCGAAGCGGGCATCGAAGGCCTTGTCCACGTCTCCGAAATGAGCTGGACCAAGAAGAACGTCCACCCCGGCAAGATCGTGTCGACCAGCCAGGAAGTCGATGTCATCGTGCTCGAAGTCGATGCCGAAAAGCGTCGCATTTCGCTCGGCCTCAAGCAGGCACAGGCCAATCCGTGGGAAGCCTTCCTCGAAGCGCATCCGATCGGTTCGACCGTCGAAGGCGAAGTCAAGAACGCGACCGAATTCGGCCTGTTCATTGGCCTCGACAACGATGTCGACGGCATGGTCCACATGTCCGACATCGCCTGGGGCATTTCGGGCGAGGACGCGCTCAACCTGCACCGCAAGGGTGAAATGGTGAAGGCCGTCGTGCTCGACATCGACGCCGAAAAGGAGCGCATCTCGCTCGGCATGAAGCAGCTTGAACGCGGTGGCCCGGTTGCGGGTGCCCCTGCCGCTGCTGCCGCCGGCGCTGCCGAGGGCTCGCGCCTCAACAAGAATGCGATCGTCACCGTCACCGTGCTCGAAGTCCGCGATGCGGGCCTTGAGGTTCAGGTGGGCGATGCCGGCGTCACCGGCTTCATCAAGCGCACCGATCTGGGCCGCGACCGCGATGAGCAACGTCCGGAACGGTTCCAAGTCGGACAGAAGTTCGATGCCATGGTGACCGGTTTCGATCGTTCGAAGAAGCCGACTTTCTCGATCAAGGCGATGCAAATCTCCGAAGAAAAGGAAGCGGTTGCGCAGTATGGCTCGTCCGACTCGGGCGCGTCGCTCGGCGACATCCTCGGCGAGGCGCTCAAGGCGCGGAACGCCGACAAGAGTTGATTATACCCAAAATGGGGCGATTCGACAGGATCGCCCCATTTTTGGCTTTTCGGGTGCCAATTGATTGGCTTACACCAGTAGGCGTTGAGTGACAGCGTTATCAGGGGGCGGGACAGGACTCGGATGGTAGTTGTGGCTTGCCGGTTTTGCGGGAGATGCACATGATTCGCTCCGAATTGGTCCAAAAGTTGATTGCCGAGAACCCCGATCTGACGCCGCGCGACATCGAAGCGATCGTCGCCACCTTCTTCGATGAAATCTCCGCCCAGCTCGCCGCCAATGGTCGCGTTGAACTGCGCGGCTTCGGGGCGTTCAGCACGCGCGCCCGCGACGCGCGCACCGGCCGTAACCCGCGCACAGGCGAGTTGGTCGATGTCGATGCCAAGCGCGTGCCCTATTTCAAGCCCGGCAAGGAAATGCGCCAGCGCCTGAACATGTAGCGCGGGATACACGTCACCGCTTGACGCCGCCGCGCGCCTGCGCTTGCACTGCGCTGCCGCGGACGTGGCGAAATCGGTAGACGCAGCAGACTTAAAATCTGTCTTCCCTATGGAAATGCGGGTTCAAGTCCCGCCGTCCGCACCATAGCCCCCGGCCCGCCCGCGTGGCACAAGAGCCGTCATGCGCCGACTCCGAGCTGCCCTTTCAATCGCCCTCACCGCGCTGACGCTGGCCGGTTGTGACCGCCGTGCCGATCGCGGCCCGGTGATCGTCAGCGCGATCGGCAAGACGCCGGGGCTGGTCGATCCCGCGCGCGGGTCGACGGATATGCCCGCGCGGCTGATGATCGATTCGGTCGCGCAAGGCCTCGTCCGCTTCGACGCGAGCGGGCAGATCGCGCCGGGGCTCGCCGAACGCTGGACCGTGCTCGACAATGGCCTCAGCTATGTCTTCCGCCTGCGCGATGCCGAATGGAGCGATGGCGAAGCAGTGAAAGCCGCCGATGTCGTCGCGGTGCTGAACCGCGAGCTCGGGCGCGAGTCGCGCAATCCGCTGCGCCCCTTCCTGACAGCAATCGACGAAGTCGTCGAAATGACGCCGCAGGTGGTCGAAATCCGCCTGTCGCGCCCCCGCCCCGATCTGCTCAAGCTGTTCGCGCAACCCGAACTCGCGATGTTCAAGGCGCGCCCACCGGCGGGCAGCGGGCCGTTCCGGCTGAAGGCGCGCGGGCGTAACTGGGTGATGCTGCGCCCCGCCTTTGATCCGGTCCGCGCCGCCGCCGAAGATGTGCAGGAGCCAGGGCCCGAGCAATCGGTGCAGCTTTACGGCGAACGCGCGTCGCGCGCGATCCTGCGCTTTGTCGCGCGCGAATCAGACATGGTGACGGGGGGCAGCTTCGCCGACTGGCCGTTGCTCGCGGGCGTGCAGGTGGCGCCCGCCAATTTGAAGATCGATCCCGCCGCCGGACTGTTCGGGTTCGCCGTTGTGAACCGCGACGGCTTCCTCGCCGATGCCGCGAACCGGCTTGCGGTTGCGCAGGCAATCGACCGCACCGCGCTGGTCGCGGCTTATGCGCCGGGCTGGACCGCCGACGAACGGCTGTTGCCCGATCAACTTGACTCCAGCAGCCCCCCGACCCTGCCAAGCTGGACCCGGCTCAACCCCGCCGCCCGGCGCGAAGGCGCGCGTGCCCGCGTCGCGCGCTGGCGGGCTGACAAGGACGCCGCGCCGGTGCTGCGGATTGCGCTGCCCAAGGGGCCGGGCGCGACGATTCTCTATGGCTTTGTCGGCGCGTCGCTGCGCGCGATCGGCATCGAGCCGCAGCGGGTGCCGATGGGCGCCAGCGCCGACCTGCGGCTGATCGATGCGGTTGCGCCCTATGACAGCGCGCGCTGGTATCTCGGCACGGCGTGCCAGCTGTGCAGCCCCGATGTCGCTGCCAAGATCGATGCGGCGCGCGACGCGCCCGACATGGCCAGCCGTGCGGCGCGCCTCGCCGAGGCGGATATGGCACTGGCCGAGGACGGTGCCTATATCCCGATCGCGCGGCCCTTGCGCTGGAACCTCGTCGCGCTGCGGCTGGCCCGGTGGCAAGGGAACGCCCGCGCGTGGCATTCGTTGAATGCGCTGCGTAACGAGAGGCAATGATGGCTGGTCGCACTACCCGTATCGACCCCGAGACCGTGTCGCGGTTCGCAGAAGCCTTGGCGCTGAAGGACGATCCGGCGTCGGTTCGCCAGCGGGTCGAAGCGCTTGAGCATCTGATGGAAGGATTGGTGACGATCCCCGGCATCAACCGCAAAATCGGCCTCGACGTGATCCTCGATCTGGTGCCGATTGCGGGCGATGCGGTCGCGGCGGCGATGGGCGCCTATATGATCTGGGAAGCGCGCAATCTGGGTATGTCGCGCTGGCAGATGACGCGGATGGCGGGCAATGTCGGCATCGATTTCGGGCTGGGGCTGATCCCCTTTGTCGGCGCCATCCCCGATTTCTTCTTTCGGTCGAACACGCGCAACCTGAAGATCATCAAGCGCCACCTCGACAAGCATCATCCGTCGAGCGTGCTTATCGACGCGAAGCCCCGCGCCAAATCTTGATCGGCGCGTCCGCCGCCAGCCCGCCTTGATGCGCGGGGCAGCGCGCATAAGCGAATTGCTTGTCGAGGCAGAGCCACACCTCCTCAAGCCAACCCGATTTATTGGCGGTAATCCGCATCATGTCGGCGGTGATGCCGCGATTGGCGGCGGCCATGGCCGTGGCGACATCGCCCGCCGTCAGCCCGTCACGCCGCGACAGCGCCGCCATGTCAGGATAGCGCAGGGCCGTATAGAGCCGGGAGGATTTGGCGAAATAATCGGCCGGGCGGCTGCTCATGCAGGTGCCGTGCTTGGCCCATTCGTGCTGGATGAGCTGGGCCGAGGGGGTCGCGCAGAGCTGGCCGCGAATGACCGGCGCGGGGACGATGCCCGTCGCCCGGCAATATTGCGGCCATTCGGGCCCCTCGCCATCGGGCCACAGCCCGTGCAGCGTGAAGCCGAAACGATTGCCGCTGCCGCATTCGAACTTGGCCGACGCGTCGCTGGCATTGTTGTGGCAATATTGCGCGGCCCAGCTGATCGCGAGGGTATAGCCGCCGATCGGCAGCACACGCTTGGGCTGTGCGGGCGTCGGCAAATCGGGGCGCGGGCGCGGCAGCTTAGCTGGCACCGCGCAGCTATAGGCCTGCGCCTGCGCCAGCGTCGGTAGTGCCAGCGCGGCGAGCGTCAGCGCTAGGCGGATCATGCTGCGGGCGCCGCTTCACCGAACCAGGCCTGCGTATCGGGCCGGAACATCATGGCGACCGCGGCGATCAGCAATGCCGACGCGCCCAAGCTGAACAGCGACCCCACAAGGCTGCGCGACTCGGCCCCGAACCCCGTCACCAGCCCGAACAGCAGAAACACGGCGCCGAGCAGATTAAGTGCCGTCAGCGCGACGAGAATCCATTTAGCGACCGCTGCCCCCTTGCGGCTGATGAAATACCACAGCAGCACTTGGGTCAGCACCCCAAGCCCAAGCATCAACGGCAGCAACCACGGCCCGACGGTCTCATTGGCTTGCGCAAGCGCCGGATTGTCGCTGCCGAACAGGGCGACCGACGACCCCACCAGACCGACCACGATATGGCCGAGATAAAATTGTTCGAAGCGAACGATCGATGCAGGCCGGTCCATGGCATTTCCCCTTATTGTAACATCATCATAGCGCCCGGCTGGCGCGGCTCAAGCGGCTGAAAAATCGAGGCCGATATCGGCAGCGGGCGCCGATTGCGTCAGCCGCCCGACGCTGATGAAGGTCACGCCCGTCTCGGCAATCGCGCGGATCGTGTCGAGCCGGACGCCGCCTGAGGCCTCAGTCGGCACCCGCCCGGCGACCAGCGCGACCGCCTCGCGCAGCACCGACGGCGGCATATTGTCGAGCAACAAATGCGTCGCCCCGGCGTCCAGCGCTGGCGCAATCTGGTCGATCCGGTCGACCTCAACGATGATGCGTTCGATCCCCGCCGCGACCGCGCGGCGTACCGCTTCGCCGACCGATCCGGCGACCGCGACATGATTGTCCTTGATCATCGCCGCGTCCCACAGCCCCATGCGGTGATTGGTCGCGCCGCCCATCCGCGTCGCATATTTTTCCAGCACGCGCAGGCCGGGAATCGTCTTGCGCGTGTCGAGCAAGGTCGCACCCGTCCCCGCGATCGCATCGACATAGCTGCGCGTCATCGTCGCGATGCCCGACAGATGCTGCACCGTGTTGAGTGCCGAGCGTTCGGCGGTGAGGAGTGCGCGCGCTTTCCCTTCCAACCGCAGCAGATCGGTGCCCGCCGCGACGCTATCGCCGTCCGCCACCAGCGCCTCGATCCGCACATCGGGGTCAAGCGCGCGGAAAAAGGCTTCGGCGATCGGTAGCCCCGCGACCACAATCGGGTCGCGGCTGTCCATCACGCCGGTGAAGCGCGCGTCGGCGGGAATGACAGCGGCGGCGGTGATGTCGCCCCCCTGCCCCATATCCTCGGCCAGCGTCGCCGCAACAAACGCGTCGAGATCGACTCCGGGCAAGGCAAAGCTCATGCGCGCGCCTTGGCAAATGGGCGCTGCGATTACCAGCCCTGCGTCGCTGTCCCCGCGACGGTGTAGAGCGTCACCAGCAGCCCGACGAGTACGGCACCCGGCCGGTGGCTCCCCGTCCGCCGGCAGGTGAAGACGCCGATCACGGCAATCAATGGCAGCAGCACGATGAACTGGATCGCAATCACCGTCGTCAGCGGATCGAACGCCGTCGGCAACTGGCCGGTCGCGAAGAACACGCCGTAATCGACCGCGAGCAGCACGAAGATGCCAAGCACCATCGCGACTTTCGCCCAGCCATATTGCGCCAGCCAGCCGTCGCCCTTCACTGTCAGCCGCCCGGTCAGCGTCCGCAGCGCCGCGACAAAACCGAACGTGATCGGCACCACATAGATCGCCGCGATCGTCAGTTGCTGCACGCTCGGCAGCTTGATCCCGACCACCCACAGCCGGAAATCGGTGACGAAGACTCGGTCGACCAGCGCCAGCAGCGCATAGCCCGCAGCGGTGCTGAGCGCCGCAATCGCGATCGACTGTCCCCAGCCCGATTGCGGTCCAACCCGCGTCCCCCGCCCGATCCAAGTGCTGATCGCCGCGCCGACCAGCAGCCACAGCGCGACCTGCGTGCTCACCGTCTGCGGCAGCACCGGGTTGGGCGGCACCAGCAGGAACACCGCGATGAAGCAGGGGAAGAAGGTCAGCATCGGCAGTAAGGCGGTTTGCAGGAAAGCCGTGCGCCATTTGCCGTCACGCCGCGCGCTGCCCGGAACCGGCTCGCGCCGCAGCCCCGCAAACGCCGACACGCCGAGCAGCAGATCGAAACTGCCGAGCACCACCAGCACGAACCCGACCAGCCCGAGGCCGGTGCCGATTTCCTTGCCGACCCAGATCTGGTCGCTCGACGGGATCGGCTTGCTGCCCTTGAGCGTCACCGAAAACCAGTCGATCGCCCGCGCCACCGCTTCGGGTGAAATATGGTCGCCCGGATGCGTCACCGCCGGCGTCGCCAAAATGCGCGCGGTGCCATCGGCGATCGATCCATAGAGCTTGCGCGGCTGAATCGTTTCGGTGGTACGGAACACGGCTTTGAGCTTTGCGGACGTACCGATGTCACGCGCCTTGTCGACGCCCCACATCAGCTTGGAAAATTCATCATACTGGCTGAACACCAGCCCCAGATTGCGCGGCCAAGTCGGGCTGCCCTCCTGGGCGAAGGGCTTACCGGTCGACGATCCTTCGAGCACGATCGCCTTATACGCGTCGGGCATCGCGGCCGCGGCGGCGAGCACGGTCCAGCCACCCATGCTGTGACCCTCCAGCCCGATATTGGCGGTGTCGACCATCGGCAGCGACCGCAGATACTTCAGCGCATCCGGCCCGCCGAAACCGTCGGCATAGGCCGGGCCATCGCTATAGCCGTGCCCCCGCTGGTCGATCGCCAGCACGACATAACCGCGCCGTGCAAATTCGATCGCGAACGCATCCTGCGTCTCGCGCGAATTGATATAGCCGTGGACCGCGAGGATGCCCGGCGCCTTGGCCTGCGGGGTCGCGCCCGGCGGCACATAGAGCAGCGCGCTCATCGTCTTGCCGCTGGCGCCGGTAAAGCGGATGTCGCGCACGCTCACGCCGCCGCTGGTCTGCACCGATGAGGCCCAGAAAGCGCCGCCAATCGCCAGGATCAGCCCCAGCACCAGCATCCACAGCCCGCCGCGCGGTGTCCTTGCCATCATCGCCCCCCATTGACCGCGCCCATTGACCATATCAGGCATCGCAGCGACGGTCGTTGCCGCGCAGTTGGAGAGCCGATCATGCCCGAGGTCAAGGTTTTCGCGTTCGATGTGTTCGGCACCGTCGTCGACTGGCGGACCAGCATCGCGCGCGAGGCAGCACCCTTGCTGGCGGGCACGGGCATCGATCCGCACAGCTTCGCCAACCAGTGGCGGGCACGCTACCAGCCCGCGATGCAGGCCTGCCGCAGCGGCGCGCGGCCTTATACGCGGCTCGACATCCTTAACCGCGAGACGCTCGACGATCTGCTCGGCACGCTGGGTCTTGACTGGGATGAAGCGACGCGCGCCGACATCGCCGTGGCGTGGCGGCGGCTCGATCCTTGGCCCGATGCGGTGGCGGGCCTCGCGCGGATCAGGGCGCGCTTCCCCATCGTCACGCTGTCGAACGGCAATATCGCGCTGACATTGGAGATGGCGCGGCGTGCGGGCCTGCCGTGGGATGCGATCCTCGGCGCCGAAGCGACGGGGATCTACAAGCCGCTGCCGGGCGCGTACCTCGGCACCGCCGACATCCTCGGCATCGTGCCCGCCGAGCTTTGCCTCGTCGCTGCGCACCACAGCGACCTCGCCGCCGCGCGCGCGGTGGGCTTGAAGACCGCCTTCATCGCCCGCCCGCTGGAATATGGCGGCGCCCCCGCCCCCGACGCCCATATGGTGCAGGCGTGGGAGTGGTCGGTGGGAAGTATCGAGGAATTGGCGGACCAACTCGGCTGCTGAGGTGTGTTTGGATGCACCATCCCCATATCCCGTTTGTGCTGAGCTTGTCGAAGCACTGCCCTTCTTCTTCGTGCCGGTCGCAAGAGAAGAACGGTGCTTCGACAAGCTCAGCACGAACGGGGTTAGGGGGCGCGCCTAACTACAGACGCGCTGACGCTTGCCATACCGCGCGCGCCGAGCGCAGATGCGCACAAACCAAATACAGGAGCGGACGCATGAAAGCAGCAGTCTATTACACCAATGGCGACCCCAGCGTGCTGGTGTATGAAGACGTGGCCGATCCCGTCTGCCACCCCAAGGGCGTCGTCATCCGCGTCGAGGCGGTCAGCATCGAGGGCGGCGATACGCTCAATCGCTGGCGCGGGCCGCTCGTCACCACGCCGCACATCGTCGGCTATCAGGCGGCGGGCGAGATCATCGAAGTCGGCGCTGAAGTCACCCATCTGAAGGTCGGCGACCGGGTAGCGACGGTCGATGCGTTCGGCTCGCATGCCGAGCTACGTCCGGTGCCTGCGCGCAATTGCTGGCCGATCCCCGCCGGGCTTGACCCCGCCAAGGCCGCCGTGGTGCCGGTCGCGTTCGGGACGGCGCATGAATGCCTGTTCGGGCGCGGTGGGCTGAAGGCCGGCGAGAATGCGCTGATTCAGGCGGGCGCGAGCGGCGTCGGCATCGCCGCGATCCAGCTCGCGAAACAGGCGGGCGCGACGGTGCTCGCGACGGCCTCAAGCGACGAGCGGCTGGAGCGGCTGAAGGCTTACGGCCTCGACCACGGCATCAACTACAAGCGCGACGAGGTCGCCGCCGAAGTGCGGCGGCTGACCGGCGGCAAGGGCGCCGATGTCGTGGTCGATCCCGTCGGCGGCACGACCTTGCAAGGCTCAATCGACGCACTCGCCTATCGCGGGCGGCTGTCGATGGTTGGCGCTGCCGGGCGCGAGGCAATGAAGGTAGACGTCGCCTCGCTGATGGGCGGCAACCGCAGCTTGAGCGGCGTGTTCCTCGGTGCCGAAATCATGACCGACCGGGTGCACGACATGATCCAGGGCCTGATCGAGGATGTCGCTGCGGGGGAGCTGGAAGTGGTGATCGACCGGAGCTTCGCGCTATCGGAAGCGGCGGAAGCGCATGCGTATATCGAGAGCCGTCAGGCGGTGGGGCGGGTGGTGCTGGTGCCTTGAGTCAAAGCACATATAATTTTTCTGAACATAGACATCGGTTCGCCTGCTGGGCGGCGTCCCGTGCTGCTCAACGCCGTCAGGCAGGGATGACAACGACAAAAGTAATCAACCTGATCACCAGATGCGGCGCTCGTGATAATTTAGAAGAAGGCATCATACCCTCATCTCAAAATGAATTTGATGATTGGCACGACCAAATCTGTCAGAATCTGACGGAGCTAGCTAAAGAGTGCTTTACTGATTTCTTCTATGGGAGGTCAGCTAAACTCATAAATGTATATCTTAAAACTCAATTTCTAGGAAATAGTGAATCGCCGTATTGGCACGTATTGCATCCTCCAATTGATCGACAGATATTAAGTTGTCCGGATATCAAACGGGAATTGCGGGACGAACACAACCGCAAGCTATTCAAAAAAGCTTGGACAAAATTTGATCGAGATGAGTATAGAAAGGTAATAGCGAAAATTCGTGATATGTTCCCCAATAGATATCTTTGGGAAGTTGAAAAGTGTTGGGGAGAATCTGCCTAGGCTGAGTAAACCTGACAAAACAAGCTCAGCCCCCTACTCCGCATACCCCGGATTATGCCGGTCCAACTTCCGCAGCAGCGCCGGCCACGCCAGCCCCTGTGCGAGCATTGCCATCCCGGCGCCGCTCGATTGTTCCTCGACCTTGCCTTCCACGCCCTGTGGCGGGTTGTGCAGGCCATCCCGCCCCGCAGCCAGCATATGCACCTGCGCTTCGCACGCGCGTTCGAGGAAATAAAGCCGCAGGAATGCCTGCGCGACGGTCGCGCCCACCGCCAGCGTGCCGTGGTTGCGCAGGATCATCGTGTGCTTCGTGCCAAGATCCTCGACCAGCCGCTCGCGCTCCTCGAGCTCGGTCGCGATGCCTTCATACTCGTGATAGGCGACGTCGTGCCCGGCGATCATTGAGGTCTGGGTGTGCGGCAGCAGTCCTTCAGCCATCGCCGACACGGCCTGACCGTAAGGCGTGTGGAGGTGCATCACCGACGCGGCATCCTCGCGCGCCATATGGATCGCCGAGTGGATCACGAAGCCCGCACGGTTCACCGGGGCGGGCGTGTCGTCGACCTTGTTGCCGTCGACGTCGATCTTGACCAGCGCCGACGCGGTCATTTCCTCGAACATGTGCGTGTAGGGATTGATCAGGAAATGATGCTCGGGCCCCGGCACCCGCGCCGACAAATGGGTGAAGATCAGGTCGTCCCAGCCGTACATAGCCACCAGCCGGTAGGCGGCGGCGAGATCGACGCGTGCCTGCCATTCCTCAGGCGAGCAACGGTCGCGGACGCTGGTTTCGGTGGGCTTGAGCGCGGTGGCCATCGGGGCTTCTCCTAATCGTCTTTGGCGGCAGCATAGGCCGAATTGGCAGCGGCGAAAAGCGCGAGCGTGCGCTGCGCTTCGGCGAGGTGGAGCCGCTCGACCATCCGCCCGTCGAGCCGGATCGCGCCTTTGCCGGCATGTTCGGGCAGGTCGAATGCCGCGACGATCGCGCGGGCGCGGGCGACTTGTTCGGCTGAGGGCGTAAAGACGCTGTTGCAGGCGATGATCTGCGCGGGGTGGATCAGCGTCTTGCCGTCGAAGCCCAGGTCGCGCCCTTGCTCGGCCTCGGCAAGAAAGGCTTCGACATCGCTGAAATCATTGCGCACGCCGTCGAGCACGATTAGCCCGCTCGCCCGTGCGGCGGCGACCGCGAGGCTCAGCACCGGCAGCAGCGCCGACCGCCCCGCACAGCGCATTTCGAGCGCAAGGTCGTTGGTGCCGATCACGAACGCCCCGCCCTCGCCGACCGCATCAGCGATCGGCTGGAGGTTCGCGACCGCGCGCGCCGTTTCGATCATCACCCAAAGCTTCTGCCCGTTCAGCCGCTCGCGGTAGCGCGCCACGTCGGCGGCGGTCGCGATTTTGGGGACGAGCACGGCATCAACGTCCATGTCAGCAACGGCGGCCAGATCGGCCTCGCCCCATGGCGTGTCGAGCGCATTGACGCGCAGCACCGTCAGCCGATCGCCGAACCCGCCGATATCGAACGCGACCACCGCCGCTGCCCGCGCCTCGGCCTTCGCGTCGGGCGCGACCGCGTCTTCCAGGTCGAGAATCACCGCATCGCACGGCAACCCCCGCGCCTTCTCGATCGCGCGCGGGTTTGACGCGGGCAGGTACAGCGCGGAGCGGCAGGGGCGAATGGGCTGAGTCATGACCACCTTCTAAAGGACGGGGCTGGACAAATCACGCGGTTGCGCGGAATCGGGTTTCGACCATTCAGGAGCACATCACATGTCCGGCATGAGCAGGTTCGACTGGGCCGATCCCTTCTTCATCGACGATCAGCTCGATGAAGAAGAACGCGCCGTCCGCGATACCGCAGCGGCGTACGCGCAGGACAAGCTCGCGCCGCGCATCATCGATGCGTTCCAGCACGAGACCACCGACCCCGACATTTTCCCCGAAATGGGGGCGCTCGGGTTGCTCGGGCCGACGATCCCCGCCGAATATGGCGGCGTCGGCGCTTCCTATGTCGCTTATGGGCTCGTCGCGCGCGAAGTCGAGCGGGTCGACTCGGGCTATCGATCGATGATGAGCGTCCAATCCAGCCTCGTGATGTTCCCGATCTACGAATATGGATCGGAGGAGCAGCGCCACAAATATCTCCCCAAGCTCGCGACCGGCGAATGGATCGGCTGCTTTGGCTTGACCGAGCCCGATGCCGGCTCGGACCCCGGTGGCATGCTGACCAAGGCAGAGAAGATCGACGGCGGCTACCGGATTTCGGGGGCGAAGACCTGGATTTCCAATTCGCCGATCGCCGATGTGTTCGTCGTCTGGGCCAAGAGCGACGCACATGGCGGCGGCATTCGCGGGTTCATCCTTGAAAAGGGCATGAAGGGCCTCGCCACCCCCAAGATCGAGGGCAAGCTCTCGCTTCGTGCCTCGATCACCGGCATGATCCAGATGGACGGCGTCGAAGTCGGCGAGGACGCGCTGCTGCCCAATGTGCAGGGCCTCAAAGGGCCGTTCGGCTGCCTCAACCGCGCGCGCTACGGCATTTCATGGGGCGCGATGGGCGCCGCCGAATTCTGCTACACCGCCGCGCGGCAATATGGCCTCGACCGCAAGCAGTTCGGGCGGCCACTCGCGGCGACGCAACTTTACCAGAAGAAGCTCGCCGACATGGCGAGCGAGATCGCGCTGGGCTTGCAGGCGAGCTTGCGAGTCGGGCGGCTGATGGACGCGCATAAGTTCGCGCCCGAGATGATTTCGATCGTCAAACGCAACAATGTCGGCAAGGCGCTCGATATCGCGCGGGCGTCGCGCGACATGCACGGCGGCAACGGCATTTCGGGCGAATATCAGGTGATGCGCCACCTGATGAACCTCGAGACGGTCAACACCTATGAAGGCGCGCACGACGTGCATGCGCTGATCCTGGGCCGGGCGATCACCGGGATTGCTGCCTTCTGATGGTCGAGACGACTCCGTTCGATGCCCAGCCGACGCTGGTGGGCGCAACCGTCACGCTGTCGCCCCTGCTCGACACCGATTGGGACGCGCTGTTCGCAGTCGCGTCCGATCGGCTGATCTGGGAAGTCCACCCGGCGCATGATCGCTGGCAGGAGCCGGTCTTCCGCCGCTTCTTCGCCGATGCGATGGCGTCGGGCGGGTGCCTCATCATCCGCGACAATGCCAGCGGCGCGGTGATCGGGTCGAGCCGCTATGACCGCACCCGCGTCGAGCCGGGCGAAGTCGAGATCGGCTGGACATTCCTCGCGCGCGCGTATTGGGGCGGCACAACCAACCGCGAGATCAAGACGCTGATGATCGCGCATGCGCTGCGCTGGTTCGACGCGGCGGTCTTCTATGTCGGTGCGACCAACATCCGCTCGCGCCGGGCGATGGAGAAGATCGGCGGCGTGCTGCTCACTGACCGGACGATCGACTTCGACATGGCGGGCGTGGCGACCAGCCATGTCGTCTACGCCATCCGCCAGCCACTCGCATGACCGCGCGCCCGCTCGCCGGGATCAAGGTGGTCGAACTCGCGCGCATTCTGGCCGGGCCGTGGTGCGGGCAATTGCTCGCCGATCTGGGGGCCGAAGTGGTCAAGGTCGAACGGCCCGGCGCGGGCGACGACACCCGCCATTGGGGGCCGCCGTTCATGACCGGGCCCGACGGCGCCAATCTCGACGCCGCCTATTACCACTCGACCAATCGCGGCAAGACCTCAGTCGCGATCGACATCACGACGCCAGAGGGGCAGGCGCAGGTGCGCGGCCTGATCGCCGATGCCGATGTCGTCATTGAGAATTACAAGGTCGGCGGGCTCGCCAAATACGGCCTCGACCATGCGAGCCTTTCGGCGATCAACCCGCGCCTCATCACCTGTTCGATCACCGGCTTTGGCCAGACCGGCCCCTATGCGCACCGCGCGGGCTATGACTTCATCATTCAGGGCATGGGCGGGATCATGTCGATGACCGGCGAGCCCGATGGCGCGCCGCAAAAGTCAGGCATTGCCTATGCCGACATCTTCACCGGCGTCTATTCGGCAGTCGCAATCCTCGCGGCACTCCGCCAGCGTGACGCGACCGGAAAGGGCGCGCATATCGACATGGCGCTGCTCGACACGCAAGTCGCGGTGCTCGCCAACCAAGCGCTCAACTGGATGGCGAGCGGGGTGGTGCCGCACCGGATGGGCAATGGCCACGCCAATCTCGCGCCCTATCAATCCTTCGTCTGCGCCGATGGCGACCTGATCATCGCGGTTGGCAATGACGGGCAGTTCCGCAAATTGTGCGAGGTGCTGAAGCTCCCCCTCGCCGACGATCCACGCTTTGCCACCAACCCGGCGCGGGTGCGCAACCGGGCCGCGCTGATCGCCGCGCTCACCGCTGTCATCGTCACCTGGGTCAAGGCCGATCTTTACGAAGCGCTCGAAGCCGCAGGCGTCCCCGCCGGGCCAATCAACGCCGTCGACGAAGTCTTCGCCGACCCGCAAGTCATCGCGCGCGGGATGCAGATCGCGCGCGACGGCATCCCCGGTGTCGCCAGCCCGATCGTCATTGACGGCGACCGCATGGTCTCCGCCACTGCCAGCCCGCCGCGTCCGAAGGCCGAGCCCGCATGACCAAATTCACCGTCAACAACCAGCCGATCGATTATCGGATGGACCCCAAAACGCCGCTGCTGTGGGCGCTGCGCGATGCGTCGAACCTGACCGGCACCAAATATGGCTGCGGCACCGGCCACTGCGGCGCTTGCACGGTCGATGTCGATGGCAATGCCGTGCGGTCATGCCAGGTCGCGATCGGCAGTCTGGAAGGCACCTTCGTCACCACGATCGAGGGGCTGTCGCGCGAGCGCGAGCATCCGGTGCAACAAGCATGGATCGCGAAGAACGTGCCGCAATGCGGCTTTTGCATCCCCGGCATGATCATGGCCGCTGCCGTGCTGATCAAGAAGAACCGCAATCCGTCCGAAGAGGATATCGAGGCCGCGATCACCAATATTTGCCGCTGCGGCGTCTATCCGCGCGTGATCGAAGCGGTGCAGCTCGCCGCGCGCATCCAGCGCGGTGACGAGACGGTCGCGGGTCCGCCCCGCCCCGGCATCGAGCCTGCCGATGCCGCGCGCATCGTCCCCGCGCTCACCCCGCCGAAGAATTAAGCTTTCAATAAGCTGTCACGCCAATTCAGAAACCGCTCATCGCGCAAATTGCAAAAGCATGTCATCGTCGGCACCGGCCTTTCGGATCGACGCGTGTTTGGAGGACATGATGCGTAAGTCGTTTTTTGTCGGTCTGCTGGCGGCGGTGGCGTTGATCCCCGGTGCGGCGCTTGCGCAGGAAGAGGGCGGTCGCCCCGAGCGCGCACAGCGCCAGCTCAATGAAGGCGGCCCGCGCTTTCAGCCCGCGCAGCCGCGCTATGACCGGCCCAATTTTCAGCCGCGACCGCAGCAGCCGCAGTTTCAGCCGCCGCCGCAAGCGCAGCCGCAGTTCCAGCGCCCCGATCGTGGCTTCAACCAGCCGCAGCAGCCGCAATTCCAGCGACCCGACCGTGGCTTCAACCAACCGCAGCAGCCGCAGTTCCAGCGGCCCGATCGCGGCTTCAACCAGCCGCGTGCCGATGTGCCGCAAGTCACGATCGACCAGCGCCCGCGGCCGTCAACGCCGCCGGTGTTCCAGCAGCAGCCCCAGTTCCAGGGTCAGGTGCGCGGCGATCGCCCCGATTTCCGGGGTGACCGGCGCGACAACCCGCAGGATTTCCGCCAGAATCGCGGGACGTTCGGCGGCACCCCGCCCGCGCCGCAATTCCGCGACCAGCGACCGGACTTTCGCGCGGACCGGCGTGACGATCGTCAGGATTTCCGCGCTGATCGCCGCGATGACCGGCAGGATTTCCGTCGCGATCAGCGTCCGGACTTCCGGGGCGACAATCGACCGGGGTTCCGCGACGATTTTCGCCGCGACTTCCGGGGCGACAACCGCCAGGGATTTCAGGGCGGGTTCCGCCAGGATTTCCGGGGCGCCTATCGCAACCAGCCCAATTATCGCGGCGACGGGCGCTTTGGTAACGGCTTTCGCGGTGCGTGGAACCGCGACTGGCGGCGCGACAATCGCTGGAACTGGCAGAGCTATCGCAGCTTCAACCGCGATATCTTCCGCCTGCCCCGCTATTACGCCCCCTATGGCTGGAGCTATGGCTATCGGCGGTTCTCGATCGGCTACACGCTGAACAGCATCCTGTTCGATCAGCGATACTGGATCAGCGATCCCTATTATTACCGCCTGCCCGAAGCCTATTATCCCTATGAATGGGTGCGCTATTATGGGGACGCGCTGCTCGTCGATGTCGAGACGGGCGAAGTGGTCGATGTGGTTTACGGCATCTTCTACTGACGTCGTGATCTGAACGGACAAGGCCCGGCGGCACCCCCGCCGGGCCTTGCTTTTTGCATGAGCAGCGGCAGAGTCGCCCGCGTGTTCAATCGCTTCAAAAAATCGGGTCCGGCCTCGCCACTACGCGCCGGGATCGGCGCCTCGGTCGCCGCGACGCTGGCCGCCCACCCGCACGCCACGCCGATTGGCGTCGAAGGCGTCCAAGCCTATCGCGTCGACAATTTCCTCGATGCCGGCACCTGCGCGCGGCTGATCGCGCGGATCGACGCGGGGCGCCGCCCCTCGACCTTGCTGAGCGATCACCCCGAGGAGAATTTCCGCACCAGCGAAAGCTGCGACCTCGAACGCTGGGCCGATGATATCCGCCCGGTCGACGAGGGCATTGCCGCGCTGCTCGGCCAGCCGCCCGAACAGGGCGAGACGATCCAGGGTCAGCGCTATGCGCCGGGTCAGCATTTCCGCGCGCACCACGACTATTTCTTCGAAACCCAATCCTATTGGCAAAAGGTGCGTGAGCAGGGCGGCCAGCGGACGTGGACCGCGATGGTCTATCTCAACGATGTCGCGGACGGCGGCGCGACCTGGTTCCCGCAAGCCGGTTTCCGCGTCGCGCCCAAACGCGGCCTGTTGCTCGCGTGGAACAATATGACGCTCGACGGCAGCCCGAACATCCTGACGCTGCACGAAGGCATGCCGGTGGTGCGCGGCGTCAAATACATCATCACCAAATGGTTTCGCGAGCGGAGTTGGCTGTAGCGCGCGCCCGCGCTAATCTTCTGCCGGGTTCGAAAATGGGGGACATCATGCGTCGATTGCGGTCGTGGCAGCTCGTGGCGGTCGGCGCGCTGGCGCTGAGTGGCGCCGCGCTGGCCGAAAGCGTCAAGATCACCGGCCGCTTCCCCGCCGATTACCGCGAGCCGAGCTTTCTGAAGCGCATGGGCGTCGACCGCATCGACGGCCCCGATGGCCGCGCGCTAGGCTATGCGCTCGAACGCGCGATCGGCAATCGCGGCCACTATAGCGTCGTCGCGGGCGGAGCCGATGTCGACGGCATCCTCTCGGGCTTCGTTTCGACCGAAATCAACGAAGCGCGCGTGTCGCAGGAACGCGAGAATTGCGTCGAGAAGACCAAGGACCCATCGGGCAACGAAAAATGCGTCCGCAAGGAAAAGCAGACAATCTATTGCCGCCAGCGCACGATCGATGTGTCGGCGGACCTGCGGATCGCGCGCGCGAGCGACGGGCGGGTCGTCTATTCGACTCGCAAGCCGCGCCAGAATGCCGTGACCTGGTGCCCCGGCGAGAGCGCCCCTGGCGCGGTCGACGGTGTGGTGCGCGGGCTGACCGACAGCATTGCCGAGGAAGTGGCGCGCGAAATCAGCCCGCACAGCGAAACCTATGCGCCACGCTTCTACGAAAGCCGCGAAGGGATGCCCAAGGAATTTCACGACCGCTTCAAGGCGGCCGTGCGCGCCACCCAGCGCGACCTGACCGGCGCCTGCACTGAACTCGCCGCGCTCGACCAGGCCACGCCGCATTTCGCGCTCGCCTATGACACCGGCATTTGTGCCGAGGCGCGCGGCGATTACGAAGCCGCGATCGACGCCTATCGCCGCGCCGCAACGCTCCGCCCACGCGACACCGCCGACTTCAACGCGAGCATCGACCGGGTGCGCAAGCTCATCGTCCAACGCGACGACGAACGCGCACGGCGGTGAAGCGCGGGTCGCGGTTTTCCACGCTAGCCCTCGCCCTCTTCGCAGGCAGCATCGCGGGACCGGCGTGTACGCAGGCAAGCACGGCCGACGACCCTGCCCCGGTCGAAATCCCCAAGGTCGAGCGGCCCGGCGTGTGGCAGCCGACGCCGGGCGGGACGCAGATCCCGCTCTGGCCCGCGAGTGTCGCGCTCGCCAAGCCCGACAGCGGCGATCACCCCGAAGCAACGGGCAATGGCTCGCCGCTGGTGGGCGGGCGCAAATGGTATTGGGCGAGCTATATCACCCGGCCGACGATGACGCTCTATCGGCCGATCGGGCGCAATAGCGGCGCCGCGATGCTGGTCCTGCCCGGCGGCGGGTTCTACGCCGTGGCGACCGATCTCGAAGGCACCGAAATCTGCGATTGGGTGATCCGGCAGGGGATGACCTGCGTGGTCCTGAAATACCGCACGCCGCAGGTCTGGCCCAAGGTCAACGGGCGGCAGCAGCGCCCCAAGATATTGCTGGGGCTGGAAGACGCCCAGCGCGCGATGAGCCTGCTCCGGCACCGCGCCGCCAGCTACGGCATCGATCCGCACAAGATCGGCGTCATTGGCTTTTCCGCCGGCGCTTATCTGGTCGCCAACATCAGCAACGTGGAAGCGCGCACCTATCCGCCGACCGACGCCGCCGATGCGCTATCCCCCCGCCCCGACTTCGCGATCATCGCCTATACCGGGCGGCTGTGGGACTCGAACAGGGCCAAGACCGACCTGACGCTGCAACCCTGGGTGACGATCAGCCCCAAAGCCCCGCCGACCTTGTTCATCCACGCGATGAACGACCCCGTCGACGATGTCCGCGAAGCCATGGCCTATGCGCTGGCACTGAATGACGCAGGCGTGCCGGTGGATATGCGGCTCTATGCACGGGGCGGCCATGCTTATGGGCTGCGGCCGACGGCGAATCCGATCACGACGGAATGGCCGGGGCAGGTGCGGCAATGGCTGCGGGATATTGGGGTTTTGTGAGGGGGGCGCGGAGACGTCCTACATGACGTGACCGGATACCATATGGATCGTTTGGCCGATCGGCCATCAGACCACAATGTTCCTTGTGCCATCGGTAATAGGTCTGCCCGCTGACCGCGATCCGGTGAGACGCCTCAGCGGTCGACGCTCCCTGCGCCAAGACGATCTTCGCCTCACGCAACTTGCCGATAAACTCCGCCAGCATGTGCTGCTTGAACGCCATGCCCAATTCCCTTCAAAATCCAAAAATACTAGAGGTTTTGGACCACTCAAAAAGTGGAAAATCGGGCAGGTCAGGCTGCTGTCAATCGCCCAAGCAGTCGGGCAAACCGTACACATCCCATGCAGCTCTGAGGCCGATCCGCGCTGCAAAGGCCGGGAAGTCCGGATGTTCACGCAAGCCGGACTGAGGGGCAAAGCCGCACCAGAGCAGGCACAAGATGATGTGGTTTCCGGGTTCAGCCCGGTCCCCAAACGCATCGAAAAAGGCGTCATAGCCGCCGCAGGACAAGAGAATATGGAGGAAGGCAACATCGGACCGCCGGGTTGGCTCGGGGATCATCGCCAGCATTTGCGCGATGAGGCCCTTCCGCTGCTCGTCGGTTCCGGCAAAAACGATAGTCCCGACCATCCGCCAGAGTTGCGGCGTTGCGACTTCGGAAACGAACGCACGGGATGCTGAAGTCTCGATACCCGCGACCATCCGCTCAATCGCCAGTTCAGCGTTGCCCGCGGCCTTGGCGGTCAGTTGGACAGGCAGGCTCGCCGCATGATATTGCAGACCAACGGCGAGCTGGCCGTGATGCTCCGCCCTGTCGACATCCCCTGCGGCGAGCAGGGCCATGGACAGGATCATATGATTGCGGCCCTGAATGGGGTCCAGCTCAACTGCCTTCCTGATCGGCGGGAGCGCATCCCTCACGCGCCCGATGACCGCCAGATAATAGCCGTAGCGGACGAGCACATCGGGATCATCGGGCGAAAGCTGACAGGCGCGGTCCGCAAGCCGGATCGACTCTGCAAAGCTACCTTGTGACAGCGGAGTCCAAGATCGAACCATCCAGGGCAGGCCGTAATCGGGCCTGAGATCGATTGCCTTTTGCGCGGCGTCATACGACTTGGCGAGCACCAATATGCGGTCCTCCGCCGCGACATAGCCTTCCATCTGAGCAAGTGCATAGCCAAGCTCCGCCCAAGCCTCGGCGAATTCAGGATCAAGCGCTATA